>NZ_VCKY01000162.1 GCF_005889735.1 Nonomuraea turkmeniaca
CGGCGGGGGAGGTGGCGCGCCCTGTATCGCGTCGGGGTCGAGTCGCACGGAACTCCAGGCCATGCCGCAATCGTCAAGTGCTGTGGCGATCGGTCGGCCGCATGCCTCGCACATCATGTTGGGCCCGTCGTCACCGGTGTAGCCGCAGCACCCGCTGGCCGCGTCTGGACGGTAGACGAGCGCGCGGACGTCGCCCTCGTTGATCACGATCGTCCTGCGGATGCCGTCCCGTCCGAACGGCTCCGTGTCGACGGCGAATTGGCCGGGCGCCATGAACGGGGGAGGATCGAGGTCCTGGTTCCGGGGGAAGGCCGGTGTGCAGGATGTCCGCTTCAGCTCGACGGTCACCGCCGTGCCACAGCCTCCACACGTGAACACTGTCATATGAGAAAAGTGTCGCACGGGCTGACAGAGCGGTACCCGATCTTCGCGTGTGCCGTTGACAAGGATCTCGTAGTCGATCGCGGACCGGGGATCGTTGTCGTCACTCGAACGCGTGCGACGACTGCGGCGTGAGCTCCTGATGCGTTCCTGCGACGCGTCATGGACCCCACCGTGCGAGCCGGGGGCACGACCGTGCGGCAGGAGAACCCCAAGGCAGAATGGACGGCTTGATCACTTGGCGCAGGCCCACCTGGGACAGTGGATTCTGCGGCTGATCTGTCGGCTACTGGCCGAACGAGAGCACCGAAACGACGATCACGATCAGCACGAGCACCAACCAGCCGCCCAGGATCGCCAGTAGCGCGATGATGCAGCCCTTTCCGTTCCATGGTTGGGGCGCGGAGCCGAGGGCGCCTCGGGAGTGGGCCCACATGGGGGCGCGGTATTCGAGTTCGAGTGCCATCCCGGGCTGGAGCCAGACCGTCAGGTCCGCAGGACCGATCTTCGCGGGGAGGAAATAGGGCAGGTGGACGTGAAGATGGTGCTGGCCGGGAGGAAGCGGGATCGTGTTGCGGCCCCATTGGCCCAGCATCGGATGGCCATTGAGGACGATCATGGGGGTGATCATGCCCAGCATGAAGCTGAGCCAATGCCGCTTCACCTCGAGGACGAGATGCGCCTGCGCCCCGGTGGGACCGGGTTGGGGCGGACGGCTCCACGGGGTGTGCGGTACGGGCGGATGCATGGCGCTCATGATACTGCGACCCGATCTCTCACGATCTTCCGATGACGGCGTGCGCGCCCAACTCGTCGAGCGCGTCCGGAACGGCCACTCGACGCTCGAGCGGCACAGACGTGCCCCAGCCGTATGACGACGTAATGGCGGGAACCTGGCAAGGCAGGCCGATCGTCGATATCGGTATGGGCCACCACCTGGCTCGCTATGGAGGGACGGCACCGATGAGCTTCACCGACGACGCGGCCATCCGCAGGCTGCAGTCCAACGCGGTCTCTCTGCTGTTCAAGCTCCTGACGGAGGATTTGCCGGTTGCCACGTGGGGGGTCTCCGACGTCCTTGACCTGGAAGGCGGCACGGGCGAGCTGGACGGTCAGCTCTCACACGACAGCGGCGACAGCGAAGCCCTCGAAGGCATGGTCAATCAGTGGGCCGGATATCTGCGGGTCACGCCCCTGTGGGACCCGGACGGGGATGGTGGCCGGCTGCACGCGGTGGGCGAGGTGGGAGGGGTCAAGGTCGAGGTCTGGGCGTACCTCGGCCAACCACCGATGCGCCACTACCCGCCGCTCTATCCCGATGACCTCTGAGTCTCCCGTCCTCGAACTCGACCGACCCGACTGAGTAGGGGGTACTCATGCGCCGGGCGGTGATGCGGCGGACGATCCTCTGACGGGCGGCAAACCCCAGGAGGAGACCGTGGGCGTCGAACATGGAGCGAGAACGTGGCAGGGGCGGTGGGCGTCGTGGCGCCGGCGGCTCACGCTCGGGGCGATCGGAGGGCTACTCGTCGCATGGATTCCGGTATTGGCCACACCGGCCGCGGCGGCGGCCCCGACCCTGTCGCTGACCTTCTCGATCGACTATCTCCGGCAGATCGAGGACCCCGACGGCGGGGGTATCGGAGACGGAGACTACTTCCCGAGAGTCCGCATCGCCGACGGGCCCATTGAGACAGGCCCGCGGATCGAGGACGACGAATTCGAGCCCTTCGGCCTGCCCGAGGCGCCCAACGGCTGGCGCTTCACCAAGACGGACCTGCCCGGCGACAAGCCGACCGTGGACATCACCGTCACCTTGTGGGACTGGGACGACGGCCTCAACACCAACGACGACAGGATGGACATCAGCCCCAGGGGCGACGACGTCGAACTGAACCTCGTCTACGACATCCGCTCCGGCTCCCTGTCGGGGGACGACATCGTCTTCGGCACACCCTGCACCCATTCCAACGGCCGGAAGGTGGGCCAGAGCTGCGCCGAGGGCGACGGCGACCATGGCTACCCCAAGGACAACGACGGCAGGATAACCAGGATCGGCATCACCGTCTCCACCGTGTTACCCGACACCGACCACGACGGCATCCCGGACATCATTGAGCTTTCCGGGGTACGCGACCGCAACGGCGCGGTCATCGCCGATCTCCCAGCGGGCGGCGCCGACCCATGCCGTAAGACGATCATCCTGCAGACCGACTTCATGGCCGACGCCAGGCACTCCCACCGGCCCAAGGATGCCGCGATCACGCTGGTCAAGAACGCCTTCGACGCCGCGCCGGTCAAGGCGGAGAATCCGTGCCCCTACCCGGGGACACACCGGGACGGCGTCGACTTCATCCACATTCTGGGAAGGCAGCTTCCCGAACAAGCGACCATGGGCCTGAACAACAACAACGACTTCCGTAATGCGCGCAACGCCAACTTCCCCGCGGAGCTGGCCCCGTACGCGCACTATGCGATCTTCGCGCATGACATCATGCTCGGCAGCGGAGGCGGTAGCACGCCCGACCCTGGAACGTCGGGGCAATGCTGCGAACCCACCAGAGACAACAACAAGGACTTCATCGTCACCCTCGGCTCATGGCGAACCATGTGCGTGGCGGACTTCGGCCGCGACTACGCCGGGGACGGCATGCTGCAGACCACGCGGGCCGGCGACGACGCGGTGATCGGAACTCAGATCCACGTGGGCCCCGACCGCATCTGCGACACGACCAGCGCGCACCCGACCGACCGGCAGGTGCTCACGCCCAATACGGGCGACGACGACGCCTGGGTCGGCACCGTACAGGACCAGGCCGGCACCATCATGCACGAACTCGGGCACGCGCTGAGCCTGGATCACGGCGGCGACACTGGCGAGAACTGGAAGCCCAACTACATCAGCGTCATGAACTACTTCTTCCAGACGGGGATTCCCAACAGCCCGCCGCCGCTGCTGGTCGATGAGCTGCGGGACTGGAGGAAGGGGGCGGTCCGCATCGGCTACTCGAGCGGAAAACTTCCCGAGCTGAAGGAGCCCCAGCTGAACGAGGCGGACGGGATAAAGGACGGCACCGACTACACCTTCTGGTGGCATGACAACCCCACCGCGGGCGGCCCCAGGTTGTTGCGGTCGGACATCGGCAACGGGCCGCTCAACTGGAACGACAACCACGACGCCACCGGCAGGCCGATCATCGATGCGGGCACGGTGGACGTGGACATCAACGACAACAAGGGCAGCCCGCCCCTCAAGGATCACGACGACTGGTCGGCCGTCAAGTTCCGGGCGGCACTGTCCCCCGACGCCGACGGGCCCGCTTGCAGCGGCTACACCACGGGCACGAGCCCGTCGCTCTGCGCCGGCGCGGGCGGCGACCCGGAAAAGGAGCTCAACTTCGACACGGCGGTGCGGCAGGAGCTGTCCTTCTTCAACCAGTACGACCCCGACATCGCCACGACGAAGACCGTCGACCGGTCTGACGCCGAGCCCGGCGACACCCTGAAGTACCAGGTGAAGCTGGACAATGTCGGCACCGGCCTCGCGACGGCGATCGACCTGACCGACACCCCGCCCGGCGGCGGCGCCCAGTCGCGCCAGGTGCCCTACCTGGGCGCGGGACTGTCCAGAACCGAGACGTTCACCTATACGATTCCCTGCGACACCGCCAACGGGACCGTCCTGTCCAACACGGCCACGGCGATCGCGCGCGACACCAAAGGCGGAGCCGAGGCGAACACCACCAACAACACCGCGACGGCCACGACCACCGTGCACGCCCCGAAGCTCACCCTGTCCAAGACGGCGCCGCCGACCGTCAACGCCGGCGAGGCGATGACGATCGATCTGAAGGCCACCAACGTGGGCAGCGGCACGGCCACCGACGTGACCCTCACCGACACCCTCCCGGCCGGGGTCTACTACAGTCAGGCCCTCGACCAGGGCGCCGGACCCAAGCCCTCGTCCGTCACCGCCAACGCGGACGGCACGACCACGCTCACCTGGTCGCTCGGATCGATCGCCGGCGGCGCGAGTTCCGATATCCAGTTCACCGCCCGGCCCGGCCTGCTGTTCGTCGCCGGGAACGAGATCCCCGACTCGGCCACGGCCACGTACCAGAACCCGAACGGCTGCGCCTACGAGCCGGTGACCGCGACGGACTCCACCAGCATCACCGAGGTCGCGCCCACCCGGAACCCATGGCCCCAGCTGTCCTGGCAGCTGCACCCCGACCGGCAGACCGCCGAACTGCTGGCCCGCATCCAGGCGACCGATACCCGTTTCGACGGAGCCGACGGCTCCGCTCCCGACGGCGTCCTCACCCGGGCAGAAGTGAAGGCGGTCTTCGCCCTCTCGATCAGCCAGTCCGACCTCCTCCGAGCCCAGCTGCTGACGACATACCTCAACTTGGCCGACCGGCGGATCAACGCGGCCACGAAGATCGTCTCGCTGGTCGCCGCGGCCCTGGAACTGAGGTCCGTGGGCCAGGCCGCCCGCCACGCGCAGGCCACCCTCCTGTTGCCGGACACCCTCGCGAACCTGCTCCGGTACACCAAGGCGACGACCGTACTGACCGAGATCAACCTCAACCTCAGCGAACGCTACTGAGCCGAACGGCCCGCCGCGCCCCTTCGCGGCGGGCCGCTGCGGCTTCGTCTTTGGATCACCAGATGATCCAGGGGCTCTGCGCGCCACCGCTGAAACCGACCGTGCTGCCGGTCTGCTTCCAGCGCTGGCGCACGTCGATCTTGGCTCCGGTACGTGGAATCGAGACCTTGAAGGGGCCGCACATGACGATCTCACCCGCGTTCGACGGGGGAGACGCCCGTGCAGATGAAGGGTTGGGAGACGTTCACGCCCGCGTCGGTGTTGAGCAACTGGACGTGGATGTCCGAACGTACCGAGCTGGACCCTCTGGCGCTCGAGAGGTCGGCAAGCTTCGGCAAGCACTGTGCGGGGGTGCTCGCGGACATCGGCTCGGACTCGGCGCTGGACCAGCTGCACCGCATCGCTCAGCGGGCCATTCCCGGACTGCGCCAGACGGCCGAGGAAACACTGGCCTGGGCCGCGAAGAGGCGCGGCCTGACGTTCGACGAAGCCGCCGACTGACGCTACAGAGGGCCTTGTGGGGCGCCTGAAGGTCCGGACTTCATGCAGGCCCAGCGCGCACCGCGATACCTTGCAGGCATGACGACGCACTGGACGCTCGGTTGCGACGCGGCCGACCCGCACAAGGTTGCTGCGTTCTGGGCGACCGCGCTCGGCTACGTGGCTGAGCCGGGGTACGACGACCCGGACGGCGCATCCATCATCGACCCGGACGGCGTGCGCCCAGCCATCGGCTTTCTCCGGGTTCCTGAGGGCAAGACAGCCAAGAACAGGATGCACATCGATATCCGGGTGGCAGGCGAGCCGCCATGGGACATGGCCGAGCGCGAGCAGCTCATTCGCGCGAAAGCAACCGAGCTGGTCGTGGCCGGGGCTACAGCTGTCCGCGAGGAGTTCTACGGTGAGCACCTTGGCCACATCGTGATGCTCGACCCGGAGGGCAACGAGTTCTGCGTCGCGTAATGGTTTTCTCAACCAGCGCGCAGAGCCGGCGATGAGCGAGTCACCCGGAAATCGCCCGGCCGAGATGACCCGCTCGACACCAGCCACCTAGAGCCGGGCCGTACAGCGGACGCATCTGGCAGGCGGCACCGGCCGCACATCGCTCCAGTCCGCCTTCCTGATGATCTCGGCGCTCCAGGCAATGCACCCCGGCGATCACCGTAGCCGCTGCGCCGCCGCCCTCGTTGTCAAACAGGCGGCCGTCGGTCAACAGCACCACCGGCGCGGGCCCGGCCTCGTCTCCCTCGGCCGAGCGGGGCCGGCCCGGCCGAGGCGGTCCACGTCCAGGTCCACGCCGTCAAGTGCCACGGTGGTGCCGTAGCGCTCGCTCACGGCCTTGATTTTCAGCACGATTCCCATGCGTCCACGCCGGCCGAGGGAGAGGGCGGCGCTGTAGCGCCATGCGTCAGCCAGCCGTCACCTAGTCGACGCGTTCGGCGTTGGAGTCGTAGCCGCCCCCGCCCGGGTAGACCCAGGCTCCGCTGAGGCTGCGGCCGTCAGGACTGAAGGTGCCCTGGTAGTAGGCGGGGGATCCCCGATCACCCGCCCAGATGGTGAGGGTGTCGCCGTCGAGCTCGTAGGTGTAGTCGAGGGTGCTGCCGTCGTCGCCGTAGTAGCGAGACTTGATGTCGGCGCTGGGCTCGGCCATCAGCGTCCGTTCCCGGCCGATGATCTCGATGCCGTGCGTGTCGCCCAGGTGGACATCCTGCTGGAGGAAGAAGTCGTTCAGCCAGCGGTAGGTGACGGTTCCGTCGTGCCCACCGGTGATCTTCCAGGTGCCGACGAGCCTGGCCAGGGCCTGCAGTGCTGGGTCTTTGGTCATCGCCGTCTCTCCTTCAGCGCAGGTCGTTTCCTCTACAGACCGGCGTCAGCGAGAAAACTCATCGGTCGTCCTGATGTGAGGGGACGGCCCGACGAGGAATCAGGTGGCGAGCGCGTCCGCGTGGCGCCGGAGCACCTCCCGCCATCGTTCGCCGGCCCGCTTCTCCGCCTCCAGCGCCAGCTCCACGGGCGAGCCCGAGGCGCAGACCCCGTAGACAAGGTGCGCGATATCCGACGTCAACAGGTCGTTGAAGTGGAACGACCCCTCGAACCGTTCGACGCCAACTTCATGCCGCTGGTCCGGCAGGCCGGGCAGGCCCGGGCCGACATCCTGCTCCTGCCCTCCAGCGACTGGGCACAGGTCATCGACGCGCTCGCACAGCAGGCCGTGTTGCGCGGCCGGTTTCAAGTACCGTCAAATGTCGGTGCTTCTCTTGTGGAATGTCGTTCCCGCTGGTGGGCGGTGCTGCGATGGATCTTGTCGCGCGACCTATCGCTATCACGCCGTGGAATTCCTGGAAGCGTTCAGAGTGGTGATCATCAACGGGCCTCGCCAGTCCGGGAAGACCACACTGCTTCGTCAGCTGGAGGCTTATCGTGGCGGCACGTATCTGACCTTGGTCGCGGCCGGGCTGGGCAACCAGGCCATCGCCCGGCGGCTGCACCTGTCAGATCACACATCCGCTGATCCTGGGAAAGCGCGGTAGGCCATGGCCTTGTTCATCGCACTCACCACGTCAGGTGCCTCCACAGTTCGCTGTATCCGGCGGGAGTCGTCCCTCTTCGGGCATGTACGCGTGAACATGCCGAAGGTCCCCGAGTTCGGTCAGACGGCAGACGATGCGTGTAGAGGACGCGAGCGCAATGAGCTCTCCTTCACAGCGGCCGTCCACTCGAGCGCATCGGCCGACTCGCAGAGCAGCGCGGCGGCCAGCGCGGGCCGTAGGCGTCGAGATCGCCATCGGGTGCTTTGAGCACCCGGTCGAGCAGGATCAGCCCCGCACGTACGAGCCTGCCCTCACTGCGGTTGATCCCGGCGGGTGCCGGCCTGCCGGGCGATCGGCAGGTATCCGGGTAACTCGCGCGCCACTTCGCAGCGTTGCGCGTCGTCGTATCTCATCATCAGGGTCGCGACAGCGGAGAGGTCCTTTGCGTCGATGGCCGCGCGGCGGACGAGCTGCAGGACCCGGTCGGGTTGATGCAGTCACCGGTCATGCTCAGGGCACTGGTTCGGCCAACCCGGTCCGTCAGGTCGGGAGGGAGCCCGAGCCTAGGAGACCAGAGCCATGATCTCCGTGGCTCGCGCGATTCCGGGCTGGTAGCGGCAGTCCGGGTGGTCCGCGCCGGGCAGGTCCGTGGCGGCGATGCTGTCATCGCGACGCACGCCGTGCAGCGCCATCTGGGCATGAGCCCGAGCCGCCAGCGGGTCACCGGCCTCCAGCGCGAGCCTGGCCGATTCGAGCTGAAGCTCGATATGCGTGAGCCCGAACCCGCAGTCTTGCGCCACGTGTATCCCCTGTCTCAACACGGTCGCGGCCCTGGGGAGATCGCCGTTGTCGATCGCCAGGCGTCCGCGCAGCAGGTGCAGCAGGCAGAGATGCTCCTGCGAGCCTGACCGCATCACCCACTGTCCCGTCTTGTCGAGACGTGCCTGACAGCGGCCGAGCTCACCTTGACGCCGCGCGACTTCGGCCAATATGAGGTCGGCGCGGGCGGTCTCGTCGTTCCAGCCGTCGCGCGGGATCGCGTTCGCCGCCGCCGCGGCCTCATCGGGCCTTCCCACCGCCAGCCATGCGTCGGCGATTGAGATCGGCAGTCCCGGCCAGTGTGGCGCCTGCCCCAGCGTCTCCGGCTCCGCGCGCCCGGTGAGAACCTCACAGATGGTCAGGATGGGGTCCTCGTGGCAGGCCTGCAGGAGGTCGGCCACCGTGTTCAGCCTTCCTTCCAGGCAGCCGAGCATTCCCTGCCACCAAAGGTCTCCCGGCTCGGCGAGCCGCCGGGCCGCCTCCAAGTCGCCGAGGGCGCGCAGGCACCACAACAATCCTCCGGGATGGGGGCAGCGCGGGAACTGCTCCATGATCCGAATGCAGCGCCCGTACTGCCCGAGCGCCCACGCGAGATGCTCGGTACCGCCCAGGCGGGTGAGGAACAGGTCGGCGGCCTCCTGCGACCTGCCGATGCTGAGCGTGTGATGGATCAGCTCTTCGAGCACGTCGAGGGCGGCGTCGTCGCGGGGCAAGCCAGGCCCGGGCGCAGCGACCAGGGAGCTGTAGCGCCGCCTGACCGCCTCGTGCGCGAGCCTCGCGTCGAGAAAGCGGCGATAGAAGTGATCACGAACCGCCGGGTGCACGGTGAACAGCTCCCCACCGCTCGGCAGCACCAGGTGCAGGTCGGCCAGGCGCTGCAGCAACCGCTGGAAGTCCGCTACCGCGAGCCCGGCCAACGGTCCCGATACGCGAGAATCGCTCGCCGTGGCGAAGACCGCCGCGAGATCTCCGGCGGCGATGGCGAATCGGTAGACGGACAGCCGGCTCAACAGCGCCACCTCCCCCTCCGGAAGGGCTCGCTCGTATGCCATCAGGCAGCTCGCCAGCCGACGTTCCTGCGGACTCGCCGATTCCGGTGCGGCCTGGGGCAGGTCGCGGGCGGCCGCGGGGTTTCCGTCGCAGAACGCCGCCAGGTAGCTGCCCAGATGGTCGAGCGTCAGCGCATGAGCGCCGAACCTCTCCGCAAGGTCCGTCAGGTCCTGAGGCGTTCCCGTGACGCCACGCCGGCGGAGCAACTGCACGCCTTCATCCGGAGTGAGCGAGGTGACGTCCTCCATCCAAACGGTACGGCCGATCCACGGTTCGATACGAGTCAGGGGGAAGCGGCTCGTGATGACGGCTTTGGTGTTCCCCAGGCCGGCGGCCAGTTGGCGGACGAGCTGGGCGAGCATCGGGTCGGTGATGTCACCGAAGCGCCCGGCGGCGTCGCGGGCCACCTGCACGCGTTCGAGCCCGTCGAGCACGATCACATGACGTCCTTCCTGCTCGAAGGCCTGGACGATGTGGTAGAACCAGCCGGCCTCGCCTAGCTCGTCCGTGTGCCGGCCTCCGGGGAGCGAGGGCGCGAGATAGGCGTACAGCTGTCCCATGAATCGCGCCGTGTCGGGATCGTCGTAGAAGCTCCACACGAACAAGGAGTCCGGGACAGGGACGGCTCCTGACCGGACCCGGTCGAGGTACTCGGCGACGAGCGCCGTCTTGCCGGCCCCGCCCAGGGCCACGAGGCAGAACAGGCCGCCGCCGGGGGTGGCGGCGAAGCGTTCCAGCGCCTCGAGGTGAGTGGCGCGGCCGACGAAGGCGGGTGCGGCTGGCAGCGGGTGAGCGATGAAGAAGGGGCGCGCCCTGGTGACCGAGGCCGTCCGCGCCGGTTCAGCGACATCGGTGAAGGCCGCCACCGCCGCGGGATTGAGCTCGCCGACCCGCTCGATCAGCTCGTCCAGCGCACCGTGCTGGTCACACCAGACGACCAGCCGGCGAATGATCTCGGGCCGGCTCATCGCGTCGGAGAACTCTTTGTGGACGGGGTAGAAATAGTCGAGGGCGAGATCGCGGACCTCTCGCTCGCTGAGCGCGTCATTGATCAGGTTGCGGACCGCTCCGGCGCGGGACATCCTGGACATCGTGCCGCCCTAGGCCTGCAGCCGGCACAGGCGGAAGCCGATGTTGGGCGTCATGTGCTTCCCCCATTCCCCGATCCACCACGGGCTCTGGTCGCGAGAGTTGCGGAACGACACGGTCACCACGTCGGCGCAGTCGGCCCAGGACCCGCCGCGCAGCACGCGTTCTGTGCCGAGCCCGGGGCCGGTGGGATCGACGGCGGGACTCTGCCCGTAGTATTCGGCGTCGTACCAGTCACTGGTCCATTCCCAGACACCGCCGCACATGCCGTACAACCCGTAACCATTGGGCGGGAGCTGCCGCGACGGCAGGATCGAGAAATGGTCGAAGCGTTCGGCGTCGCAGATGTCGCGTGACGGCGCAGCGTCTCCCCAGGAGTAGCGTCTGCCGACGAGCCCGCCGCGCGCGGCGGCCTCCCACTCCGCCTCGGTGGGCAGCCGGTAGGTGACGCGATCGTCGCTGATCCGGTTGGCGAGCTCCACCGCCTCCTCCCACGCGACGCTGACCATCGGCTTGCGGTCGTAACGGATCGGGCGGCGCGGGTCTTCACGGGGCACGGCACCGAACAGCTCCTGAAGGTCGGAACCCTCGGCGGCGCCATGGGCGTGCCAGTCCCGAGCCGCGACGGTCCCGTCCTCGCAGTACTGCAACCTGATCTTGTTGGCCTCGTTCAGCATGAACATGGTGCGGTCGCCGCTCGGGGGATCCTTGGGGTGGGAAAACGGTGGCGGCGACCAATCCATGAGGTGCGCGAAGGACGCCCAGCTCACCGGCGTCTCCGACAGCCAGAATCCGCCGACCAACACCGGATGCACGGGCTGCTCGTCGGCTTCTCCGGTACTGCTCCCCATGAGGTACCTCCGCCGGGGGACGTAGCGGAAGACGATGCGGTGCTCGACGACGGCCAGCGAGTCGAGTACCTCGGCGCGTGCGCGGGCGATCCCCTCATCCGAGGGGTCGAGGGCAAAGGCGTGATCGTAGAACGAGGCCGCGATGTGCGTACTTCCCTCGCACTGGAGCCGAGCCGCTATGTCGGCGAGACCGCGCGGGTCGCCCTCGCGCGGGTCGAGCTCGTACAGCCAGGCATATTCTTCACCCATGCCTGTCGTCCCCGATCACATAGAGCGTGAGCAGGGGGTGGCGCCGCTGCGGCGCCGCCAGCCACGGGTCGGCGGCGTCGATGGAGCCGTTGAACGCCAGCGCCCGGGCTCGGCACCCTCCGCTGAACCCATCCGCCTCGCCGCAGGTGCCGCCGGGCAGTGTCCTGATCGAGGTGAAGCCTTCGCTGCGGTGCCATAGGTCGGCGAGCCGATGCTCGCGGATGTTCCCGGCGACGTACGCGGACCCGAGGAAGCTGCAGGGATTGATCTCTCCCGAAACGGAGATGGAGCAGACCAGGTTGCCCGCCCCGCAGCCGAGATTCTGATGCACCACGGACTGGCGCTCCTCGCGCAGCCGCGGACTGAACGGGTCGATGTGCCGCAGCACGGGCGCAGCTCCGGCCAGCCGGTCGAGCGCCTCGGTGTACTGATCGTAGGTGGGCATGAGATCGAGGTGGCCCAGCGCCGTGCCAGCCGGGTACAGCGGCCGGAACACTGCCGTGGAGGCACCCACCCGTTCGGCGAGTGCGGCGCACTCCTCGACTTCCCCGGCGTTGGTGCTCATGATGGTGAAGGCGAGTGTGAACCGGGCGTGCTCACGCAGCACTGCCAGCCGGTCGAGCACTCGCTCGAAGGTGCCGGCGCCGCGTACCCGGTCGTTGGACTCCGCGGTCGCCCCTTCCAGACTGACGTTGAGCCAGACGAGATCCCGCTCGCCGAAGGCTCGTGCCACGTCCTTGTCGATGAGCAGCCCGTTGGTGGTCACGCACGGGTGCAACCCGTGGCCGGTGGCCAGATCGATGATGTCGAAGAGATCCTTGCGGAGCAGCGGCTCGCCGCCCGTCAGCCCCAACCGGAAGGCCCCCACCGCTGCCATGTCGGCGAACAACCGGTCGAGCTCGTCGAGCGTCAGCCGCCGCTCTCGCCGCGGCAGGTCGCCGGCGAAGCAGTGCGTGCAGGTCAGGTTGCATGAGGCGACTATTTCGAGGTGGACGGCCAGCGGCCCGGTCAGGTGTTCCGGATGGGGCTCCACGTCCAGCAGTTCCCCGGCCAGCCGCTGGTCCAGGGTGAAGAAGCCGAGTTCGTCGAAGTGGTCGAAGAACCGGTCGAGCGCGCCCACCAACTCGGAGGGTTCGCGCTGTGCCCACTCGGACCTGATGCTCGGGAACGGCTGGTCGATCAGGTCGGTGAGCAGCCGCGTCGTGTCCTGATCGAACGGCAGGTAACGCGAGGTGCGGCGGTCGAAGACCGTGCACCCGAAGTATTGGGGCACGACGGCCAGAGGAGGCCGCTCGAACTTCTCCCTCGGCACCCTCTCGGTGAAGCGCATGGCCGTTCCTCAGTGCTCAAATGGTGCGGGGACGTGGAAGAGCCGGCGCATCCACAGGCGTTCGGCCGGGGCGGAGAGCGGCTGTGCGCCCAATTCGAGCACCTGGTGGCCGCGCCGATCGTCGGCGTCGTCGGGGAACACGCCGGCCGTCATGGGGAGCCAGTCGGTGTCGTCGAAGCCGGCTTCCAGCCACGAGTCGTCGTGGGGAGCCTCAGGTGTCCAGCGGAACGACCCGTCCGGGGACGACAGCAGGATCATCCCTGTTCGCGGATCCCCGTGGTACATGGCGAGCAGGAGCGTCGGCCTTGAAGAGGTGGCGGCCGTCACCTCGGCAGTGAACACGTGGACGCCGGGTTTCAGCAGGGGCACGGCCGAGGCCGGTGGCACCCCGTCGACGGTGAAGCGAGCTTCGGTCGCGTCGCGCAGCGCCACCCGAATGGTGACGGGCACCGATTCCCGCGGGTTGCGCCAGCGCAGGACCACGCCGCCGCAGCCGGCGGGCACTTCGCAATGACTGTGCTCCTCGAGCACGAAAGTCGGCGACGACTTGACGTAGCGGTGGATCGAATTAAGCCTCAACTCCCGGTCGGCCATTTTCACCCTCCAGCGCACCATCATAGACACGGCGTAGTCGCCGCAGGGTTGGCTTCATCTCACGAAGTGGCGGTCGTAGGCATTGGCGTTGACCGTGCGTACGCGCTGGGCCAGTTCCGCTAGACCGTCCCGGTTCGCGCAGTGTTCCACCAGCGCCCGGATCTTGGCCGGACGGCTCATCCCGGAGGAGAACTCGCCGTATACCCGCGGGTAGTAGTCCAGGCACAGGTCGTCCAGCTCCGAGTCAGACAGGGCGTCCGCCAGGAAGGAACGCACTCCGCGGACGCCGAAAGGCGACGGAAGAGTCTCGGGGTCGGACGCGTGTGCAAAGGCCATGGGCGGCCCCTTCGTGCGGGCATTTCCCGCCGCGTAGTAGGCGAGCACGAAATTGTCGGCTTCCCGGTAGTCCAGCGTCGGGTGCTGGCGGCCCTTAGTCCATTTGGGCACGACCTGCCGGGCGTGCATGGCCAGATCGGCCACTCGGACATAACCGTCCTCCGCGCTGTTACCGACGCCGGAAAATGCCTCCACCAGCGCGCGGGTGAAGTAACTGTAGGGCTTGGAGGTGAGGGAGTATTCGCTCTCCCTGGATGAGGCGATGAGGGCCCTGCCCTTTCCCGCGACCATCAGCTCCCGCGCCTCCGGAGGCATAGGTGCCTTGACCGCTCCGAGGTCCTCGAACGCCATGCCGCCCGCGTGACAGCAGTCGAGAATGAGCGCCAGACGTCCGCAGCGTAGACCCTCCAGGGCGGTCGCCAGCTGAGCCCCGCTGATGCCGAGCCTGGCCAGATCCGCGGTGTCGTAGTCGTACGGGAGGAGGAAATGCGCGCCATTGTGCCGCAGCCCGTGACCGGAGAAGTAGATGACCGCCGTGGAGTCCGGGCCCGCTCTCCGCGCCAGGTCGCCCAACGCTTCGAGCACGGCGGCGCGATTCGCCCGCGGGCCGGTCAATACGGCCACCTGGCTCTCCGGATAGGCGCAGCGCTCTGGGTCGTGCAGGATCGCGGCGATGCCCTGCGCGTCCTTCACGGTGACATCCAGGTCTCGCCCGACGCCGACCACGACCGCATGCCCGGGCGTGAACACGGCCGTCATCGCCGTCCTCCTATTTCCCGGCCAGGAAGGACTGCCACGTGGGCGGAACCATGGGCCCGGCCGGTGTCTTCACCTGATCCGGCTTCATGGGATTGGTCTCGGAGAGTGCCTTGATGATGAGTGGCGCGGACAGCCCGATATTGAGCACCAGAATGGCGTTCTGCGCGTCCGTGCCGTACAACGCCGCGAGCCCGCCGCCGGTCGCGACCATCAGACCAGTGATGATCCAATAACGCGCCCTGCGTGCGTAAGCCGGGAAGTTCTCCGATTCCCGTAAGTTCCACCAACGGCTGAGCTCGGCCACCGCTCCGCCGAGGCATCCTACGGCGAAGACAGGCAAGAAACCTGAAATGATCATAGGTCCTCTCCCGGCGGCATGCGGCTCTCTCAAGCGCATCCTCCCCGAGGAAAGACCGACACGCCACCCTAGAGGCGATCAAGAACCTCATGACGGATCCAGGGGACGTGGGCTGTGACGCGCCTCATGGATCCGGGTCTTGTTACGCCCAGGACCCACGCGAACGCCTAGCATCGGCGGACGCGGGACCCGGCGCATGAGACATGTCAGGATGCGATGGCACCCACACCCGCATCCCGCCCTCGGGCATGGAGGCTTCCCTGCCATGGCTAGTGTGTTGACCACAGACGTTCGCCGGGTTTGATCATGCGGCCTTGGGGCGTGGGGCGGCCCCAGCGTTGCTGGCGTTGGCTGCGGACTCGGGCGCGTTCTCGGCGTTGGGCGGCCGGCACGTCGGGATCGCGGGCGTTGGCGTTGCGCCAGCGCAGGTATACCCGCAGCAAGCTAAGCGCGCTGGTGGTCGCCGCTCGCACCGTCGATGAGCTCGCGCACGATGTCCATGTGGCCGACGTGCCGGGCGGTCTCCTCGATCATGTGGATGAGCACCCAGCGCAGCGTCATCTTCTCGCCGCGCTCGTTGGTGCCGAGGTCCTCGAGGCCGAACTTCTCGATGACCTCGTCCGAGGACGCGCGGGCGCGGGCGTAGAAGGCAAGGACGTCGGCAGTGGTCTCGCCGGGGTCGACGCGCAGGTCGGCGTCCTCATCATCGTCGTCGAACGGGAGCTCCTCGTGCTCCTGGCCGAATGTGTCGGCGAACCACCAGTACTCGACGGCCGCCAGATGCTTGACCAGGCCCAGGAGGTTCGTCCCGGACGGGGTCATGGGGCGTCGCAGCGCCTCGTCGTCCAGGCCCTCGACCTTCCACAGCACCGCGTCGCGATGCCGGTCCATGCTGGCCTGGAGGCTTTCCTTCTCACCGCCGGTGAACGGGACTTTTTTCATGCCCGGAACGTAACAGCTGCCCCACCACTCGGGCTAAGTGGTGGGCCACCCGGCACACCCGCCATGGACCTCGAACGGCGTGTCATCAGACCCGGTGAACGTATGTGGTCAACGCACTAGACCTCGTGGGATCTCCGATCAGGAGGTCCTCCGCCTTATCCAAGACGGGCTAAGCCCCGAAGAGATAGGGGAAGGAACTCGGCCGCTCACGTGCCACTGTCCACAGGGCGCTCCAGCGCTTGGAGCAGGTTCGCGGCTACGTGTGGCACGATGACGTCTTCCCCTGGCCGGTGCACGCAGCTCACAGCCAGACATGGCCGACGAAGTACATCCAGGCACTTTCCGTGGCCGCCAAGACAGGCGGCGGCGCCATGGACTACCTGAAGGTTGCGTACCGGTAGGCGGCAGATCCTCTCGACAGAGGCATGGACATCGGCTATGACCCCACACGGGACAAGACCGACCTGTGCCCGCAGGGTGGTTACTACGAAGTTCCAGCGCCCAGTGATGGAGGCTTCATCAAGAAATTGTATGAGGCCGCTCTCAGGGGACCCGGTACATAGAAAGCAGTGATAGACGAGTAACTCGGGGAGAGCGGTGCCATCCCGATTCACCGGAGTCCCCTTGCGTAACGACGTCCAGGCTCCCTCCGGGCTGGAGAAAGTATCGCAGCGTGGTCCGCTCGACTGTGATCCGCAGGACCATGCATCTGATGTGTCCTCATGACTTCGCCTGGCTGCGGCCCGCGGTCGAGCCCATCGTCAGCGTCGCCCTGCGGCATACCTTTTACGCGCGGGAGATCGAGGGCCTGGACCTGGGCAAGCTGGCGCAGATGGGCCGGGAGGTGCTCAGCGGCCGGATGATGACCCGGCGGGGGCTCGGCCTGTTGCTGGGCGAGCGGTTCCCTGGACGCCACGCGCACCGGCTGGCCGATGCGGTGGAGCTTTTGGAGCCGCTCGTTCACGGCCCGTCGGCCGGTGTCTGGGGAAAGTGGAGGAACCGGTCCTTGATCAAGGTGACCCTAGCGGAGGACTGGACGGGCATCCCCATGGCTTCGGAACGGCGGCTCGAGACGATGGTTCTGCGTTACCTGGCGGCGTTAGGGCCGGCGAGCGTCCCTGATGTGCAGGCCTGGGCCGGTGTGACGCGGCTGCGTGAGGTGGTGGAGGGGCTCAGGCCGCGCCTGCGCGTCTACCGGAACGAAGACGGTAAGGATCTGTTCGACGTGCCCGAGGCGACGCTCACCAACCCTGATCTGCCGGCCCCGGTGCGGTTCCTGCCCGCGTTCGACAACAGTCTGCTCGGCCATCAGGACCGGAGGCGAGTGATCAGCGAGGAGGATCGCAAACGCATCGCCCCGGCAGCCTCGGGCGGGGTTCCGACGTTCCTCGTGGACGGCTTCGTCAGTGGCACATGGGCGCTGAAGGACGGGACCGTGCGCATTTCACCGTTCCGGCCGCTGGCCGACCCCGAAGCTGTGCTCGAAGAGGCGGAACGCATGCTGCCCTTCATCGACGCGCACGCCGCCCACATCGCGTGATCAGGAATGGTTCTCCGCCGTCGGGCTTGGGTTCACGAGCAGCAGCCTGAGCTGCTCGTGCCCGTGCTGGGCTGTCCGCTGTGGAGGTCGTCGTCGTGGCCGGCGGCGATCCGTGCCCATTGCGCGGTCGGCCGTCCGTCCTTGCGGAACTGCTGGCCGAGCGTCTCGTACGGCTGCGGCCAGCCGGACGGGGAGTCCTCCCAAGTCTCCTGCCGTCCGTAGACGGTCATATCGAGGATGCCGTAGGACGGCGCCATGGGTTCGACGCCGCGGCCGGTAGTCCAGTACGTCTCGTAGACGCGGTCCCCATGGCGAAGGTAGCTCGCCTCCTTCTTCACCGGACAGGTCCGCGAACTGTCCTATCTGCACCAGCGTGACGTCACCTTCGCCGTCTTCTGCCAGGGCCCCTACGAGGAATCAGACCGCTACCGCCGCTTCATGGGCTGGGACATGCCGTGGTACTCCGTACCCCCCGAGTCGCACGAACGACTCGTCGCCGGCCGCCACTTCGGGACGGCCACCGCGGCGCGGAAGGCCACTCCGGCCCGCCCGGCTGCGGCGGCCAGCTCCACCGCGATCTGCCATTTGGTGCGAAAGGCCGGGTCGTTCCTGCCGCCGGGCAGCCGCCGGGCCGGGGTGTAGGGCTGGGCGTGCAGCGGGTAGTACAGCCGTTCATCGGCCCGGTGACGGTGACGATGCCGTTATCGGTCTTGCCGATCCGGCCCAGCCATTGGCGGCCGGCAAAAGCAGCAGTCGCGGTGCCGTCCTTGCGATCCCCGCTGTCATCGATCACCAGCACCCCGCCGGCATGCGCGGCGGTTGCCGGATCGGCCAGCAGCAGGCCAAGCCGCCGCTCGTTGATCTGATCGGGATCCCAGCACGACTCCGACAGGAAGAACTGCAACCGCTGCGCCCGCGGCGAGCGCGCGTCCGTCACCGGCTCCGCCTCAGCCAGACACGTCACCGTCTTGTTGCGGGCCCGCGGCTGCAGCAGCCCGGCCAGGCACTCGCGAAAACCACGCCGCTGCGCCACATGCGTGAACAGATCATCGAACCGGGCCGCGTACTCCTCCAACGGCCCCGGCGCGGGCGGACACGACTTCGTCTTGGTCATCTCACGGCTCCCTCACCAGGGGAAGCCCCCGCGCCAAGTTTGTACCCACCGAACATCTTGATCCAACGAACTACCGCTAGCGCGTCCGCGTGGCGCCGGAGCACCTCCCGCCATCGTTCGACGGCCCGTTCCTCCGCCTCCAGCGCCAGCTCCACGGGCGAGCCCGAGGCGCAGACGCCGTAGACCAGGTGGGCGATGTCCGGCGTCAGCAGGTCGTTGAAGTGGAACGCCCTCTCGAGAACCCCAGCCAGGCCACCACGCCCACCTCGCAGGCCCGTCCTCCGAGAAGATCTCGTGCAGGTCGGAAGCGATCGGGTGGCACACTGGGCGACATCACCTGTTCTGGGCGAGCGGAGGCCGGATGGCTCTGCAGGGCGAGCGGCCGCCTGCCGCGCCAGGGCTCACGCACCCACTCATCAACGGCAAACTGCTGGTCCCGCCAGTCCGGCCGGGCACCGTCGGCAGGGGCAGGCTGACCACGCTGCTCGACGACCACTCCCAGCGCCTGGCCGTCGTGGTCGCGCCCGCGGGATGGGGGAAGACCACCCTGCTCGCCGACTGGGCCCGGCGAATCGCCCCCGCAGGCGGCACCACCGTCGCGTGGCTTACCCTGGACGACTCCGACGATGAGCCGTACCGGTTCTGGACCTACCTGATTTCGGCCCTGCGGACGGTGAGCCCGGCGCTGGGCGGCGCGGCGCTGAAGGCCTTACGGGTGACCGAGGTCGACCCGCTCGAGGTGGCCGTGCCCACCCTGCTCAACGACCTCGAAGCGGTGACAGGGCGGCACGCCCTCGTGCTCGACGACCACCACGTGCTCCGCGACCGGCGGATCCACGAGGCTGTCGAGTTCTTTCTCAGCTACCTGCCGCCCTCCCTTCGCCTGATCATCGCCTCCCGGCTGGACCCGGCGCTGCCGCTGGCCCGGCTCAGGGCCGGCGGAGAGCTGGCCGAGATCCGCGCGGCAGGGCTGCGCTTCACCGGCGACGAGGCGACCGGCCTGGTCAGCCGGATGGCAGGCGACGCCCTCGACCGCCATGGGGTCGCCGCCCTGGTCCACCGGACCGAAGGCTGGGCGGCCGGGATCAAGCTGATGGCGCTGGCGATCCGGGCCGCCCCGAGCCCGCCGGCCAGTGTGGATCCGCTCGGCGGCGACGAGCGGCACGTCGTCGACTATCTCACCAGCGAGGTGCTCGACGGCCTGCGCGCCGGGCAGCGCGACTTCCTGCTCCGCACATCCGTGCTCGATCAGCTGTGCGGCCCGCTGTGTGACACCGTCCTGGAACGTGCCGACTCCCACCTGGCGCTGGCCGAGCTGGAAAGGGCCGATCTGTTCCTCGTCGCGCTGGACTCCCAGCGGTTCTGGTACCGCTATCACCGGCTCTTCCGCGAAGCTCTCCGGCGCGAACTGCTCACAGTGGCTCCGGAAGCCGGGCCGCGGCTCCTGAGCCGGGCCGCCGGGTGGCATGCGAACGCCGGAGATCAGGAGCAGGCGATCCGATACCTGATCGCCGCCGGTGACCAGCACGGTGCGGCGGAGCTGCTGGCCGCCGCCGACGACGACTTCCTCGCCCGGGGTGCGATCGGCGCCTACCTGCGGCTCGGTGACAGCCTCGACGCAGAGACCGTACGGGCCAACCCGAGGCTGGGCATCACGCTCGCGTCGGCCGCGGGCTTGACCGGCCGCCTCCACCGTGTGGCCCCGCTGCTCGACACAGCGGAGGCCACCATCACCGCCGACACAGCCCCTCCAGCCGGATGGCGGTCGGGGCACGCGGCGGCGATGACGCTGCGAGCGGTATACGCCCAGGACGGCTGGACTCCGGAAGAACTCCTCGCCATGGCCCGCCGTTCGGTCGAACTGGAGGTGGACCCGGGGATCCCCGGGTGGGTGATCTCCCGGATCGCTCTCGGGAGCGTACTGTCCGGCACAGGTCACTACGATGACGCGGCGCGGGTGCTGGCGCAGGCGGTGGAACGGGCCGCGGTGGCCGGCCTGCCCGCGTTCACCCGGCTCCAGGCCACCGGACTGCTCGCCATCGCCCTGTCGAACCGAAGCGATACCGAGCGCGTCCGCGTGCTGTTGCGAGGCGTGCTGCCCGAGGTCGCGGCGATCGAGGCCGAACTCGGGGACGCCGCCGCGCCGGCGGTGGTCTTCCTGCGGCTGGCCGAGGGCGTCGTCGCCCATCGCGACGGGCATCTGGTTCGGGCGCGGGATCTGCTGCTCCACGCCGTGCACCTGGCCCAGATCACCGGCCATCCCACCCAGGTCGTACGGGCCCTGGTCACTCTGGCGGAGCTGGAACTGGCCTGCGGGGACCGCCGGGCGGCGTCGGCCGCTCTGTCCGAGGCCGACGAGGTGGCGCGGACGGGGCCGGTGTTCCCCGCGGTGGCCGCCGCTCTCGCCGAGACGCGCCTGCGTGCCGGGCGGAGCACCATGGCCATGACCAGTCGGGCCGGCAGACCGGCGGAACCGCTCACCGACCGGGAGCACTCCATCCTGCGTGCTCTGCGCGGTCCGCTGAGCCAGCGGGAGATCGGCGCGGAGCTCTACCTGTCGATGAACACGGTGAAGGGCTACAGCAAGAGCCTGTACCGCAAACTCGGCGTAACGTCCCGCGCCGAAGCCGTCCAACGCGGGCGCGACCTCGGGCTGATCTGACGCGGCCCCGCCTTCCACCCTGGGTGGTCCAGCCCCTGGGTGGTGTGCTCTCCCCCCGTTGCCCGCGATGCTACGCGCCATGCGACGAAAGGGCGCGAAATGACGACGAACTACCAGGTGGAGGTCCGCGGGATACTCCCGAGCGGCCTCAACGACGAACTACGCCGCCGATTCGGGGCGGTGGTCGTCCAGTCGGACGGCGACCGCACGGTGATGCCGAACCTGGCCGTCGACCAGGCCGGCCTGCGGGCCGTACTCGATCTGCTATGGGACGTGGACGGCGAGCTGCTGCTCGTCAGGGCCATCCCGTCAGACTCGGAGCGGGGGAACCGATGAGGTCGTGGCTCTGGCTGCTGGCCGGTGCGGCCCTGCTGCCGTTCACCCTTCTGCAGACCACCATTCCGCTGGCCGCGTGGGTGGCGCCGGTGCTGCTGCTGCGCTTCGCCCGGACCACCCGGGCCCGATGGGCGCTACCGGCTCTGGCCGTCGCGGTCGCCGTCGGTGCCGCGATCAGCTTCCGGGGCGTCTTTCCGGGTGACCAGATCGCGATGATCGCGGCCGGCGCCGGCGTGCTCGGCGTCGTACCGTACGCGCTGGACGGGCTGCTCGGCCGGAGGCTGAGCGGGCTGCCGCGCACCCTCGTCTTCCCGGCGGCCGACGTCGCGCTGGCATTCCTGTTCAGCACCGGCGAAATGGGCACGATGGGGCATGCGGTGGGCACCCAGGTGGGAAACCTGCCGCTGCTGCAGTCGGTGTCGGTGACCGGCCTGTGGGGGCTCGCGTTCCTGATCGCCTGGACCGCACCGGTCTGCAACGAGCTGTGGGAACGCGGCTTCGACCTGCGAGCCGCCGGGCGGAGCACTGTCGTCTGGGTCTGCAGCCTGTCCGCCGTCCTACTGCTGGGCGGGGCGCGGCTGGTGTTCGACCCACCGGCCGGCTCGACCGTCCGGGTGGCCGCACTCGCGCCGAACCGGGCAACCGACGACGCGTCCGTGGCCGCCGGCATCAAGGCCGGGCCGCGTAGCGCGGCGGAACGCGCGGAGCTGAGACGGCGGTACTACACCCCGACGGTCGACGACATGTTCGACCGAACGGTGACGGCCGCCCGGTCGGGAGCCAGAATCGTCCTGTGGTCCGAGGCCGCGGCCTACGACTTCGTCGAGGAGGGGGCAGCGGTGGTCGAACGAGCGCGGGCGGTCGCCCGAGCGGAACGGATCTATCTTCAGATCGGCGTGGTCTACCTGCTGCCCAGGGAGCGGAGCCCCAACGTCGAGATCCGCGCCATCATGATCGACCCGGGCGGCACGGTCGTCTGGAACTACCTCAAGACGTCCACGCCCGTCGGTGACGGCAATGTGCCCGGCCCCGGGGTGGTGCCCACAATAGACACGCCGTACGGCCGGCTGGCGACCGTCATCTGCTTCGACGCCAACTTCATGCCGCTGGTCCGGCAGGCCGGCCAGGCCGGGGCCGACATCCTGCTCCTGCCCTCCAGCGACTATGCACAGGTCACAGACGCGCTCGCGCAGCAGGCCGTGTTGCGCGGCGTGGAGAACGGGATGAGCGTCGTCCGGTCCGCTCGGCTCGGGACCTCCATAGCCGTCGACCACCAGGGCCGGATGATCGGGTACGAGGCGAGCTGGTTCTCCAGCGACGCCCGCACCACCGACCACACGATGACTGTCACGGTGCCCCTCCAGGGACGGCACACCCCGTACAGCCGGTGGGTGGGCGACGCCGTCGCCTGGCTCTGCCTCACCGGCCTGCTCGCGATGACGGCTGTGGCAGCCGTGCGCCGGTTCCGCCCGACGGCCGCCGCAGAGCCCGACAGGGCCACGGAACCCGCTCTGCCTGCCGTACGAAGCTGAACGTCGAAAGCGCTACCGCACCCGCTACGCCCCCGCTTGGCCTACCTCACGGTGCGGGACTGCACGCTGCTGGGCCTGGCAACCGGCAGCTCCACCGGGGTAATGACACCGCCGCCCGCTCGACGGCAGCGAACGGGCTGACGCCGAGCCACCGCGGCAGCGCCCGGTAGGTGGCTGCAGCAGTGGCTGCAGCTCCTGCCCGGCTGGGGTGAGCCGGTAGCGGGGCTCACCTTCGATGATGTGGCGCTGCACGAGACCGGCCCGCTGCAACTCGCGTAGCCGCGCCGCGAGCAGCGACGGCGCTTTCCGGGGGAGGCTACGGACGATGGCGTTGAACGGTCCTCACCGGGCTCCGGCACCTGCCCGCCGGGACGGTGGGTTTGTACTCCAGTGACACTTCGCGATCATGGTGCGGATCTGCGCTGGTAGTGGCAATGCCGGGCTGTGGCCTGGTGGCGGCGGCGCCAGTCTGACCAGCGCAGGATGTCCGTGATCGTGTGAGTTGTGCC
>NZ_VCKY01000163.1 GCF_005889735.1 Nonomuraea turkmeniaca
GGCGTGGCCAGGGACCTGGGCGCGGAGGGCGTCCGGCTGGCCGAGCAGGCGACGGCGGCCTTCACCGGCTCGCTGACGCTGACCAGCGGGGCGGGCGCGGCGTTGATGCTGGCCGGCGCGGTGCTGGTGTGGTTTCTGACGCCGGGCGAGCTCGACCTGTCCGCGGATCACTGAGCGCCGATGGCCGCCATGAGCATGGGGTACGCCCGGTGCAGCTCACGCTGCCAGAAGGTGTGCGTGTGGCCGCCACGGTAGAAGTGGGTGCGGACCGGGATGCCCAGCTCGTCCAGCCGGGTGGTGAACGCCCTGGCCGCCCGGTTCGCCAGGTCTTCGACGAGGTCGCCTTCGCCCGCGGCCACGTACAGGCGGACGCCCTTGAGCCGCTCCGCCCGGTCGTAGGGGTTGTGCGCCCGCCAGATCGGGCGCTGCGCCTCCGGATCGCCCCAGACGCGCTTCCCGTCCGTGCCGAAGCAGCCGATCGTGGTGCCGGCCATGACGGCCTGCGGCACGCCGGGGGCGAGAATGTGCACGGCGCCGCTGAACGAGGCCGCCGCCGCGAAGTGCCCCTTGGACGCGTACAGCATGGCGCCCTGGCCGCCCATCGAGTAGCCGGCGACCGCGCGCCGTCCGCCCGCGCGGTAACGGGATTCCAGGAGGGGCAGCAGTTCCCGCAGGTGGTAGGTCTCCCAGCGGGGCGGACCGCCGTCGCCGCCGTTCCACCAGTCCGAGTAGCTGCCGCATTTGCCGCCGTCGGGCATCACCACGAGCACGCCGGTGCCGCGGGTGAGCGCGTCCACGTCGGTCCTGGTGCTCCAGGAGGTGTGGTCGTCGAGCCCGCCGTGCAGCAACCACAACACCGGCCAGTCGCGGCGTGACTCCCAGCGGTGCGGCAGCAGCAGGCGCACCTTCGTGGCGGCGCCGCCGAGCGCCGGCGACCGGATCGTGAGCTCCATCCGGCGCTCGTCGAGCCGCCGTTCCTCGACCACCCGCGCCGTTTCCGGTCCGCTCCTCGAGGGTTTCGGCCGGTCGGGTTCCTCCCCGCCGGACCGCACCACCGCCACGCCCGCCAGGAACAGGCCGCCAGCAACCAATGCGCCGACCAGGCAACCGCGTAATCGGGGTGCCATCGAACCCTCCTCATTGGATGCGCGGATAATAGCGGGATGAGATCAATAGGAACCACGGACCTGTCCGTTTTCCCGATATCGCTCGGCACAAATGTCTTCGGCTGGACGGCGGACAAGGAGACGTCGTTCGCGGTCCTGGACGAGTACGTCGAGAACGGCGGCAATTTCATCGACACCGCCGACGTCTATCCGTACTGGGCGACCGGCGACTCCGCGTCCGAGACGATCATCGGTGAGTGGCTGGCGCATCGGCACGACCGCGACTCGCTCGTCATCGCCACCAAGGTCGGGATGCTGGAAGGGCTCCAGGGGCTGGCCCCGGCGACCATCCGCACGGCGGTCGAGGACTCGCTGCGGCGGCTCCGCACCGACTACATCGACCTCTACTGGGCGCACGTGGACGACCACGACACGCCGATGGTGGAGTCGCTGGCCGCCTTCGACGCGCTGGTGCGCGAGGGCAAGATCCGGTACGCCGGCGCGTCCAACCACAGCGCCGCCCGGCTGGCCGAGGCGCTCAAGATCTCCGACGACGAGGGCCTGGTCAGGTACGTCGCCCTGCAGCAGCAGTACAACCTGGTCGAACGGGACTACGAGAGCGAGACGCGGGACGTGGTGGCCAGGGAGGGGCTGGGCAGCACGCCGTACTTCGGGCTGGCGCGCGGCTTCCTGACCGGCAAGTACGCGCCGGGCGTCACCGTCGAGAGCCCGCGGGCGGGCAAGGCGGGCGAATACCTGGCCACGGAGCACGGGCGTCGCACGCTGGAGGTGCTGACCCAGGTGGCGGCCGATCGCGTGGTCCATCCGGCGTCGGTGGCACTGGCCTGGCTCGCCGCGCAGCCGACGGTCACGGCGCCGATCGCGAGCGCGCGCAGCGTCGAGCAGTTGCGGGCGCTGATCACGGCCGCGGAGCTGACGCTGAGCGCGGAGGAGCTCGCTCTCCTGGACGACGCCTCCCGCCCCTGACCGCGCGCGTCGGCAGAGTGGGGCGTGTCGGCAGGCCGGTGCGCCTCCAGAGCCCCTGCGCACCGGCCTGCCCCTGGGGGCGGGGTCAGCGGGTGCGGTTGACCAGGCTCGCGCACAACACGCGCAGGTCGGCCGCGTCCGGCAGGCATTCGTCCAGAGCCTGCAGGGCCGCCGACACGTACCGGTCGGCCATGGCTCGGGCGGCGGTGCGGCCGCCGGCCTCCTCGACAAGGCGCGCGGCGTGCCGTACCGACTCCTCGTCCGTGACGCCGGCCGAAAGGACGGCGGACAGCTCGCGGGCGGCGGGCGAGTCGGCGGCGAGGGCGGCGAGCACGGGCAACGTCTTCTTGTCGCGCCGCAGGTCGCTGTGCACAGGCTTGCCGGTGACGCGGGGATCGCCCCAGATGCCGAGCATGTCGTCGGCGATCTGGAAGGCCACCCCCAGGTCGCGCCCCACCGCCCACATCCGGTCCGCGAGCTCCGGCGCGCCGCCGCCCAGCGCCACGCCGGCCGCCGCGGCGGCCCCCAGCAGGCCGCCGGTCTTGCCCGCCGCCATCTCGATGTACTCGCCGATCGTGACCTCGCTGGGACCGCGCCAGGGCCGGTTCTCGAAGGCCATGTCGGCGCTCTGCCCGTGCACGAGCTCGACCAGCGCCGCCGACAGGTACTTCATGGCCTCCGGTGCCACGGCGAGTTGCTGGACGGCCAGGGCCAGCAGCGCGTCGCCGGTGAGCAGCGCGGGCCCCACACCGTACGCCTTCCAGAGCGCCTCGCGGTGCCTGCGCCGCTCATCGTGATCGATGATGTCGTCGTGCGCCAGCGAGAACGCGTGCACCAGCTCCACCGCCACCGCCGCCGGCAGCGCCGACTCCGCCGTGCCCCCGACCGCCTCGGCGCTGAGCAGCGCGATGGCGGGCCGCACACCCTTGCCGCCGTCCCCCGGGTGCGGCCTGCCGTCCGCGTCCGACCAGCCCAGCGCGAACGCGGCCATCCTGGCGCCCCACGGGTGCAGCACCGAGACGGCCTCGCGGAGGGCGGGTTCGAGCAGGCGCCGGCAACGCTCGATGGCGCCGCCGCCCAGCGGGCCTGCGGCCGGATGGCTGAGATTCAACTGGCGCTCCTACCCCGGTACGATCTTGAACCTACATGCAGGCGCATGTGATAATCCACCTGCTAGTTGACATTTGTCAGGAAATGTCCGTCATGTGAGACACGGCGCCGTAGGCACAACAGGAGGCACCCGTGGCGATCCACGCCACCCCGCGAGCACCATCATCATCGCCTCCGCCATTGGATCGTCACCCGACCCCCTTGTGAGAATACGCAAACCTGCGAATACCTCGCATAACTCACTTATAGCTACATACCGCACTCGGAGTAGGGGATCGCCGCCATGTCCCACGCCACGGACACCTCCGTGACCAGCCCCAAAACCCTCCCGTTCTACAGGGCCATCCCCGGACTCGTGAAAGACCCGGTCACCGAGCTGGCCAGGATGGGCGTCGAGGCCCGAGGCCAGATCGTCCGGCTCAACCTGGGCCCGTTCCGCCCGTACCTGATCTCGCATCCCGACCACGTCGAGCAGGTGCTGAAGACGGACTGGTCGAACTTCGTGCGGGCGGGCATGTTCTGGCGGCCGCTGCATCGCGTGACCGGCCAGAGCATCCTGGCCGAGGGCGAGGCCTGGGCGTCCGCGAGGAAGATCCTGCAGCCCCTCTTCACCCCCAGATACCTCAACTCGCTGGCCGAGGACATGGCCGACGTCGTCGCCGACTGCATGCCGGAACTCGACGAGCACGCCCGCACCGGGCGGCTGATCGACGGCGGCGGCCACCAGATGACCGCCATCGTCAACGAGGCCGTCATGAAGCTCCTGTTCGGCGGCCGTATCCCGCGCGAGACCGTCGACCGGCTGCAGCCCGAGATCGCCACCTGCGCTACCTCGATCCACTTCCGGCTGATATTCCCCTTCGCGCCCTACTCCATCAAGGTCCCCGGCGACCGGGCCTTTCTCAGGGCCGTGAAGAGGATCGACGAGATCATCTACTCCCTGATCGAGGAGAATTCCCGCGCGGAGGCTCACCGCGCGGAGGAGCCCCGTAAGGAAATCATCTCCGCGCTGCTCACGGCCCGGAAGGGGCAGGACGGGACGGTGGACGTGCGACAGGTGCGCCACGACCTGGTGAGCATGTACGGCGCGTCCTCGGAGACCACCGCCATGTCGCTGGCCTGGCTGTGGTCGGTGTTGCACGATCGTCCCGACGTGAACGCCAGGCTGCGGGACGAGATCGACCGCGTGGTGGGCGGCGGCCCCGTACGGCCGGAGCACGTCGCTCGGATGCCCTACCTCCGCATGGTGCTGCAGGAGCTCTTACGCGTCTACCCGTCGGCCTGGATCATCCCCCGCCAGACCGTGGCCGACACGGAGATCGGCGGCGTCCGGATCAAGGCCGGCTCGCAGGTGCTGGTCAGCCCGTACACCACCCACCGGCTGCCGGAGTTCTGGGAGCGCCCGCTGGAGTTCGACCCCGAGCGCTGGGCCGGCGAGAAGCACCAGCGCCGGCACCGCTACTCCTACGTCCCCTTCGGCACGGGCCCGCACGTGTGCCTCGGCCAGCATCTGTTCTACGTCGAGGCGCCGCTGGTGATAGCCAACGTGATGAGCCGATACCGGCAGGTGTTGACCAACCCGCAGAAGCTCACCCCGGTGCCGGGGGCGTCCGTGCGGCCGAGGGAGAGCCTCTGGCTACGGCTGGAACCTCGCGATCGGGACGCACGGGCATGACCACGGCGATGACGTCCGGCATCGCCGTGGCGGCCGGCGAGCTGGTGACGAGCCTCATGCTCAGGCCGTGGGGGCAGGTGTCGTCATCGATCTACGAGACCGGCCGCCTGGTCTCCCTCGCCCCCTGGCTGACCGGCCACCAGGCGCGCATCGCCTACCTGACCGGCGCCCAGCGGGAGGACGGCGCATGGGGAGCACCGGACGGGTACGGCCTGGTGCCCACGCTGAGCGCCACCGAAGGCCTCCTGTCGGCGCTGTCGCGCGCGGACCACGGCGCCGACCGCGGCCACCTCGCGTACCCGGCCGAACGCGGCGTCCGCGTGCTGGCCACGTGGCTGGGCCGACGGCTCACGCTGCCGGACATGCCGGCGATCGAGCACATCGTCCCCTCCCTCGTGACCCTCATCAACCGGCACGTCACGCACCTCACGGGGCACCCGCCGCTGCCGTTGCCCGAAGGCATGAGCGAGGACACGCTCCGGCTGGTCAGGTCATGGATCAAGTCGGGAATGGAGATCCCGGAGAAGCTGCTGCACGCCCTGGAGGTCGCGGGCGAGGAGGCCTCCGGGGCGCCCGGCATCCGGCCCACCCCCATCGGGACGATCGGGGCCTCGCCCGCGGCGACCGCGGCCTGGCTGAGCGAGCGGAGTGACGGTGACGCCTCCGAGGCCGCCCGCAGCCATCTGGAGGCGATCGTCCGGCTCCACGGCGGCCCCGTGCCCGTCGGGCTGCCGATCACCACGTTCGAGCGGGGCTGGGTGCTGAGCTGGCTCGGCCGCGCGGGCGTGCCGGTCGACGTGCCGCCCGAGATGGCGGCCGACCTGCGGGCGGCGATCGGCCCCTTAGGCACGTCCGCGGGGTCCGGCCTGCCGGCCGACGCCGACACGACGGCTGTGGCGTTGTACGCGCTGGCGCTGCTGGGAGTGCCGTGCGAGCCCGACAGCCTGTGGCACTTCCGCTCCGGCGTGCACTTCTCCACCTGGCCCGGGGAGCAGGGGGTCTCGGTCAGCGTCAACGCGCACGTGCTGGACGCCTTCGGCGAGTACGTCGCCCGCAGGCCGGCCGCCGCGCCGCGCTACGGAGAGGCGATCGGCGACCTGGCGGCCTGGATCCGGGAACGGCAGCGGCCCGACGGTAGCTGGACCGACCGGTGGCACGCCTCTCCCTACTACGCGACCGTCAGCTGCGCCCTCGCGCTCGACGCCTTCGGCGGGGAGCCGTCGGCCGCGGCGGTGCGCGCGGCGGTCGAGTGGGTGCTGGACACCCAGCGGCCGGACGGCTCCTGGGGGCGGTGGGAGGGCACCGCCGAGGAGACCGCGTACGCGATGCAGACCCTGCTGATGACGAGGAGCCGATGGGAGCCGCGCTGCACGGAGGCCGCCGGCCGGGGTCAGGCGTACCTGGCGCGCTCGGCCGGCAAGGAGCATCCTCCGCTCTGGCACGACAAGGACCTGTACACGCCGCTCGCCGTGACCCGCGCCGCGGTGATCACCGCGCAGCACCTCGCCGAGCGGGCGTGCCGCCCGTCGCCGGACGGCGCCTCGTCCTAGCCGCCATGCGTGTCGACGTCCCTGGCCAGCTCCCGCACGGTGTACGCGTGCGTGTCCCTGGCCATGTACCAGGCGCCGTTGAAGGCCACGCTCCTGCGCTGCCCCTCCGCGATGTCCGCCAGCTCGGGCGGCAGCTCGGCGAGCGCGGCGGCGAAGGCGGCGTTGAGTTCGGCGATGTGCGCGGAGACCCGTTCGACCGCCGCCTCTATGGTCATCCCCGCACGCTCCAGGATGAGGACGGAGTTCGGCTTGCCCTCGTGCCTCTCGCGTTCGAACGTCCTGATGTCGTTGGCGAGCCGCATGCACGCCGCGCCGAGGGCGGTGGCCGGCGCCATCGACTCCCAGTGAGCGACGTCGGCGGGCATCGGGCCGCAGACCGCCAGGGCGGCCGCCCACCAGGTGGGATAGAGGATCGTGATGCGGCCGTTCGCGACGTACTCGTCGTATGCCGGCCAGGGCTCGCCGCCCGCCGCCCACACGCGCTCGCGTGCCATCGCGGCGCCGGCGAGGCCGAGCCGCCGCACCAGGGTCGGCACGTGGGCCGCGGCGCCGGGGTGCGCGTGAAAACGCGCGCACCAGGCCTGCCAGGCGAGCAGCGCCTGTCCTGCGAGCTCCGTGGCATCGGCCGGCGCGGGCTCGCCTTCGAGGATGGCGGCGAGCCGGCCGAAGAGCTCGACGACGTCACGGTCGGACGAATGGCCCGCGACGTTGTCGGCGAGGTCGTCGAGGCCGAACAGGATCGCGGTGAGGGCTCCGAGGTCGGCGATCTCGTCCCGCCCCGCGCGCGGGAACGTGGCGGCGGCGGACAGGCAGCTGAAGGCGAGCCGGCTCGCCGAGCTGTCGCCGTCGGCGAACAAGGCGGTGTGGGGGCCCAGCAGGCGCTCCCCCAAGGGCACGGCGTCGAGTGCGGCGTTCAGGACGGCGCTCCGGTCCTGTTCCGGCACTCCGGCCAACTGATGCGAGCGCTTTAGGAGGCGATCTACGAGGTCATTGTGAATGGAGAAGTATGCGGCGGCGTCACTCACCTGCGCAGGATATCCATCTTTGAGCATTATTGACCAATTTTGTCAAAAATCGGATATTTGTGTGCAAAGTGATTGGCGTTGCTTGTGAGTGCTTTGACCGTGCGCTAGAGTTCCTTGATCGACACGGTCTGTTGCCACTGTGTGCTCTAGGGCGACCGGCGCACGATAGACATTCACAGGGTGGGTTACTAATGGGCTTCCGCAATACACGACTGCGGACCAAAGTCACGGCTCTGCTGCTCTCCCTGGCGGCGTTGTGGGCCTTCGCTGCGTGGGTCACTCTTCGCGAGGGTGTCAACCTCCTGTGGGTCACCCAGCTGAACTCCAGCGTAGTCGACCCCAGCGTGCGGGTCCTCGAGGAGCTCCAGAAGGAACGCCGGCTCTCGGTCGTCGAGCTGAGCGACCCCACGCCGAGCGCCCGCAGGGAGCTGGAGAACCAGCACAAGCAGACGGACCGCATGATCACCGCGTTCCGGGAGTCGGCCGGCGCGGGCGTCGTCGGCTGGGCGATGGACGACGAGGGCGCCCGCCGGCTGGCCGAGGTGTTCCGCCGGCTCGACTCGATCAAGCAGACCCGGCAGTCCCTCGATGCCGGACGGTTGAACCGGGTCCAGGCGATGGACGCCTACGCCGCCGTCATCGACCCGTTCTACAACCTCTACGGCACGGTGGCGACCCTCGACGACAAGACCATCGCCAAGGAGATCCGCGCCCTGTCCGCCCTGAGCCGGGCTCGCGAGGTCCTCAGCAGAGAAGACGCGCTGCTCACCGGCGTGCTCACCGAAGGACGGCTGTCCCCCGCCGAGCACGCGGAGTTCACCCAGACCGTGGGCGCCTGGCACATGGTCGCCGACCAGGCCGCATCGGAGCTGCACGAATCCGATCGGATCGCCTACGACAAGCTGATCAAGGGCCCGTCGTTCGTCCAGCTCGCCACCCTGGAACGGCAGATCGCCGAGCAGAGCCCGACCGTCGGCGGCCTTCCGTTCGGCGCCGATGAGTGGAAGACGGTGTCGGGGCGGGCACTCAACGACTTCAACACCATGGTGCTCGCCGGCGGAGACCGCGTGGTCGACAGGGCCGTGCCGGTCGCCGTCAACGTGGTCATCCGGCTGGTCCTGGCGGGCGGTCTCGGGCTCCTCGCGGTCATCGCCTCGATCGTCCTGTCCATCACCACGGCCCGCGCGCTCTTCGCCCAGCTGCAGAAGCTGCGGGACGCGGCGCACGAGCTGTCCGACGAGCGGCTGCCCGGCATCGTCGAGCGGATCGGCCGGGGTGAGGAGGTCGACGTGGCCGCCGAGGCGCCGCCGCTGCAGTTCGGCGACGACGAGATCGGCCAGGTGGGCCAGGCGTTCAACACCGTGCAGCGCACCGCCATCAGGGTGGCGGCCGAGCAGGCGGAGCTGCGCCGCAGCATCCGCGACATCCTGCTCAGCCTGGCCCGCAGGACGCAGGGCCTGGTGCACCGGCAGCTCACCGTGCTCGACGTGATGGAGCGCCGCGAGACCGACCCCGAGGAGCTGAAGGAGCTCTTCCGGCTCGACCACCTGGCCATCCGCATGCGACGCAACGCGGAGAACCTCATCGTGCTCTCCGGCTCCTCCCCCGCCCGGACGTGGCGCCGCTCGGTCCCCATGGTCGACGTCGTACGCGGCGCGCTGGCCGAGGTGGAGGACTACACCCGGGTCACGCTGCTGCCGATGGGGGAGGTCGTGCTCATCGGCCGGGCCGTCGGTGACGTCGTGCACCTGCTGGCCGAGCTCATCGAGAACGCCGTGTCGTTCTCGCCGCCGTACACGAACGTGCAGGTCAGCGGTCAGCTCGTGGCCAACGGGTACGTGATCGAGATCGAGGACCGGGGGCTGGGCATGAAGCCCGAAGACCTGGAGGCCGCGAACGAGCGCATCGCGAACCCGCCCGAGTTCCGCATCACGGGCACCGCCCGCCTGGGCCTCTTCGTCGTCAGCCAGCTGGCCAAGCGGCACGACATCCAGGTGGTGCTCAAGGCGTCCCCGTACGGCGGGACCACGGTCGTGGTGCTGCTCCCGCAGGAGCTCGTCCAGCTCGACCCCAGGCCGGAGCCTCAGGGCGGAGAGGGCGGGGCGCGGCTGCCGCGCCGGCCGGCGGCGGTGGCCACGGCCGCCCGCCCCGTCGCCGGAGAGGTGGCGCGCCCGGTCGCCGCAGACATGCCACGCCGACTCATCGGGGAACGTGTCACCGGGGAGAACGTGCGCACGCTCAAGCCCGCCCGCCCGGCACCCGTGCCGGCCCCCGAACCAGTACCAGAGCCGCCAGCTGAACCGGAGCAGCAGCCTGTGGCCGAATTCACCCCGTCAGGCCTGCCGCTCCGCGTGCCCCAGGCGAACCTTGCGCCGGCGCTGCGGGACGACACGCCCAAGCAGCCAGACCTCGAGGAGGACGATGACGAGCGCTCGCCGGAGGAGATCCGCGCGATGATGGGATCTCTGCAGTCAGGCACCCGCCTTGGCCGCACGCAGGCGGCCAAGTTGCTGGATGAGCAGCAGGGAGGCGAGGCACCATGACCCCCACCGCGAGCACCGACCTCAACTGGCTGCTCGACGACCTGGTCGGCCGCATCAAGGAGGCCGAGCACGCCATCGTGCTGTCCTCCGACGGACTGCTGATGGCCTCGTCCGCCGGCTTGGAGCGGACCGATGGCGAGCATCTGTCCGCCGTGGCCTCCGGGCTGCAGAGCCTGGCCAAGGGCGTCTCGGAGCACATCTCCGGCGGCGCGGTGCGGCAGACGGTCGTGGAGTGGAAGCACCAGTTCCTCATCGTGACCACGGCGGGCGAGCGTGCCTGCCTGGCCGTGTTGTGCGCGCACAACGCCGACATCGGGCTGATCGCGTACGAGATGGCCATGATGGTCGCGCGGGTGGGCCAATACCTCACCTCGGGCGCCCGCAACGCCGAGGCCGTCGCCAGGAGCGACCGGTGACAGGCATCGACAGCCCGACGGACGAGCACTGGGTCGACCCGGAGATCGTCCGGCCCTACGTCGTCACGCGGGGCCGGACCCAGCCGATGCACGGCAGGTTCGACCTGATCTCCATGGCCCTGGCGGTGGGCGCGCCGCCGGGCCCGGACGCCGGGCTGGATCCCGAGCATCTGCGGATCCTCAAACTCTGCCGCGAGCCCAAGTCCGTCGCCGAGATCGCCGCGCACCTCGATCTCCCCGCCGGAACGATCCGTGTGCTGCTCGGGGACCTGTTCGACCGCGAACTCGTCTCTGCCCAGGAACCACAATCCGAGGTGGACATGCGTGACATGAAGATGTACAGGGCGGTGCTCGATGGTCTTCGCTCGCTCTGAGCGCCCGCGCCTGCCGACGGCGATCAAGATCCTGATCGCCGGGGGCTTCGGCGCGGGCAAGACGACGATGGTCGGCGCCGTCTCCGAGACCCGGCCGCTGCGGACGGAGGAGGTGCTCACCGACCGCGGGATCGGTGTGGACGACCTCACCTCGGTGGAGGCCAAGCGCACCACCACCGTGGCGATGGACTTCGGCCGGATCACGCTGAACAACGACTACGTGCTCTATCTGTTCGGGACGCCTGGGCAGGAGCGGTTCTGGTTCGTGTGGGACGAGCTGGCGGAAGGCTCGCTGGGCGCGGTGATCCTGGCGGACACGCGGCGGCTGGCCGACTGCTTCCCGTCGGTCGACTATTTCGAGCGGCGGGGCACGCCGTTCGTGGTGGCGGTGAACTGTTTCGAGGGGGCGTCGACGTTCGAGCTGGACGAGGTGCGTCTGGCGTTGCAGCTCGATCCGTCGATCCCGATCATCATGTGTGACGCGAGGAAGCGGGACTCGAGCAGGGAGGTCCTGATCGCCCTGGTGAAGCACTCGGCGAGGCTGCGCGCGGAGCCGGTCAGCACCTAGGCGAGCGGACGACCGCCTTCGGTGACGGTGCGCCCGGTGGCAGGGCCGGCGCCCGCTCCTGTCATGCGGCGACGTGGCGCAGGTAGGCGTCGAGTGCGGCGGCGCCGCTCAGCATCGCGCGCCCGCGAGCGGACAACCGGCCGTGCCAGTCCCGCAGGGCGTCCTCCAGCGGCTCCAGACCGCCGGCCGCTCGCACCTGGTCGAGCAGCGGCGCGATCTGTTCCAGCAGGTAGCCGCCGCGCCTGAGCTGGTGCGCGAGCTGGGCATCCCGTACGTCGGCCGCGGTGTAGACCCGGTATCCGGTCTCGCGGTCGCGTCGTGGCCGCACCAGCCCGGCCTGCTCCCATTTGCGCAGCGTCGCGGGCCGGATCCCGAGTTTCCTGGCCAGTGGCCCGATGAAGGTGACGCCGGGCCCGGGAGGGGCGGCGGGTGTGAGGTCGCGGAGCGCGTTCTCCACGGCCTGGAGGGTCCGGCGGTCGTCGAGGAGCTGGGCGTGGCTCTCGTCGATGATCTTCAGTGCGTCCTCGACCGCGCCCCGGTTGACCGCCTGCATGATCGAGGTCGCGGTCTGGTGGCCGTGGGCGGGCATCAGGGCGAGGAACGCGCGGAGGGCCTGCGCGTGCCGCGCCGTGTAGGTGCGATAGCCGTGGGGGGTGCGGTCGGCGTCCGGGAGGATGCCCGCCTGCTCGTAGTTCCTGATCGCCTGGGTGGACAGGCCGTGTTCGCGGGCGAGGTCCACCGGTCTCAACCGCTCTCCGGATGTCATGAGGTGCGCCGCCGTATTGAAGGTCAGGCCGCGAGGACGCGGGGATTTGCCACGGAAAGTCTAAACGAAGGGTTCAACGATACCGTAGAAGGCATGTCGTCATCGGACAGAACAGACCCGCTCGTTCAGGACGCCGCCTCCTCGCTCGACGGTGAAGGCGTCGCCGCCGTCGCGAGGCTCCTCCGGACGTTTCCCGCCCGGCCTCGCCTGCTCGGGCTCGGTGAGGCCACGCACGGCGAGGAGGCGCTTCTCGAGCTGCGGAACGAGATCTTCCGGCATCTCGTCGAGCACGAGGGTTACCGATCGTTCGCTCTCGAGAGTGACTGCCTCATGGGCCTGGCCGTCGACGACTACGTCGAGACGGGCACGGGGACGCTCGACGACGTCATGGCGCGCGGCTTCAGCCACGGGTTCGGCGGGTCGGCGGCCAACCGGGAGCTGATGCGCTGGATGCGCGCGTACAACGAGGATCGGCCCGCCGGCGAGCGGCTGCGCTTCTTCGGCTTCGACGCCCCGCTGGAGATGATGGGCGCCGCCGCCCCCCGTCAGGCGCTGACCACGCTCCACGGCTACCTCGCGGCCTGGTTGGACGCGGACCTGCTCCCCTGCGCCGCGGACGCCCTCGACCGCCTGATCGGCGACGGTGAGCGGTGGACCAATCCCGCGGCGGCCATGGACGCCGACCAGTCCGTGGGCCAGTCCACCGAGGCCAGGGAGCTGCGCCTGATCGCGGACGACCTCGTGGCGCTGCTGGACGCGTACACGCCGCACCTGATCGCGTCGACCTCGCGGGACGAGTGGTGGCGGGCGAGCCTGCACGGGCGCACCGCCACCGGCCTGCTCCGCTACCACTTCTGGATGGCCGACTCGTCTCCCGCCCGGGTGTGGCGGTTGATGGCCCTGCGCGACGCGATGATGGCGGACAACCTTCTGGCCGTCGCCGAGCATGGCCCGGCGCTCGTCTCCGCCCACAACCGCCACCTGCAGCGGGACAAGAGCTTCTGGCAACTGGCCGACATGCCGCTGGAGTGGTGGAGCGCCGGCGCGATCGTCAGCGCCCGCCTGGGCGACCAGTACGCCTTCCTGGCCTCGGCGCTCGGCGCCATGCCGCACCAGGCGCTCCCCGCTCCCCATCCCGGCACCGTGGAGGGGCTCCTGTACACGCTGCCGGGCAACCGCTCCCTCATCGACGCCCGCCGGCTGGCCGCGGCCCTCGCCGAGGCGGGCAGGAAGCCGGTCCCGCGCACCGACATATCGGCCAACTACAGCTACTTCGCCCTCGACCCGGCCCATCTCGGCGACAACGACGGGATCGTCTTCGTCAAGGACATGCCTGCCTAGCCCAAAGGCCGTCCCGTTGGATTGCACGGTGCCAGTGGCGGTCAGGCCTCATCGGCGATCTCAAACGGCACCTGCCGGATCAGCTCGCCGAGATGACCGGGCGGCTACCGGTTACTGCGCAGGCACGTCCTCAGAGTTGTCCCAGCCGGAGACGAACCAGCGGGCTTCGCCGGTGGCGGGGTCGTACTCCCGCCGTCTGATCGTGCCGATGTTGCCGCCGTAGACGTGGATCCCGATGGTGGGTTCGCTGCCGACGGCTGCGACGGCATGGACATCGTCATCGGTGGTGCAGCAGACGGTCACCTGCCCCGGCGCCCACCGCGTTTCGCCGGCCGGTGTCAGTGGCGCGCTCGGGGAGGACACCGTCGGCTTGAGGTAGCGGATCTCGTGTTCGACTCCCGCGTAGATGCCGACCACGCCCCACGTCTCGTGCGAATGCACGTTGGTCCGCTGACCCACGTCCCAGACCACGGACGCCATCGACCAGCTGTCGTCGGGAGCGATGTAGAGCGGATACGTCACGTGACGCGCGGCCGATGATCGCGTGACCTCCGGCGGAAGCCGGTAACCGCCGGCCAGTAGAGCGGACAACAGATCGGCGACCCGCGCCGTGATCTCGTGCTCGTCGGCGGTGCCGCTCGCCACGAGTCCCACGTCGTCGATGAAGGTCTGCAGGCGATCACTGATCGCTACGTCGATCATGATGGAGCACCCGGCAAGATTCGGTACTTGAGGTGGGTGACGCCGGGCGCCTCGACGGCCCGGACCTGCTCGAGTCGCACATTCGCGTCCCCGAGGTTGTCGAGGAGGCGAGAACCGCCACCGAGCAACACCGGAACGACGTGCAGCTCGAGCTCGTCCAGCAGTCCCGCCGCCAGGTACTGCTGAGCGACCTGGCCGCCGCCCCACAGCATGACGTCCTTGCCGCCGGCGGCCTTCTTCGCCTGCTCGAGCGCGGACTCGATGCCGTCGGTGACGAAGTGGTACGTGGTCCCTCCCTCCATCTCCACCGGTTCACGCGAGTGATGGGTGAGGACGAACACGGGATAGTGGTAGGGCGGGTTGTCACCCCACCAGCCCGTCCACTGCCCGTCGCCCCAGGCGCCACCGCCGATGGGGCCGAACATGTTCCTGCCCATCACCCCGGCGCCGATGTTCTCGAGTGCCTCCTCGAACACCGATGTGCTCGCGTTCACCTCGCCGCCCTGCTCGCCGTGGGCTCGGCGAAAGGCGGCCAGCGGAACCACCCAGTCGTGGAGCCGCTCGCCACCCTCGCCGAGCGGGTTCTCCTCGCTCTGGTTCGGGCCGGCGACGAAACCGTCCAGCGAGATCGAGATGTGGCACCTGAGCTTGCTCATCATGCCTCCTCAGTCGGCTCGGCGCCGCCGTGCGGCGCCCTCACAAGAGAGCATGGACGGATAGACAGATGACGTCTAATGCCAATCGTTCGCGCTTCACATTGATATCTTTGATGGATGCTGAACCTGGTCCATCTCAGGGTTCTGGCCGCGGTCGCGCGACATGGGTCCGTGACCGAAGCAGCGAGGGAGCTGCACTACTCGCAGCCGTCGGTGAGTCATCACCTGTCTCGCTTGGAAGCGGCCACCGGTGTCAAGCTCGTCCAGCGGGTGGGTCGTGGGATCAGATTGACGCCTGAGGGCCGGCTGCTGGCCAACCGGGCCACCGAGATCGTGGGACGGGTCGACGCGGCGACCAACGAGCTGGCGGCGCAGGTCGGCTTACGGGCGGGGCGGGTTCGCCTGGCCGCCAACGCGTCGGCGCTGAGCACGATCGTGCCGAAGGCGGCCGTCGCCTTGGCCCAGGCACATCCGGGACTCGAGCTGATCCTGATCGACCGTCACCCTGTCGAAGCGCTACAGATGCTGCGACAGGGCGAGATCGACGTCGCACTCATCTTCCGGTACGCCGACGCCCCAGTGGAGGAAGAGGGATTTCGCCTCGTCCACATCGGCGACGACCCGATCTACCTCGTGAGCCGGCGACCCGACGACAGCGTCGCGAACCATCGCCACTCCGTATGGATCGGCGGTTGCGAACGGTGCCAGAACGAGCTGATCGCGCTGTGCCGGCAGGAAGGCTTCACTCCACGCATCGCAGCACTCAGCGACGACATGGTCGTCGTGCAAGCCCTCGTCGCCGCCGGCAAAGGCGTCACCACCCTGCCCGGACTCGCGCTGCAAGCCCACCGCCGGCCCGACGTCCACACCACCGAACTCACCCGCTTCACCCGCCGGCTCTACGCCGTCGCCTACGGCGATCCACCCGACCCGCCCGCCACCATCGCGCTGATCCAAGCCATCCAGGACGCCGCCCGGTAGAAAGTCTGTCCGGCGAGCGGCAAGGCCGGCGAGCCTCCTGGACGACAACCCGGAAACACTGACTGAACGGTCTGTGCCTAGCCCTGCTCTGGCAGGCAGACGGTGCCGGGCCGCGGCAGCGTCAGGTCGATGAGGTAGCGGGTGGCGTGCTCGATCGCGCAGCGGTTCCCGGACATGTACAGGACATGTCCGGGACCCTCGTAGCGGATCGCGGCCGAGCCGGGGATCCGGCGTATCAGGCTCTCGGTCCACGGGTAGTCGCTCCAGGTGCCCGCGCCCAACATCGGCGGCAGCCCCGCCGTGGGAAGGAGCCGGGAGGGGTTGGGGACCGGGAACGGCCAGCCGGAGCAGGCTATGAGGTCGAAGCCGGCGGTGCCGAAGCTCGGTGACACCTCCCGAGCCCGCTCCCGTTCTTTCCGGTATTCGGCATAGGTCCGGTATCCCCTGTCATCGCCACACGTCATGCCCAGGTTGTTGGGCATCGACCAGACGCGGGCATTGCCCAGGGCGGCGTCCGCGAACCCGGAACCGTCGCCGCGTCTGGCCTTGTCCACCGCCTCGGCAAAGGCCAGCCACCGCGCGTGTCCCGGCCCGGGGTCGCCGGAGAAGCCGAACCACCTCAGGTAAGAGCCGGTCAGCCTGCCCTTGCCGAACGGCTTCGAGGTGACCGGGATCGGCGCGCGATCCGCCCGCTCGGTCAGCGCTCGCCAGATCTTCCCGGCGTCCTCCCCGTGCAGCGCGCAGGCGGCGGTGGCCTGGCACCAGGTCGTGAAACGAGTGAGGGCCCGCTCCGTCTCCGGGTAGGCCAGCAGCCATTGGTCGCTCCACCCGTCGGGCTGGTTGATCACCCCATCGAGGTACATGGCGCGGATGCGATGCGGGAACAGCCGCATGTACGCGGTGGCGGGCACACCGCCGTAGGACTCTGCCATGAAGCTCAGCCGCCGCTCCCCCAGCGCGGCCCGGATCGCCTCCATGTCCCTGGCCACGGAGACGGAGTCCAGCCGGGTGTACAGGCCGCTGCGGTCCTGGTCGCGGCATTCGCGCATGGCCTTGGCGAAGGCGGCGGCCTGGGCGTCGTACTCGGCGCGGCTTCGCGGCTCGGCCAGGTGCGCGACCGCGGGCCGCGCGCAGACCTCGGGCAGCTTGGCGCCCAGGTCCGTGTTGCGGGGATTGGAGGTGACGAGGTCGAAGCGCTCCCGCAGACGGGACATGTCGGGTGCGAACCTCTTCAAGTCCTCGATCCCCTTGCCGCCCGGCCCGCCGGGGACGTGCAGCACGCTGCCGATCCGGCGGCCGGGATCGGTGGCCGGGAATCGGGCCAGATCCAGCGTGATCTTCTTTCCGCCCGGGTCGGCCCAGTCCAGCGGGACCGTCACGGTGGCGCACTGCATGCCGTCGGGGGCGTTCTCGCCCGCGCACTGCTTCCACTCGATCGACGAGCCGTCCGCCGCCGCGGGGGGCGACAGGCCGGCCAGTGCCGCCGTCGCCAGCCCGGCGGCCAGCGAGCGTGCCATGCCACGCATGTCTGAATCCTCCTTCTCGTTGGTTCCGTCCAGATCCACGCTTGTGGGGCGTGCCGCTGGGCACCACGGGAACAACCCCCGTTTGTGATTCGGACATCCGGAAAGGCAGGCGAGCGGGATGTCCGTCAGGCTGAGAAGGATGAGTGTCTCTCGCGACCCGCCGGCGGCCCTCGCGCGCGTACTCGGGTACGCCCTGCTGTCACTCCCGATGGCCGCCACGGGCCTGGTCTACGTTCTCGTGCTGCTGATGTCGGCACTCGGGACGGCGTTGGTGATCGGGGCGCCGCTGCTCGCCGTCGGCCTGCTCGGGGCACGTGGGCTGGCTGCGGTCGAGCGCCGCCTGGCCCGCGTGTTGCTGCGGATGGAGGTGGCCGCGCCGCCGCCGTTCCGTCCGCGCCCCGGCCTGATGGGGTGGCTCGGTTCTGCCCTCGGCGACGCCGCCGCCTGGCGGGCCGTCGTCTATCTGCTGGCCAGGCCGCCCGCCGCGATCCTCGCCTGCGTGGCCCCCCTGCTCCTCGTCCCTCGTGCGGTTGGGGCCGCGCTCGTTCCCGAGCGGCTGCTCGTACGGGCGCTGCTCGGGCAGACCGCCACGTCGGCGCGGATCCGCGAGCTGGAGGCGAGCCGGGCACAGGCGGTGGACGACTCGGCCGCCGTCCTCCGCAGGATCGAACGCGACCTGCACGACGGGACACAGGCCCGGCTGGTGGCGATGGCGATGAGCCTCAGCATGGCGAAGGAGGAGCTGGCCGACGCGGGCCGGGGCGAGCGGCTCGATCGTACGCGCGAGCTGGTCGACGTGGCGCACCGCAACGCCAAGCAGGCCCTCGCCGAGCTGCGCGACCTCGTGACCGGTATCCATCCGTCCGCCCTGGACCAGGGGCTGGAGCCGGCGCTGGCCACGCTCGCCGCCGGCAGCGCGCTGCCCGTGGACCTCGACGTCGACCTGCCGGGGCGGCCGTCGCCGGCGGTCGAGACCATCGCCTACTTCTGCGCGGCGGAGCTGCTGACCAACGCGACCCGGCACAGCGGCGCCCGGCGGGCCGCGATCGAGCTCAGGACGCGCGGCCGCCGGCTGCGACTGCGGGTCCGCGACGACGGCGCCGGCGGGGCGGCGATGAGTCTCGGCACAGGGCTGCGCGGCCTGGCCGACCGCGTACGGGTCGTCGACGGGACCCTGGAGATCGACAGCCCGCCCGGCGGGCCCACGGTGGTCTCCGTGGACCTGCCCGCACACACATGAGGGGCCGCATGCGCATCGTCATCGCCGAGGACGCCGCCGTGATCCGGGACGGGCTGTCACTCCTGCTGACCAGCCGGGGTCACGAGGTCGCCGCCGCCGTGGGCGACGCGGAGTCGTTGTACGCCGCCGTGGCCGCGCACGGTCCCGACGTGGCCGTGGTGGACATCCGCATGCCGCCCACCCACACCGACGAGGGCCTGCGTGCCGCGATCCGGCTGCGCCGGGACCATCCGGGCCTGGGCGTGCTGGTGTTCTCCCAGCACATCGAGACGCGCTATGCCGCCCAGCTGCTCGCCGGCGGCTCGGAGGGGGTGGGGTACCTGCTGAAGGACCGGGTGTCAGAGGTGAGCGAGTTCGTGGCGGCGCTCACCAGGATCGCGGCCGGCGCGACCGTGCTCGATCCGGAGGTGGTCACCCAGATCATGGGGGCAAGCCGGCGCGGCGCGGACTTGGGCGCGCTCACCGGCCGCGAACGCGAGGTCCTGGCCCTGATGGCGGAGGGCCGCTCCAACACCGCCATCGCCTCTGCCCTGTTCCTGTCGTACGGCTCCGTGGAGAAGCACGTCACGCAGATCTTCGCCAAGCTCGGCCTGCCCCCGTCGCCGGAGGACCACCGCCGGGTGCTCGCCGTCCTGCGTCACCTGGACTCCTGACCCAGGGGCACCCGGTCCCGGGCCAGCATCTGCTCGCAGGCCAGCAGCAACACGCCCGCGCTCCAGGCGTGCGACAGCGTCAGGTACATGCCCTTCGGCTGGAAGCAGTCCGTCTGGTAGTAGCGCTCGGTGATCATGCCGCGGTAGGCGTTGACGTCGCCGTCGGCCGCCGGCAGCAGCTGGCGGAAACACTCCAGGGCCTCGTGCGCCCGTTCCGCGTAGTAGGGATCGCCCAGCGCCTGCGACAGCTCGATCAGCTCGGCCGTGCACACCAGCCCGTACGCGTGGACGTGCTGGTTCGACGGGGACGCCTGGTCGGCGCCGCGGGTGGCGAAGCCGTACACGCCGAGCGGGCTGCGGGGCGGGAAGCGCACGTTGTAGGAGTAGCGGAAGGTGAGCATCCAGTCGGCGGCGCGGCGGGCCAGGTCGAGCCAGCGGGGCTCGCCCGTGCGGCGGTGCAGCGCCATGTACGCGATCACGGCCGCGTAGCCGTCCTCCGAGGTCGGGGCGAGATCCACGTCCTCGGGTGCGCCGTAGATGAACTCGTCCTCGACGAACGCCGCGTAGTGCTCCCCCGCGTGCACGGCCGCCCGCAGGTAGCGCTCGTCGCCGGCTTCGGCCAGCGCGGCCACCCACGTCAGGCCGGAGGCTCCCGACCAGGACAGGACCTCGCCGGTGGCGGCGTGGTGCAACGTGCCGAGGTTGCCGTCGGGGCGCTGGCGGGCGACCATCGTGTCCAGGTTGGAGCGGGCGGCGGCCAGCCAGCGGGGCTCTGGCCGCAGCCGCAGCGCCCGCACGAGGAACAGCGTGGCCTCGCCCAGCGTGCGGGCGTGCAGGGCGTCCTTGACCGGGGTCCAGCTCTGCGACCAGCCCGCGTGCCGGTACCAGGTGCCCCAGAACGTGCCGGAGGGCGACAGGTTCGCGCAGATGAAGCCGATGACCCGGGCGGCGGCGTCCACGTGTTCGGGCCGTCCCCTCCGCAGCCCGTGCGCGAGGAGCGCCGCCGCCCATGGGATCCCGCTCACCCAGCCGACGTGCATGGCCTGGCGGTCCACGCGCTCGCCGTTGGTGCCGCTCACCTCCCGGTCGAACCCGGCCGTCTCCAGCAGCACGCCCGGGTCCGGGTCGTAGTGCCAGCGGTAGAGCCCGTCGGCGGCGATGCCGGCCGCCGACTCGACGTCCTCCCAGGGGTGGATGGGCGCGCCGGGCAGGCGCAGCTCGCGGTCCTCGCGCAGCAGCGGCGCGTACGCGTGCCGGTCGGCGGGCAGCGCGCACGTCGCCAAGGTCAGCTCGTGCTCCTCGCCGGGATGCCAGACGTGGGTGGCGGCCTCGGCGGGCCGCGGCAGCGCCGATCCGTAGTAGGTGATCGGATATTCCTGGTACGGGAACAGCAGCGACACGGTGGCCCGACCGGCCGCGTGCTCGATGGCGAGGCCCGTCGTGCCCAGCGGCGACTCCTCCTCCGCGATCAACGCGATGCCGGAGAGGTCGCCCCAGGCCAGGACGGCCGGGGTGGCCGCACGGTCGGCACGGAACCCCCACCGGGACGAGACCATCTCCTCCGGCCGTTCGGCGCCCGCTTCGAAGCGAGGGAACACCCGCTCGCAGGCCGCGGGCCGGTTCTCGCCGTAGAACAGACCGGGGATCAGCCACCACGGTTCGGCGGCGGCCACGGACCGGCTGACGCGTACCCTCCCGGCGGCCGGCACGGCGCCGTCGTAGCGCACGGTGAGGCGCAGCTCGCGGCGGCCCGTCGGCAGGCGCTCGCCCCACCGCCACGCGACCGTCGCCGGCTCCGGCGCCTCGACGACCAGCTCGCTGCCGTCGGGGTCGGCGATCGTCACCATGCTTCCACCGTGAACGCGCCCTTGCGGGTGGTCAGCTCGACGAGGTCCGTCTCGACGGCGGAGAGCGGATCGTCGAGCGGGATCCGGAACGTACGGATCTGGCTCGGCCCGAAGTCCGCCGTCAGCCTGATGCCGGCGAGCGGAATGTGCAGGGTGGCCACGCCGGCCCGCCCGGTGCTCTCCACGGCGCGGACGACGAGGTCGCGCGGCGTGTCCTCGTGCAGCTTCACCGCGGTCACCATGATCTGGCCGCCGCCGTCGTCCAGGTGGCCGCGGGCGGCGGGCAGCGCGCCGTCGTGGCCGCTCTCCAGCATCGCTCGCACCGGGGAGCCGAGCAGGGCGGCCCGCCGCGTGAGCCCGGCGGTCCGCCAGTCGCCGGTGTGCGGCACCAGCAGGTACGTGAACCGCTGCGTCCCCTGGTCCTGGTAGGAGTAGTAGCCCTCGGGATCCAGCAGCCGCGGGTCGTGCCAGGCGTGGACGGGGCTGCGGACGGCGGTGATGCCGATGCTGGGGTTGCGGCCGGGCCCGGCCGGGGAGACGTCGTAGCCGTGCTTGGCGTTGTTCACGACAGCGAGCCCCGCCCCGGCGGCCGACAGGTCCACCCACGACTGCGCCGGCTCTTCCGCCCCGTCGATCGGCCTGGTCAGGTGCCCGAACGGGATCTCGTACGTGGCCCGCGGCGCCTCCAGCGCGACCGGGAAACGCACCTTCATCAGGTGGGCCCGCTCGCGCCAGTCGAGCGTGACCCGGACCTCGACCTGATCGTCGTCTCCGGCGCCGAGGATGAACTCCTCCACCATCGTCGAGCGGCCCCACTCCCGCTCGACCCGGATGCGGGCCCGCAGCGGCCCGGCCTCGCGCAGGACGATGTTCGTGACCGCCATCGCCTCGCCCGGCCAGTCGTAGGACACCACGCGATGTCCCCAGGTGTCGGTCGGGTCCTCGCAGATCACCGTGTGCTCGCCGGCCGCCCCGGCCACCAGGTCCACGCCGGTGCGCTTGTCGAGCAGGCTCGACAGCCAGCCGGTCGCGGGGTCGAGCTCCAGGCGGAGGACGTCGTTCTCGATGTGGGTTTCGCTGCACGACAGGCCGCTCGGGGCCGCGGGGGCGCCCTGGCGCAGGCGGTAGAGGCGGTAGCCCAGCGGCGGCAGCTCGGCCTGGAAGACCGTGGCGCCACGGCCCTTGTCGTCGGTGGTGGCGACCGGCTGGATGCGCTGGCACGGCACGTCGGCGCCGTCGGCGTCCACGACCCGCACACCGGTGGGCGCGAGGCCGTACTGCATCTCCACCCGGGTCGAGACCGGCCACGGGTGCGGGTTGAAGACGACCACCGGCTGGGTGCCGTCCTCCTGCGGGATGCGGATGTCGCGAGCGATCACGTTGTGGGCCCGCGTGATGATCCGCTTCGCGATCGCGACGGCCTCACCGAGCTGGTCGCGGGCGTCGTCGTAGGCGGGCTCGATGGCCGAGCCCGGCAGCACGTCGTGGAACTGGTTGAACAACACCTGCTTCCACGCCCGCTCCAGGTCGGCGCGCACGTCGTGGCCGGCCACGGCGGCCCAGCGCTCGGCCGACAACACCGCCGCCTGCGCCCGGCGCTGCCACGCCTTGACGCCGGAGTGCGAGGAGTAGCAGCCGGCCGCGTGGTGCTGCAGGTCGTCCCGCCACACCGGCAGCTCGGCCAGGCCTCGCTCGCCCAGGCGCTTGGCCATCTCGTCGAAGTAGCGGCGCGGCGAGGACATCGTCAGCTCGCCGAACGTGCCCATCCGGTCGTAGCGGTGGATGGACTCGATGTTGGCCTTGGTGGGGCCGCCGCCGTGGTTGCCCACGCCGTAGAAGATCATCAGGTCGCCGAGCGAGCGGTCGAGCTGGCCCAGGGCCTTCTCGGTCTGCCCGGCGACCTCGCCGGGCGGGCTGCAGTACTCGAACGGGATCCGGTACGCCCGCACGCGGCTGCCGTCGGGGCTCTCCCACCAGAACATCGTGCCGGGCAGGTCGGCCTCGTGTGGTCCCGGGCGCAGGAAGCAGTAGGAGTCCATACCCTGGCCGCGCAGGATCGCGGGCAGCATGGCGTTGTGGCCGAACGGGTCGACGTTCATGCCGACCGTCGCGGTGACCCCGAACTTCTCCTTCAGGTAGCGCTGCCCGTACAGGCCCTGGCGGACGAACGACTCGCCGGAGGGCATGTTGCAGTCGGGCTCCACCCACCAGCCGCCGGTCATGACCCAGCGGCCCTCCGCGACCTTCTCCCGGATCCTGGCGAACAACTCCGGGTCCGACTCCTCCACCCAGGACAGCAACACGACCTGGTCGCAGGTGAAGACGAAGTCGGGGTACTCGTCCATGCGGTGGATCGCCGACCAGAACGTCGCGCGGGCCTCCTGGTAGCCCTCCTGCCAGGGCCAGAGCCACACCGGGTCCAGGTGCGCGTTGCCGATCATGTGCAGCGTGCGGTCGGGGGCGGCCGCCGGGCGGGGGGCACGCGGCAGGCCGTGCGGCTG
>NZ_VCKY01000164.1 GCF_005889735.1 Nonomuraea turkmeniaca
GGTGGGGCGTGGCGGATGGGGGGCGGATTCCGGTGCCGGACGGCAGTGCTGATCGGGTGCTGGTCAACCCGCCTTGGGGACGCCAGGTGCCGCCTCAAGGGTTGCTCGCCGGGGACCTCGGGCTGCTGTGGCGGGAGGTGCGGCGGGTTCTGGCCGCCGATGGGCTGGCCGTGGCGCTGGTGCACGACGACATTCCGCGCGGGTTCGCCGTGGAGGAGGCGATCCGGGTGAGCCTGTCGGGCCGGCATCCGGTGATCGCGGTTCTGCGGAAGCGGGCGGGCGAGCGGCGGACGCCCCCGGCCGACGCCGCCGGACGGCCGCGGGCAGCGCAGATGAACCGCCGCGAGTGAGTCTCAGGAGCCGGGGCCGAGCCAGTCCAGGATCAGGCGGTTGATCTCGGCGGGTCGTTCCAGGTGGAGGAAGTGTCCGACGTCCCCCACCAGCTCGGCCCGCGAGCCGGCCGGAAGGTGGCTCAGCACGTCCTTGACCAGGCCGGCGTCCAGGCAGCCGTCCTGGGCGCCGTGCAGGTACAGCACAGGCCCGGTCACCCCGGGCTCGAGGTCGGGGTAGCGGCCGGATCGCGGCGTGGTCCCGAGCATGGCCCGGTAGTAGCCGATGGCCGCGCTCAGGTTGGCGGGCGCGCCAATGCTGCGCCGCACGAACTCCAGGTCCTCACTGGCGTCGTACCCGGGCGACCAGTCCCGCCACAGGTTGTCGATGAAGCCCGGGCCGGCGGCGGCCGCCTCCGCCAAGGCGGTCTGGAAGAGGAAGATGTAGAAGGAACGCTTGAGCTGCTCGTAGTCGAGGAACGTGCCGGCCAGCGCCCCGGGCGGCGGCACCGCGAGCGTGACGGCGCGGCGGAAGCGGCCGGCCACGTGGTAGACGGGGAAGGCGCCCCAGTCGTGCCCGATAATCACCGCGTCGTCGTCCCCGCCGAGCTCCTCGTGCAGGGCACGGACGTCGGCGACCAGCGCGGCGTCCTCGTACGCGCCGTCGGCCGGGACCTCGGTGGGCGCGTAGCCGCGCATGAAGGGCGCGACCGCGCGGTAACCACGCTCGGCCAGCGCGGGCATCAGATGGCGCCAGGTGTGCGCGGTGTCGGGGAAGCCGTGCAGGCACAGTGCGAGCGGCCCTTCACCGACGGTCAGATACGCGAACTCCACCCCATTGGCGTGGATAGTCCTGATCTCCATGACTGCGAAACCTAGCACCCGCCCCTCTTCGAGAGTACGAACTTCATAAGGGGACTTCGCAAGGGGGAACGACGCGGAGGAGAGCGCATGCGACGGGGATGGGTGCTCGCACTGGCCTCGCTGACGATCGTGCTCGTCGTGGTCGACCTGACCGCCGTGACGATCGCCCTGCCCGACATCCGTGCGGACCTGGGCGCGAGCCTGGCCGAGGTGCAGTGGGTGGTGGACGCCTACGCCCTCACGCTGGCCGCCGCGCTGCTGCCCGCGGGGGTCCTGGCCGACCGGTACGGCAGGCGCCGCCTCCTGGTGATCGGCGTGTCGATCTTCACGGTGGCCTCGCTGGCCTGCGCGCTCGCCCCGACGGCACCCCTTCTGGACCTCGCCAGGGGCGTGCAGGGCCTGGGCGCGTCCGCGTTGTACGGCACCACGACCCCGCTGATCGGCGCCGTCTACCCCGAGGGCCCGGACCGGGGCAAGGCGCTCGGGATCTTCAGCGCGGTCTCCGGGCTGGCCATGACGCTGGGGCCGGTGGTGGGCGGCCTGCTCACGGGGGCGTTCGGCTGGCGCGCGATCTTCCTCATCAACCTGCCGATCGGCGCGTTCGTGCTGCTGGCCCTGCGGCAGCGGGTGGCGGAGTCGCGTGGCCGCGGGCACCTCGACCCGCCGGGGATCGTGCTGGTGGCGGCGGCGCTGTTCGCGATCATCCCGGCGCTCATCCACGACCTGCCGTGGCTGCTGGTGGCCGGGATCGTGCTGCTGGCGGCGTTCGTGGTCGTGGAGCGGCGGACGGCCGCGCCGATGATCGACTTCAGCCTGTTCAGGAACGGGGTGTTCGCGGTGGGCTCGGCCACGACGCTGCTCATGCTGGCGGCGCTCTTAGGCGCGTTCACGTACCTCACGCTGTACGTCCAGGGCCCGCTGAACACGAGCCCCGCGGAGGCCGGGGCGCGCTTCCTGGCCTTCAGCGTGGCGGCGGTCATCGGGCCCGTCGTGATCGGGCGCGTGCTGCACAGGTGGCCGATGGGCGTGCTGATCGCCGCCGGCCCGGCTCTCATCGCGGTCGCGCTGCTGGTCATGGCGATCCCGGCGGACGACCCGTGGACGCCGATCATGTTCGGGCTGTTCATCGGCGGCCTCGGCCTCGGCGCGGGGAACGTCGTGGCCAACCAGGTCGGGCTGACCGCGCCGACGGATCAGGTGGGGATGGCGACCGGGGTGGTGAACACGGTCAAGCAGGTCGGCACCGCCGTGGGCGTGGCGGTGCTGGCGGCGCCGTACCGGGCGGGCGCGTCGACCATGCTGCTGGTCGCGGCGGCGCTGGCCCTCGCGGGCGCGCTGCTGCCCCTGGCGCTCGCCGCCACGCGGGCCCGCCGGACCGTGGCCGGCGCGAGCCCCGCGGAGTCCACGGACCCGGCCGGTCACTGACCGTCAGAACGTGTAGCGCAGATGCTTGACGCCGTTGATGAAGTTGGACAGCAGGAAGTCGGGCTCGCCGACGGACCTGAGGCGGGGCAACCGGGTGAACAGCTCGCGGAACATCACGGTCATCTCCCTGCGCGCCAGGTGCGCGCCCAGGCAGTAGTGCGGCCCGGGCCCGCCGAAGCCGACGTGCGGGTTGGGGTCGCGGGTGATGTCGAACGTGTCCGGGTCCGAGAAGACCGCCTCGTCGCGGTTGGCGGAGTTGTAGAAGAGCAGCACCTTGTCGCCCTTCCGGTACGAGGTGCCGTTCATCGCGTAGTCCTGCGTCAGCGTGCGGCGGAACTGGATCACCGGCGTGGCGTACCGGATGACCTCGTCGCACGCGGTGCCGATGAGCCCTTCGAAATTCCCGAGCAGGAGCGCGCGCTGGTCGGGGTGGTCGGTGAAGAGCTTGAGCCCTTGCGCGATCGCGTTGCGCGTGGTCTCGCTGCCCGCCACCACGAGCAGGATGAAGAACGACCCCAGTTGTTGCGGGGTGAGCCGCTCCTCGCCGTTGACCAGCAGGCTGACCAGGTCGCCCGTGGGCCGCTTGCGCCGCTCGTCGCCCAGGCGGGCGGCCAGCCGGTTGAGCGTGTATCCGGCGCGCAGCAGCTTGGCCAGGCTCTTGGCGACGTTGCGGCGGGTGAGGTCGGGGGCGACGCCGGTGTATTCCGGGTCGGCGTTGCCCAGGATGACGTTGGTCTGCTGCAGCACCAGGTCATGAGATTCGGCCGGGATCCCCATCATGTCGCAGATGACTCGTACGGGAAGCCTCGCGGCCACCTGGGCGACGAAGTCGCCCGGCCCTTCCTCGATCGCCCGGTCCACGATCTCCGCGGCGGCCCTGGCGAGGTCCGCCTCCATCTTCGCCAGGATGCGCGGCGTGAACGCCCTCGACACGATCCGGCGTAACCGGGCGTGCCGCGGATCGTCCATGTTGATCATCGAGCCGAAGTACACGCTCAGCCAGCGCGGCATGTCGGGGATGCTGTTGGAGCACGGCTCGCTGCTGAACACGGCCGCGTTCCTGCTGGCCTCGATCACGTCAGCGTGGCGGACGAGGGCGTAGAAACCCGGCCCGCCGCCGATGAACGGCACGACCTGCTCCCGCATGAAGACCGGGCGGTCCATCTGCCTCAGCCTGCGGAAGGCCTCCATACGCTCGGACTGCGGTAACCCCCAGAAGGGGATCTGCGACAGGTCAAAGTCCGCGGACAGCGTCATGTCAGACAAGCCTTCTGCAAGTGGTCACTTACGTCAAGAGGAACGGATCAGATCGGCTCCCTTTTCGCCGATCATGATAGCGGGGGCGTGGGTGTGGCCGCGGTTCAGCGTCGGCATGATCGACGCGTCCACGACGCGCAGCCCCTCGACGCCGCGCACCCGCAGGGACGGGTCCACGACCGAGGCGTCGTCGGTGCCCATGCGGCACGTGCCGACCGGGTGGTAGAGGGTCTCGCCGCGCTCCCGTACCCATTGGGCGAGCTCCTCGTCGCTCTCCGGCGCCCAATAGGGCGCCATCGGCCCGCCCGCGAACGGCTTCATCGCGGCGGTGGAGAGCACCTGCTTGGCCGTCTTCAGCCCCGCGACGAGCCGCTTGACGTCGGCCTCCGCGGTCAGGTAGCCGGGGTCGATCGTCACGTCGCCGCCGTTCAGCCCGATCCTCCCCCGGCTCTCCGGCTGCAGCAGGATGACGCCGATGGTGATCCCGTGGCCGGTCGGCGGGGTGAGGCCGTGGTCCTTGAACGGCACCGGCGCGAAGATCAGCTCGATGTCGGGCGCGGGCTCCTCGACCGAGGTGCGGATGAACGCGACCGCCTCCCCCACGTTGGAGGTGAGCATGCCGGAGCGCAGCACGATGTACCGCAGCAGATTGCCGATGGACTCTGCCTTGGTCAGCGTGACGGGCTGCTTGCACTCGATGTACACGGCGCTCGCGAGGTGGTCCTGCAGGTTCTTGCCGACCCCGGGCAGGTCGTGCACGACCTCGATCCCGGCGTCGCTCAGCTCGCCGGCCGCGCCCACGCCCGAGCGCATGAGCAGGTGCGGCGAGCCGATCGCGCCCGCCGACAGGATGACCTCGGCCCTGGCCTTGACCTGGGCACCGCCGTCGTACTGGATGCCGATCGCGCGCCGGCCGTCGAACAGCACCCGGTCGACGCTCGCCCCGGTGATCACCGTGAGGTTGGGCCGCGAGGCCGCCGGACGCAGGTAGGCGTCGGCGGCGCTCCATCTGCGGCCGCGGTTCTGGGTGACGGGGGTCGGGCTGTATCCCTCGTTGGAGCGCCCGTTGAGCTCGTCGAGCCGCTCGAAACCGAGCTCTTCGCAGGCTTGGAGGAAGGCCGCGGTGGTGACGTTGGGGCTGCGCAGCTCCGCGATGTAGAGGGGGCCGGACGTGCCGTAGACGTTCCCCTGGTTGCTGCCGACACGGTGCTCGGCCTTGGTGAAGTACGGCAGGACGTCGTCGTACGACCAGCCGGGGATCCCCCACTGGTCGTAGTCCCGCTGGCAGCCGCGCACCCACATCTGGGCGTTGAGCGAGGAAGAGCCGCCGATGACCCGGCCGCGCGGCCAGTAGAGCTCCCGGCCGGACATCTCGCTCTGCTTGGCCGTGGTGTAGTTCCAGTCGTACTCGGTCTTGAACAGCTTCGCGAAGCCCGCGGGCATGCGGATTTCGAGCTTGTCGTCCTGCCCGCCCGCCTCGACCAGCGCGACCGACACCTTCGGATCCGCCGAGAGCCTGTTGGCCAGCACGCACCCGGCGGAACCCGCGCCAACGATCACGTAGTCGTACTCCATGACCCCTTGCTTACTCCAGGGGGACTGGGCGCGTCCATATCCACTTGTAACCTCAGTTACCTACCGGTCGGTATGAGGTGGCTGCTTAGATGGCGCCCAAGCAGGCTTAGAGGGAGGAAGGCGTCATGCTGAATCTGTCGATCGTCCTGGAGGACAGCGCCAGGAACAACCCGGACGGCACGGCCATCGTCTTCGGCGATATGCGGCTGCCGTACTCCATGATCGACACCATCGCCAATCAGGTGGCCAACCTGCTGGTGGCGCGCGGGATCCAGAAGGGCGACAAGGTCGCGCTGGCCTGCCCGAACCTGCCGTACTTCCCGTTCGTCTACTTCGGCATCCTGAAGGCCGGCGCGACGGTGGTGCCGCTGAACGTGCTGCTGCAGTCGCGTGAGATCGCCTACCACCTCGACGACAGCGACGCCAAGGCGTTGTTCTGCTTCGAGGGCACGCCCGAGCTGCCGCTGGGCGAGCGCGGCAGGAGCGGCTTCGAGGCGGCCGCGGGATGCGAGCACTTCTTCGTGCTGCCCGCGACGCCGCTCGCGACCGAGTCCGAGCACGGCGAGTCGATCTGGGCGGCGCTCGGCGGGACGGCGAGCACGTTCGAGACCGTGCAGACGGCGCCCGACGACACCGCGGTGATCCTCTACACCTCGGGCACCACCGGCCAGCCCAAGGGGGCCGAGCTCAGCCACCAGAACATGCTGATGAACGCCATGGTCAGCGACAAGATGTTCCCGCGCAGCGAGGAGGACGGCGACACGTACCTGGCGGTGCTGCCGCTGTTCCACTCCTTCGGCCAGAGCGTCGTCATGAACACCGGCTTCCTGCGCGGCGCCACCGTCGTGCTGATGCCGCGCTTCGACCCCGGCGAGGCGCTCGCGCTCATGGTCAAGGAGAACGTCACGTTCTTCGCCGGAGTGCCCACCATGTACTGGGGCATGCTCTCCAAGGTCCACGCCGACGGCGCGGAGGTGCCCCGGTCGCTGCGCGTGGCCGTCGCCGGCGGCGCGTCGTCGCCGGTCGAGGTGCTCAAGGACTTCGAGAAGACCTTCGGCATCGGCATCCTCGAGGGGTACGGCCTGTCGGAGACCTCGCCGGTGGCCAGCTTCAACCAGCTCGGCCGGCCGACCAAGCCGGGCACGATCGGCACCCCGATCTGGGGCGTGGAGATGAAGCTGATCGACGGCGACTGGAAGACCGTCGAGGGCGAGGGCCCCGGTGAGATCGCCATCCGGGGGCACAACGTCATGAAGGGCTACCACGGGCGTCCTGAGGCGACGGCCGAGGTCATGAAGGACGGGTGGTTCCGTACGGGCGACATCGCGACGCGCGACGCGGACGGCTACTACTCCATCATCGACCGGGCCAAGGACATGATCATCCGTGGCGGGTTCAACGTCTACCCGCGCGAGCTCGAAGAGGTCCTGATGACCCACGAGGCCGTGTCACTGGCGGCCGTGGTGGGGATCACGCACGAGTCCCACGGCGAGGAGATCAAGGCGTACGTGATCCGCACGCCGGGCGCCTCGATCACCGAGGACGAGTTGATCGCGTGGGCCAAGGAGAACATGGCGGCCTACAAGTACCCGCGGATCGTCGAGTTCCGCGACAGCCTGCCGATGACGGCAACGGGCAAGATCCTCAAGCGCGAGCTGCGGTGATCCACCGGAAGGCGCGAGCACCCGCTCGCGCCTTCTCGCGAGCCCTAGACTGGCGATCATGCTCGTCCTCTTCGACTTGGACAACACGCTGATCGACCGGCTGGGGGCTTTCGAGCGGTGGACCGCCGAGTTCGCCACGGACCGGGGGCTGGGCGCGGCCGCCGTGTCGTGGCTGGTGGAGACGGACGCGGACGGGTCGGTGCCCAGGGACGTGTTCTTCGAGCTGGTACGGGCGCGGTTCGGGCTGGCCGAGCCGGCGGAGGAGCTGTGGCGTTCCTATCGGGCGCGGCTGCCGTACCTGGTCTCGTGCCCGGATGAGGTGCTCGACGGGCTCCATCGGCTGCGCGCCTCCGGATGGGCGGTCGGGATCGTGACGAACGGGATGGCCGACAACCAGACGGGCAAGATCCGGCGTACGGGGCTGGCCGAGCGGGTGGACGGGTGGGCGATCTCCGGGGCGGAGGGTGTGCGGAAGCCCGACGTGCGGCTGTTCGAGATCGGGGCCGGCCGGTGCGGCAGGTCGCTGGCCGGTGGTGGATGGATGGTCGGGGACGATCCGGAGAAGGACGTCGCGGGTGGGCGGGCCGCCGGGTTGCGGACGATCTGGATCGACCGCGGGGTGGTTCACTGCGGCGAGTCCGACCACGTGGTGAACGACGTCCTGGCGGCCATGGAGCTGTTAATCGGGATGAGGCCGGGCGGCTCGGCCGTATAGCGTGATCGGCATGCGAGATCGGCCGGAAGGACTGGACGAAGGGCTGCTGCGGCCCGCGCTGCGCGAGTGGGGCATCGACGCCGTCGCACTCGACTACGCGCCGGTGGGCTTCGGGGACTACCACTGGGTGGCGGACGGGCGGTGGTTCATCACCGTCGCGGACGTGCGGCGCGGATCGTACGAGGGGCTCCAGCATGCCTTGGAGACGGCGGCGGTCCTGCGCGAGCAGGCGGGGCTCGCCTTCGTGGTCGCGCCACTGCGCGCGGCCGACGGCACGACGCTCCGGCGGCTCGACCGCCACCGTTACGTCATGAGCGTGTTCCCGTACCTGGACGGCGCCGGCGGCGACTTCGGCGACGAGCCGTCACCCGAGGAGCGCGGCCAGGTCATCGACCTGCTGGCCGAGCTGCACCGGACACCGCCGCCGTTCTCCACCCCCGCCCGGCCGGTGGAGCTCGCGGGGCGGGCCTGGCTGGAGGATGCCATCAGGGAGACGAACCGGCAGTGGCTGGGCGGCCCGTACGCCGAGCCGGCGCGGGGTCTGATCGCCGACCACGCCGGTACGCTGCGCCGCTGCCTGGAGGAGCTCGACCGGATGGCCGACAAGGGCGGCGAGCCCGTCGTCACGCACGGCGAGCCACACCCCGGCAACCTGCTGCGGAAGGCGGACGGTCGGCTGCTGCTCGTGGACTGGGACACGGTCGGGCTGGCCGTCCCCGAGCGCGACCTGTGGCTCGTCGCCAAGGGCCCCTCCGACCTCGCCAGGTACGCCGACGCCACGGGCCGCGCCCCGGACCCGGCCGCCCTGGAGCTCTACCGGCTGCGGTGGGCACTGGACGACGTCGCCGAGTTCGTGGCCTGGTTCCGGTCGCCGCACGGCCGCACCCCGGACGCCGAGCAGTCCTGGCACGCCCTGACGGGCACGCTCGAAGCGCTGGCGCGGTGACGGCGGGGCAGCACAGCACGCATGACCTCGTCATCCAGGACGACGTCGTGATCAAGCGGTACCGGTCGTGGGACAGGGGCGAGCCGCGGCGCGAGTGGACGGCGCTGACCCTGCTGGCCCGGCACGCCCCGGGGCTCGCGCCCGAGCCGGTCGCGGCCGATCTCGACGCCGTCCCGCCCACCGTGGTGATGGGCCGCCTCCCTGGCGTTCCGCTGCGCGGCCTGCATGCCGGGCCCGCGCACATCCGTGCGCTGGCCGCCGCGCTCATCCGCCTGCACCACGCCGTCCCCGCCCGCGATCTGCCCGAGCCGGCCGTGTGGACATCGGCCGTGGCTGTGGCGCACGTACGGGGCTGGGCCGGCCGGCGGCCCGTCCTCGGGGAGGACCCGCGGGTCGCGGAGGCCGCCACCGCGGGCGCGGACTGGCTGGCCGGCGCGGCTCCCGACCGGCTGGCCGCCGGCAGCCCGTTTCCACCCGTGCTCGGCATGACCGACGGCAACCGCGCCAACTACCTGTGGGACGCCGGCTCCGGCGAGATCCGCATCGTGGACTGGGAGGACTCCGGCACCAGCGACCGCGCCTTCGAGCTGGCCGAGGTGACCGAGCACATCTCCCGCGTCGACGGCCATCTCGACGACGACGAGCTCCTGGCCTGCCTCGACCTGACGGCCGCCGAAGCCGCCCGCGTGCACGACTTCCGGCGGCTGATCGCGCTCAGCTGGCTCTACATGCTCGGCCCCGGCGGGCCGTTCGCCGCCCGCAATCCGCCCGGCACCCTCGAACGGCAGGCCGAGCGGGTGCTCGCGCTGCTCGGTGCCGGCTCGTGACGGGATTCGCCATCGGAGCGCGCTGACGGTAATCTTGCCGTAACGGTATGCAATCAAGCCAGGCAAGAGGAGGTCGCGTGGGCCGGCACGAGAAGCCCCACACTCCCAAGGACACGCCGGACGAGCCCAAAGAGGGCTCCAACGGAAGCGAGCACCAGGCGAGCCGCGGCAAGCACGCCGCTCCGGCCAAGGACGAGAAGTAATTCACCCCACGAAGCCCTCGTTCTCGCCGTCGTGTGCCCACCCGGCCGCTCCCCGGAGCCGCGCAGGGAGTCATAGGGCACGGGCGGGTGCAGCGGTGCCGAGCAAGGTCATGGCCAGCTCCTGAACTGAACGGGTGAAGCGGCGCGGGTCGCCGGGCGGGGTGAGGTGGCGGATCAGGGCGCCGTCGAAGACCGCGAGGATGGCGTGCGCCAGGAAGTCCGCGTCGAGGTCGGGACGTTCGGCGGCGAGCAGGGTGCCGAGGTGGCGGTGCCAGAAGCGATAGCTCAGGTCGTCGTACTTGTCCTCGGCGCAGGCCTGCTCGTGCGCGGCCAGCAGGATCGCGTTGCCCTCGGCGATCGAGCCGAGTCCGTCGAGGAACGCGAGCAGCCGTTCTCGTGCGGGCGCCCCGGGGCCGAGCGGCGGAGGGCCGTTCGTGACCGCGTCGCGCAGGTCCCGGGATCTTTCCTCCAGGAGTGCCTGCAGCAGGCCGGCGCGGCTGCCGAAGCGGCGGAACACCGTGCCCTTCCCGACTCCGGCCAGGGCGGCGACGCGATCGAGCGACACGTGCTCGCCGCCGCCCTCAGCCAGGAGTTGCTCGGTGGCGCGCAGGACGGCGTACCGGTTGCGCGCGGCGTCGGCACGTTCGACCCGGCGCCCGGCATCTCCCTCAGCTGACTGACCGCGGTCCGGGCCCTCGGTCTCGCCGCCGGAGCGGCCTGCAACGCGCTGCGCGGCGCGGCCATCGGTGCCACTTTCGGCCATCGCGGACCTCGTTCCCCTCTTGCGGACTGTCGGTCCGCATATGCTAGCGTGCCGCACCATCCGGACCAACAGTCCGGATACCCGGCTATAGCGGGAGATGGTCATGCGCGCTCTCATCGTCGATCCTGACGCCCCTGGTTCCCTGCGCCTCGGCACGGCCGCCGAGCCGGTGCCCGCCCCTCATCAACTCATGCTCGAGGTCCGGCACATCTCGCTCAATCGCGGGGAGGTGGCCTTCGCCGGGCAGCGGCCGCCGGGCACCGTGCACGGCCACGACGCCGCCGGCGTGGTGGCGCGCGCGGCGGCGGACGGCACCGGCCCGGCCGCCGGCACCAGGGTGGTGGCGTTCGGCGCAGGAGCCTGGGCGGAGCGGATGGTGGTGGACACCACCGCCGTGGCCGAGGTCCCCCGCGAGGTCGACCTCGCCGACGCCGCCGCGCTCCCGATGGCCGGCATCACGGCGCTGCGTACTCTGCAGTCCCGTTCCATCCTGGGGCGGCGCGTGCTGATCACCGGCGCCGCAGGCGGGGTCGGACGGTACGCGGTCCAGCTGGCGGCGCTCGGCGGCGCCCACGTCATCGCGTCGGCGGGCTCGGCGGCCCGTGCCGGCGGGCTCGCCGGACTGGGCGCCGACGAGGTGGTGATCGGCCTGGACGGCATCGACCGCCCGGTCGACCTCATCCTCGACAACGTGGGCGGACCACAATTGGCAGCCGCCTGGAAGTTGCTCGCGCCGGGCGGGGTGTCCAGAACATCTGGTGGGCGTCCGGCGAGCCTGCCGTGTTCGAGCCGTACTCGCTGTTCTCCCTCGGTCCGGCCAAGACGATGAGCACGTTCGGCGACGTCCACGAGGTCGGGCCCGACCTGGCGACGCTGCTCGGGTTCGTCGCGGCCGGCAGGCTGTCGCCGGAGGTGGACTGGCGCGGGTCGTGGGAGCAGGTCGCCGAGGCCGGCCAGGCCCTGCTCGACCGGCGGATCGCCGGCAAGGCGGTCTTGGATGTGCTTGCGTGATCTGCAAGCCGGCGTGCAGCTCACGCAAGGACGGACCATGCGAACCGGAGCCAGGGGCCGGGTGAGTGTGAGAGGGCCGGCAAGCCCTCTCACACTCGGTGATTGCTCAGGGCCAGGTGACGGACGGGCGGAGGGGGACGCCGGAGCGGCCTCCTTCGTCCAGTTTCACGCCCAGGACCTGGTGGAGCTGGACCTTGTTGCGTTCGAAGCCGACGATGCAGCCGGCCATGTACAGGGCCCACACGCGGGCCGTGCCCATGCCGACCTCCTGGACCGCGTCCTCCCAGTTGGCGTCCAGATTGTCGCACCAGTGCCGCAGGGTCTTCGCGTAGTGCTCTCGGAGGTTCTCCTCGTGGCGGATCTCGAAGCCGAGGTCCTCCATATGGCGAATGATCAGGCCCACCGACTCCAGCTCCCCGTCGGGGAACACGTACCGGTTGATGAAGCCGCCCTTGTTGAACGTCTTCTCCTTGCCGGTCGGCCTGGTGATGCAGTGGTTCAGGAGGCGGCCACCAGGCTTGAGCTTGCTGTACAGGAAGGCGAAGTACCCCGGGAGGTTGGCCTTGCCGATGTGCTCGGTGAGGCCGATGGAGCTGACCGCGTCGAAATCGCTCTCCTTGACGTCGCGGTAGTCCATGTGGCGGACCTCGGCCAGGTCCTGCAGGCCGGCGTCGGCGATGGCCTGCTGCGCCCACTCCGCCTGCTGCTTGCTCAGCGTCACGCCCAGCACCTTGACGCCATAGTGCTTGGCGGCGTGCATGGCCATGCCACCCCAGCCGCAGCCCACGTCCAGCAGGCGCATCCCTGGCTTGAGCTCCAGCTTGCGGGCCACGAGGTCGAACTTGGTGTACTGGGCCTCTTCCAGCGTCGCGTCCTCCTCGGGGAAGACCGCGCAGGTGTACGCCATCGACGGGCCCAGGACCCACTCGTAGAAGCGGTTGGAGACGTCGTAGTGATGGTGAATGGCCTCGGCGTCGCGCTGCTTGGCGTGCCGGGAGCCGAGTTTGGCCAGCGTGCTCTGCCGCATCTCCTGCGGAGGCGCCGGCACCCGCATGAGGAGCGGCTTCACGCCCAGCGAGCGGACCGCCGCGATCTTCTCGGACGTCGTCAAGTCGTTGGTAGTGATGTTCCACATACGGTCCAGCAATGTGTACATGTCACCGTGCACGTCAATGTGACCGGAGATGTACGCTCTGGACAGACCCAGTTCCCCCGGGGCCTGGGCCAGGTAGGCCACCGCGATCGGGGACTTCACCTCGAGGGTGATGTCGGCCCCGTCCGGACCTGCCTTACTGCCGTCGTACGCCAGGAACGCGATGTTCGCGTCCGTACCGACGATCTTCTCAAAGATGGTTGCGAGAGCCATCCACTCACCTTCCCCGCACACACTTGTCGTACAGGTCCAGCAGGCGCCCGTTCGGGTCGTATTCCCGCTTGACCGGCCAGTAGGCGTCGCCGTTGTACAGCTGCCAGAACTGCTCACGGGCGTAGAAGGACGTCGAATAGAGCGACTTGTGACCGTCGAGCTCGTGCACCGCACGCTCGATGAGCCGGTTGTAGTAGCCGTCGAACTGCCCCCGCGGCAGCGGCACCATTCCCCAGAAGCCGAAGTTCACGTAGAGCTTGCCGGGCTCGAGCGGGTAGAGCGGCCAGCGGGAGCTTGCCCGCAGCGGGCACATCCACACCGGCGTCATACCGACCTTGTCGTGGAAGAACTCCAGGAACTCCGCCCCGCGCTCGACGGGCGCCTCGACGTCCTGGATGACCGACTCCTGGACCGGCTGGCCGCGCCACCGGTCGACCCGGGCGGTCACGCCGTACTTGCGGTCGAGGGCGACCAGGCGGCGGTAGACGTCGGAGCGCATCCAGCGGCGCGGCATGAGCGAGCGCACCACCGGCTGCTGCACGCCGAAGGCCCGCGAGCACCAGAACCAGTCGGTGTCCCAGCGCCACAGGTAGTCGCGGACGGACAGCCAGTCGCGGCTGCGGTGCCGGATCGACTGGTAGTAGATGCGCATCCCGGTGTAGTCGGACGCGTAGGGCGCGCGATCGGAGAAACGGCCGACCGTGAGGTACATCTCGCCCGGGCTGAAGAAGACCCCGTCCACGAAGTCGACGCGCTCGCCGTCGTGCACCATGCTGTCGCAGATCTCCTGCATGGCGAGCATGCACTTGGCGGCGTCGGTGAACCTGACGTGCGTGAGGTGCACGTACGGCTGGACCTTGCGCAGCTTGATCTTGATGCGCAACGCGTAGCCGAGCGTGCCGTAGGAGTTGGGGAAGGCGCGGAAGAGGTCGCGGTGCTCGTTGTCGTCGCGGGCCACGACGACGCGCCCGTCGCCGGTGAGGATCTCGAGCTCCTCGACCGACTCGTGCGGCAGCCCGTCCCTGAAGCTGGTGGACTCGATGCCGAGCCCCGTCACGGCGCCGCCGAGCGTGATGGTTTTGAGCTGCGGCACCACGTACGGCATGAGTCCGTGCGGCAGTGTGGCGTCGACCAGGTGTTCGTACGTGGTCATCCCCTGGACCTCGGCCGTCATGGTCTCGGGGTCGACGCTGATGACCTCGTCGAGATCCCTGGCCGACAGCTTGGCCGTCTTCGTGGCGTCGCGGAACCTGAAGAGGTTCGACGTCGACTTGGCCAGCCGCGGCGCGGCGCCTCCCGGGATCTCCGCGTACGAGTGCCGGATCTGCTCTACTGCCCGTTGGTGTGTCGACATCGTCGTCGTCACTGCCCCTCCTTCGTCGGGGCCGTGACGGCAGAGTCGTGCTGCGTTTGATTTGTTCGCTCACTACGCTCTCTCACGAAGCACCCCCTTGAGCTGGTAGAGATCGTCCGTAAGAAGGTATCTCTCGTATGCGACCTCGAACAGACCGGGGTCGTTAAAGACACGAAAACTGTTCATCGTGCCAGGTGAAATGCCTATGTGCTAGGAGATTGCGTAAACTTCCTGCGCACCACGGGCGACACGCCATTGAGCACGGCATCCACCTCGCGGCCCTCGACGGCTGCGGTGAGGTTGGCCAGGGTGGCGGTGAGCAGCCGGCCGGTGGCCTCGGGGGTGACGCCGGCGACGTGCGGGGAGAGCAGGACGTTCGGCAGGTCGCGCAGCGGGTCCCCGGCGGGCAGCGGCTCGACGTCGAACACGTCCAGCGCCGCACCGCCCAGGTGCCCGTCACGCAGCGCGGAGACCAGCGCCTGCTGGTTCACGACGCCGCCCCTGGCGGCGTTCACGAGCAGCGCGCCCTGTTTCATGCGAGTGGGGTCGATCAGGTCGCGGGTCTCGTCGGACAGCGCGATGACGACCACCACGACGTCGCCGGCGGAGACGAGCGTCTCCAGGTCTTCGAAGGCGGGGTCCTCGCGCGGTGTGCGGGTCCAGAACGTCACGTGGCAGCCGAGCGCCCGGAACATCTCCGCGCAGGAGACGCCGATCGGGCCGTAACCGACGACGCCCACGCGGCGGCCGCGCAGCTCGTGCGGCTGCAGGCCCTGCTGCGGCCACTCGCCCGCGCGTACGGCGGCGTCGGCCGCCGCGAGCTTGCGCGACAGCGAGAGTGTGGCGGCCAGGCACCATTCCGAGACCGCGACGGCGCTGACGCCCGGCGTGTTGGCCAGCGGCACCCCGGCCGCGGCCAGGGCGTCGAGGTCGTGACCGTCCACGCCCACGGACGGCTGCTGCACGAAGGCCAGCCGGGACGCGGCCGCGACCGCCCCGGCGTCCAGGACCAGCGTGCTCGTCCAGTCACCGAGCACGATCTCCGCCTCGGGCAGGGCCGCCAGGAGCGCGTCCCTGTCGCGGGCCGCGGGCACGCGGACGTCCACCCGGTCGCCGAGCGGGGCGAGCAGGCGCCGTATCAGCTCCTCGGGGAGCGGCGGCAGGGCGAGCAGGTTCCAGGGGCTCATGTCCCCACAGTAAAGCTGCTGATCACCTGTCGCATAAGTCCCCTGTTGCGCAGCCACTGGCTCTCAGCGGCCGTCCAGGACACGATGTACGCGGTGTCGCCGATCGCCAGCGCACGGCGCACCTCCCGGTAGCGCATGCCGGCAGTGGCCCATGGCGTGTCGCCCGCGGCGCTCGCCGTCCAGGAGAACTCCCACTCCACGGCCTTGACACCCTGGTGCGTAACGGTACGGCGGCCGCGGGTCACCACGTCCTCGGCGTTCTGCCGGACCGTGTCCTCCGAGGTGCGCAAGAGCTCATTGGCGTCGAGATTGGAGTAGACGGCTTCGATCCCGAGATGAGCGTTCCTGTCCCGGCGTGTCCATTGCGTGTAGGCCTCTTGCAGCGAGCCCCTCCAGCCGATCGGCCGCAGGATCGACCAGCCGTCACGCGACGTCCACGCCCGCACGACCGGGGCCGCCCGCGTCACGCTGGGCGTCGGGGTGGGCGTGGCGCTCGGCTGCGGCGTCTGGGTGGCGCTCGGCGTGAGCGGGCTGGTCGCCGCGGCGGGCTGGGCGGTCGCGCGCGGCGCGCCTTCGGCCGGGGAGGCGAACCTGAAGTATCCGAACGTGCCGGCCGCCAGCACCACGGCCGCGGCCGCGCCCCCGGCGACCAGCGCCCGCCCGCGGCCGCCCTTCCGCTCGGGAACGTCGCGATCGGCGGCGGCGGGCTTGGCGGCGGCGATGGCCGAGAGCAGCCGGTCGGCCTCCTCGGCGTCCACCCGCTCCTCTGGCTCCTTCCGCAGCAGGCCGCGGAGGATCGGATGCATGATCGGCGGGATGCGCCGGTAGTCGGGCTCCTCGGTGAGCAAGGCGTTGAGCGTCGCCATGGGGTCGCCCCGCTCGAAGGGCGAGCGACCCACCATGCACGCGTACAACGTGGCGCCCAGCGACCACAGGTCGGAGGCCGGTCCGGCGTCGGCGGCGCGGACCCGTTCCGGGGCGAGGAAGCTCGGCGAGCCGGTGACCATGCCGGTCCGGGTGAGGGACGCGTCGCCCTCGACGGTGGCGATGCCGAAGTCGGTGAGCACGGCGCGGCCGTCGTCCGTGATGAGGATGTTGCTGGGCTTGACGTCGCGGTGCAGGACCCCGGCCGCGTGGGCGGCCTTCAGCGCCGAGAGCACCTGCCGGCCGACGTCGGCCGCCTCGCGCACGGGCAGGGCGCCCGTGCTGAGCACGACCTGCTCCACCGTGGGGTGGCTCAGCAACTCCATGACGATCCAGGGGCGGCCACCCTCCTCGACGACGTCGTAGATGGCGACGACGGACGGGTGGTTGAGCTTGGCGGCGGTACGGGCCTCGCGGACGGTGCGCATGAGCTGGCGTTCCTGGTCACCGGGCGAGAGGCCGTCGGGTAGGACGACCTCCTTGATGGCGACCTGCCGGTTGAGCAGCGTGTCCCGGCCTTCCCAGACCACGCCCATCCCCCCGCGGCCCAGTTCGCGCACTAACTCGTAGCGCCTGGCGATGAGCCGGTTGTCTTCCGAAGCCATGTCCGTCCCCTGTAGACCACCACGAACAGTGGGCAAGTTTCCCATACCTGGTCTGGGTTCGCCGTGGAGGCGCTTGCCAGAGATCACCGAATGTTGTTCTACTGTCCGTATGTCTGAAGTTCGCCGAGGCCCGCTGGCCGGAGTCCGCGTGCTGGAGCTCGCCGGCCTTGCTCCCGGGCCGTTCGCGGGGATGATGCTGGCCGACCACGGCGCCGAGGTGCTGCGGGTGGATCGTGTCAGGGCGGTCTCCGATCAGCCGCGCAGGGACGTCATGGATCGGGGCAAGCGCACGATCGGGCTGGATCTGAAGGCGCCCGAGGGCGTGGCCGCGTTCAAGGAGCTGGCCAGGCACGCCGACGTGGTGATCGAGGTGTTCCGCCCCGGCGTGGCCGAGCGGCTCGGCATCGGCCCCGCCGACCTGCACGCGGTGAACGAGCGGCTGATCTACGGCCGGATGACCGGCTGGGGCCAGGACGGGCCGCTGGCCTCGACGGCCGGGCACGACATCGACTACATCGCGATCTCCGGCATCCTGTCGATGCTGGGCCGCGACGGGGACAAGCCGACGCCGCCGATCAACATCCTGGGCGACTTCGCCGGCGGCGGGCTCATGCTGGCGTACGGGGTGCTCCTCGCGCTGTTCGAGCGGGAACGCACCGGGAAGGGCCGGGTGATCGACGCGGCCATGGTGGACGGGGCGTCGGTCCTGTTCGCGATGTTCTACCAGGGCGTGCAGAGCGGCTTCTGGGGGCCGCGCGGCACGAACCTGCTGGACACGGGTGCCCCGCAGTACGACACGTACGAGACCGCCGACGGCCTGTTCGTGGCCGTGGGGTCGCTGGAGCCGCAGTTCTGGGACACGATGGTGTCCTTGATGGGCCTGGCGGATCTGCCCGACAGGAACGACCGGGCCCAGTGGCCGGCGCTGAAGGCCCGCCTGGCCGCCGAGTTCAAGACCAGGACGCGGGCCGAGTGGGAGGCGCTCTTCGAGGGCTCCGACGCGTGTGTCTCGCCTGTCTTGTCCATGTCCGAGGCCGCCGCCCACCCGCACAACGTCGCCCGCGGCAGCTTTGCCGACGTCGGCGGCGTCACCATGCCGCTGCCCGCGCCCCGCCTGCTGGGCGCCCCCGACCCCGACCTGTCGCCGGCGACCCGGCTCAGCGACCTCTCGGACTGGGGGTTGTCCCAGGAGGAAGCGGAGAAGCTGCGCGGCCAAGGGGTGCTCGCGTGACCTGGTAGTCCTTCAGCCGGACCGAGTCGTGCAGGCGCACGCCCTTGCTGCTGATCTTGGCGGCGGCCCTGGTGAGCCCGGCCGGCAGGTGGCCGATCAACCGCACGGCCGCGCCCAGCGCCCACAGGTCGAAGCGGCTGCCGGGGACGAGGCGCCTGGCCGCGTTGACGGCGAACGTGCGGCTGCGGCGCACATAGTCGCCGATCTCCGCCTCGTAGGCCGGGAAGGCCCGCGTGTGGTCACCGCCGTGCGCCGCCAGCTCCCCCGCCAGGATGTACGCCCCCACGACGGCCAGGCTCGTACTGCCGCCGACGGCGGGCCCAGGGCAGTAACCGGCGTCGCCCACCAGCGTGACCCGGCCGCGCGACCAGGTGTCCAGACGCAGCTGGGTGATCGAGTCGAAGTAGAACGCGGGCGTGCGGTCCAGCTCCTCCATGATCCTCGGCACCTCCCAGCCCATTCCGCCGAAGTGCTCTCGCAGTAACCGCTTCTGCGTGGCGACGTCCCTGTGGTGGTAGTCGAGCCGCTCCGGCGTCCTGAACAGGAACACCGCCCGCGCGTCGTCCAGGTGCGCCGCGCCGTACATGCCCGCCATCCGGTCCACGTCCGTGATGCCCACCATGCGGCCGTCGAGGCCCAGGAAGTTGGGGACCGAGACCACCGCGAGGTAGGCGCCGATCCAGGCGGAGAAGCGGGACTCGGGGCCGAACACCAGGCGGCGCACGTTGGAGTGCAGGCCGTCCGCGCCGATCACCAGGTCGAATCGGGCCGCCCGCCCGCTGTCGAACGTCACCTCGCCGTCGTCGGAGATCGAGGCGATCGAGTCGCCGAAGACGTAGTCGACGTCGTCGCGGGTGGCGTCGTAGAAGATCTCGCTCAGGTCGTCGCGCATGATCTCGACGTGCCGGTCCGAGAAGGCCGTGATGAGACGGCGTACCTCGAGATCCACGGGGCGGTCGTAGCCGACCCTGTGGAAGGTCAGGTGCTCGGTGCCGGTCTTCCTGGCGAGGACCTGCTCCAGGAGGCCCATCTGCTCGACGATGTCCATCGCCGGTCTGAACAGGTCGATCGCGTGCCCGCCCGTCTTACGCAGAGCCGGGGCGCGCTCCACGACGGTGACGGCGAAGCCGTGGCGGGTGAGCCAGTAGGCGAGAGCCGGTCCCGCGATGCTCGCGCCGGAGACGAGGATTCTCATGCCGATCCCCCTTACTTAACGGAAGGTAAGTTCACGCTAGCATACTTAACGGTAAGTAAGGGATATTCTTTGGCCATGCCCCGTGACACCAAGGCCCGCATCCTTGACGTGGCCCGTGAGCTGTTCGTCCAGCAGGGCGTGCAGAACACGAGCCTGCGCCAGATCTCCGATCGGCTGGGCATCACCAAGCCCGCGCTCTACTACCACTTCGCCTCGCGCGACGACCTGGTGCGCAGCATCGTCCAGCCGCTGGTCGAGGACGTGGAGCGGTTCGTGGCCGCGCGGGAGCCCGGCGGCGACGCGCGGGAGTTGCTGGAGGACTACTTCGAGCTGATCTGGCGGCACCGCGAGGTGATCGTCATGATCGTGCGTGAGATGTCCACGCTCGGCTACCTCGACCTGGGCCAGCGCATGTTCGACTGGCGGCGCACGCTGGTCCGCCTGCTGCTCGGCCCGGACGTCACTCTGGAGCAGCAGATCCGGGCCACGGTGGCGCTCGGGGGGATGTCGGACTGCTCGGCGGAGTACGCGGATCTGCCGATGGAGCAGGTCAAGCCGACGGCCGTCGAGGCGGCGACCGCTGCTCTCGGACTTCCCTGATAGTCGGCCTTAGGAGACGGCCTAGTAGACGGCGACGTAGAGGTCCGCGCCATGCGGGTGGTGCACCTCGAGATCCGTCGTGAACGCGCGGGGCGGCGTGCCGCCCGACTCGGTGTGCTTCCACACCCGCTGCCACGCCTCGACCAGCGCCTGCGGCAGCTGGCCGCGGGCCTCCACCTTCAGCGCCTGAACGGCCGGCACCCGCACGGCCACCATGCCATCGGGCAGCCGCGGCACCGTACGCACGCCGATGCCGACGATCTGCGTATAGGCCCCGTTGTGGTCGCTCTCGTAGTCGGTCAGTACTGCGTAGAGGTTCTCGTCGACGCGGCCGGGCACGTGCGCGAAGGCCCCGGGGGCGCCCGCCCGCTGCCACAAAGCGGGCAGTTTCGCCCGTTCCGGATCCATCTCGTCGGCGTTGCTGGTGCGTACGACGTAGCCCACCACGGTCAGTTCGGCCCGTTCTGTGACGTCCACAGACCCCTCCTCCCCCAAAAGTGTCCCGGCCGATCATAAGCCCCCGCGAAAGGGGGAAACCCCTTGGAGACGTATCACCGCATAAGATGGACGAACGTGAAGTTTCTTAATGGCCTCGGGCCGCACCACGATCTGACGTACAGCGACGTGTTCATGGTCCCGTCGCGCTCCTCGATCGGATCACGGCTCGCAGTCGACCTGTCCACCCACGACGGCACAGGCACGACCATTCCCATCGTCGTGGCGAACATGACCGCGGTCGCCGGCCGGCGCATGGCCGAGACCGTGGCCCGGCGGGGCGGCCTCGCCGTGATCCCGCAGGACATACCGCTGGACGTCGTGGCGAACGTCGTCGACTGGGTCAAGAAACGCGACCTCGTCCACGACACGCCGCTGACGCTGACCCCGCACGACACCGTGGGCGAGGCGCTGCAACTGCTGCCCAAGCGGGCGCACGGCGCGATCATCGTGGTCGACTGGGACAACCGGCCCGTCGGCGTCCTCACCGAGGCCGACTGCCAGGGCGTGGACATGTACACGCAGCTGTCGCAGGTCATGTCGAGCGAGCTGCTGACGTTGCCGGCCGGGCTGGACCCGCGGACCGCGTTCGACCGGCTGCACGAGGGCCGGCACCGGCTGGCCCCCATCGTGGACGGCAGCGGGCGGCTGGTCGGCATCCTCACCCGCACCGGAGCCCTGCGCGCCACCCTCTACCAGCCCGCCGTCGACGCCGGGGGCCGACTGCGCATCGCCGCGGCGGTCGGCGTGAACGGCGACGTGGCCGCCAAGGCCAAGGAACTGCTGGAGGCCGGGATCGACTGCCTGGTCGTGGACACCGCGCACGGCCACCAGGAGAAGATGCTCTCAGCCTTGCGCTCCGTCAAGGCCCTCGACCCCGGCGTGCCCGTCGCGGCGGGCAACGTGGTGACGGCCGGCGGCGTTCGCGACCTGGTCGACGCCGGGGCCGACATCCTCAAGGTCGGGGTGGGGCCGGGCGCCATGTGCACGACGCGGATGATGACCGGGGTGGGGCGGCCGCAGTTCTCCGCCGTCCTCGAGTGCTCCGTCGAGGCCCGCCGTCTCGGGCGGCACGTGTGGGCGGACGGCGGCGTGCGGCACCCGCGCGACGTGGCGCTGGCGCTCGCCGCAGGGGCGTCCAACGTGATGATCGGGTCGTGGTTCGCCGGCACGTACGAGTCGCCCGGCGACACGCACACCGACGCGAGCGGACGCAAGTACAAGGAGAACTACGGCATGGCCTCGGCGCGGGCCGTGCGGCTCAGAACGGCCGAGGACTCGGCGTTCGAACGGGCCAGGAAGGCGTTGTTCGAGGAGGGTATCTCGACGTCCAGGATGTACCTGGATCCGAAGCGGCCCAGCGTGGAGGACCAGATCGACGCGATCGTGGCGGGGCTGCGGTCGGCGTGCACGTACGCGGGGGCGTCGAACCTCGAGGAGCTCCACGAGCAGGCGGTCGTGGGGATCCAGAGCTCGTCGGGGTACGCCGAGGGGATGCCGTTGCATCAGAGCTGGTGATCTGCGGTCGGGTGGGGCGGTTTCCCGGCGCCCGCGCGTGTGTGGTCAAGGGCCGGTGCGTCGCCAGCCGCCGGCCGCGTTGATCCCACCGTCCACGTGCACCGTTGCCCCGGTCACAAACTTCGCCAGGTCACTCGCCAGGAACACGGCCGCACCCGCCGCGTCGGCGGGGGCACCGAGGTAGCCGAGCGGCGGAACGCGTACTGGCTCGTAGGGCAGCGGGCGGGCCAGCATCCGCTCACGCACACCCGACTCACCCTCGGTCGGCAGCGCGTCGGGCGCGATCGCGTTCACCCTGATGCCCCGGGGCGCCAGCTCCAGAGCCAGCGACTTCGTCAGGCTCTCCAGTGCCGCCTTCATCGCCGCGTACACCGCGAATCCCGGCGCCGCCTGGTGCGCCTCGCTCGACGTCACGTTGATGATCGATGAGCCGGCGGGCATCATCGGCAACAGGTGCCGGATCATGCCGGTGACCTGCGTGAAGTTCTCTTCGATCAGGGTCTGCTCGCCACGGGGCGAGGTGTCGGAGAACGCGGCGTGGAAGGTGCCTCCCGCGTTGTTGACGAGCACGTCGACGCGGCCCCAGCGCTCCTGTACGGCCTGGGCGAACACCTCCACCGCCGCCTGATCGCGTACGTCGATAGTCATCGCGAGCTCGGCGTCCGGCGTGTCGCGGTCGCAGCCGGCGACATGGGCCCCGAACGCGGCGAACGCCTCCGCGATGGCCAGCCCGATGCCCCGGGCGGCCCCGGTGACCACGGCGACGCGCCCGGTGAGCAGGATCGCGGCGGGGGTGAGGGCGGTCATGAACGATGACGATATCCCGACGGCATAGAGTCGTCGGGTCCATATCTCATCGTCCATCATCGTTATCAGGAGCAATGTCGTGGCACTCGAAAAGCCCGAGATCGACTTCCCCGAAGGCAACCCGCCCGCCGACCTGGAAATCGTCGACCTGGTGCAGGGCGACGGCCCGGAGGCCAAGCCCGGGCAGCGCGTCCGCGTTCACTATGTGGGCGTCGCCTTCTCCACCGGGGAGGAGTTCGACGCTTCGTGGAACCGCGGGGAGGCGTTCGAGTTCCCGCTTGGCGTGCTGGTTGAACATGGCGTCCACGATGTGGATGAACGCCTCGTAGCAGTTGAACAGCCCGTGCCGCCCGGTCAGCAGATAACCTTCCAGCCAGCCCTGGCACAGGTGCTCGGACAGCACC
>NZ_VCKY01000165.1 GCF_005889735.1 Nonomuraea turkmeniaca
TCGAGGAAGAGCAGATCGGGCGTGTTCAGGATGCTGGCCGCGATGTCGATGCGCCGCCGCATGCCGCCCCCGTAGTCGCCCCCATAACCGCCTCCGTGGGAGCCGCCGAAGTCGAAGAACCCGCCCTCGGACGATCCTCCGCCGCTGTGCCCGGGGTACGACCCGCAGTGGCCGGGGGCGCAGCACGTGGTGATCGTGCCGACCCTGACCCGGGTGTCACGCCCCAGCGTGTCGGCCAGTTGCCGGTCGGGCAGCTTGGTCAGCCCGTGCAGCGCCACCAGCCGGATCTCGTCGGTGCTCGACCACGACCCGCCCACCGGCACACGCACGTCCGCCTCCGACAGCGCGGCCTTGCCCGCCGGCGTCACCGGGTCGGCCATGGCGCGGCGCAGCCAGAAGCAGCAGGCCACCCCCATGACCGCCGTCACGGCCAGGATCACGAGCGCGGCCGCCTGCGCCCGCATGACGATCCCCGCCACGGCCACGACCGTCGCCAGCACGGCGAAGAGCAGCAGCCTGTCCGTACGCCGCCGCGACAGCACCCGGTCGGCCGGCGCCATCAGGTACCCCTGCCGCCATAGCGGCGTGGTCAGCCGCCGCATCGCGTGATCGTCGACCGTGTTGTGCCGTACCTCCGCCGTCGTGCACCCGCCCGGCGCCGACTTGATCTGCTTGATCACCGCCCGCTCGACGGGCTTCTGCTTGTCGGGCCGGAACCCCTGGACCGGCGTGACGACTCCCTCGCTCGACACCCGCACCCCGCCCTGCGAGACGAGCGACACCAGTGCCGTGTTGACGACCCGGCGCGGCCCGCCCGCCAGGTACGCGGCCTCGTAGACGTCGAGCGGAGAGCGCGTGGCCGAGGCACTGGTGGAGGCCTTGCCTCTGCGGGCGAAGAACAACGCCATCCGAGTCCTGATCGCGGTGATCGCGACGAGCGCGAACAGCACGATGGCGACCCCGGAGAAAAGCAGGTTCATAGGCGTCCCCCTGACAGGAAAATGCGGGAAAATCCCGTTTGCTCAAAAGACGTTTCCGGCCAGGGCGGCGGTTCCCAGGAAGGTTTTCAAAATGAGCAAAAGTGCCCCATTCGCGACCCAGCGTCGCGAAATGCAGGAAAAGTGCACTTTTGGCCACACGCAGCATCTGCCGCCCCCTGCGGGATGAACGCACGGGGCGAGCGGGTTACTGCTGGGAAACGAACGTTGTGACCTCCCGGAGGAGAACCATGAGCACCCACGCCCAGCCCGAGGGCGGCCGCCGTCCGGTCCGCCAGCTCCGCCTGGTGGTCGAGGCGGAGGACTACGAGGCCGCGCTGGCCTTCTACCGCGACGTCCTGGGGCTTCCCGAGCAGGCCGCGTTCTCCAGTGGGGACGGGGCCCGGGTGGCGATCCTGGACGCCGGGCGGGCCACGCTGGAGATCGCCAATCCGGCGCAGAAGAAGATGATCGACGAGGTGGAGGTGGGGCGGCAGGTGGCCCCGAAGATCCGGGTCGCGTTCGAGGTGGACGACGCCCGGGCCACCACCGAGCGGCTGGTGTCGGCGGGCGCGACCGAAGTGGCACCGCCCACGGTCACCCCGTGGGAGTCGCTCAACGCCCGCCTCGACGCCCCCGCCGGCCTGCACATCACCGTCTTCGAGGAGCTGCGCACGCTTGAGGAACGCGAGGCGTTGGACGGGTTCGGCACGGACGACGCCCGTCCCCCGGCCTCCTGAGCCGCCGGATATCGCCGCTCTCGGCGTCAGGTCCCGCTGAGCGACGCCGTGAGCAGCAGCGGCGCGGCGGCCACGCGGAGCTCGTCGCTGAACGGAGCGGGCCTCAACGTGGCGGGGTCCAGGTTGACGTTGACGCGGTAGCCCTCCGCGTGCACCACCTCCCGGTCCGCGGACAACACCCGGAAGCCGTACACCGCGCTGGTGCGTCCCAGGCGATCGATCCAGAAGTGCACCAACGCCTCGCCCGCCCCCGCGATGGGCACGTGGTAGGTCACCTTGAACTCCCGCACCGCCAGGAACACGTCCTTGAACGCCGACCGCGCCGGGTCGGACGCCCAGCCGAGCCGGTGCCAATACGCCGCCACTGCCCGCTCGACCAGCAACGCGTAGCGCGAGTTGTGCAGCAGGCCCATCGCGTCGAGGTCGTCGAAATACACCTGGACCGGCTCGAAAGCGCCGCTGTCGACCATGTCAATCCTCCGGAAGTAGTGCTGGGTCAGGACAGAGCGCTCGCAGCCGCTGCAACACGGCACGCCGCGCATGAACGAGGGCGTCGGCCCCGTCGAGCAGCCGGGAATGGATGATGACCATCTCGCCCAGCGCGTCGATCTCGTAGGCGAGCTGCGCCGGGTCCACGTCCCCGGCCAGCTCGCCCATCGTCACGGCCGCCGTCACGAGCCGGCGGATGAGCCCTTGCCACTCGCGCATGGCCCCCGCGACCCGGTCCCGGACGGCGCCGGGACGGTCGTCGAACTCGGCCTGCACGGCGAAGAAGAAGCACCCGCCCGGCAGCACCCGGGCGCCGTAGAACGCCAGCCGCGCCTCGTGCACCGCGAACAGCCGCCGGACGCCCGCGGGCGCACGGAGGGCGGGCTCGACCACCTGCTCCTTCCATTGGCGGGCCGCCCATTCCACGGCGTCCAGCTGCAGTTGCTCCTTGTCGCGCCAGTGGGCGAAGAAGCCTGACTTGCTGACGCCGGCCGCCGCCGCCAGCCGTCCCAGGGAGAGGCCGTCCAGCCCTTCGACGGAGGCCAGCCCCACCGCCTGCTGGAGTATCGCCTCGCGACTGCGTGATCCGCGCAGCCGCCGGCCGTCTTGTGTCATGTGCCCCAGGCTATATGAACGACCGATCGTTCGCATAGTTGGCAGACGGGTTCGGCGACCAGGGCTGGCAGGCGTTTGCGCGGGTAGCGTCCAGGCATGGCCACCTTCGACCTGACCAGCCTCCGCGCGGCCGTCTTCGACACCGACGGCGTGGTCACCGACACGGCGCGCGTCCATGCCGCGGCGTGGAAGCACGTGTTCGACGGGTTCCTGCGGGATCGCGGCTCGGCGCCGTTCGACGTCCGGGCCGATTACCTGGCGTACGTGGACGGGCGGCCGCGGCTGGACGGGGTGCGGACGTTCCTGGCCTCCCGGGGCATCTCGCTGCCCGAGGGCGGACCGGGCGACGAGCCGGGTGCGGAGACCGTGCACGGGCTGGGGCGGGCGAAGGACGCGTTGTTCGTGGCGGAGATCGAGAAGCACGGTGTGGCGGCGTACCCGTCCACCGTGGCGCTGCTGCACGAGCTGCGGCGGCGCGGCTGCCGTACGGCGGTGGTCTCGGCGAGCAGGCACTGCCGCGCGATGGTGTCGTCGGCGGGCCTGCTGCACCTGTTCGACGTGCTGATGGACGGCGCCGACGCCGCCGAGCTGGGGCTGCCGGGCAAGCCGGATCCCGCGCTGTTCCTGGAGGCCGCGCGCCGCCTGGAGTCGTCTCCCGCGGAGGTGGCGATCGTGGAGGACGCGCTGCCCGGCGTGGAGGCCGGCCGCCGAGGCGGCTTCGGGCTGGTCGTCGCGGTGGATCGGAGCGGGTCTCCGGAGGCGGATGCCGCCGAAGCCGGCCGGGACGGGTCACGGGCGGACGCGATGCGGGCCGCCGGAGCCGACGTCGTCGTCACCGACCTGGCCGACGTCGGCGTGACGGGGCGGGTGCCTGTGGGGCGGCCATGAACGCCTGGACGCTGGCCTACGAAGGCTTCGACCCCGGCGGGGAGGGGTTGCGCGAGGCGCTGTGCACGCTGGGCAACGGCAGGTTCGCCACGCGCGGCGCCACGCCGGACGGCGAGACGCGCACGCCCGGCACGTACGTGGCCGGCTGCTATGACCGGATCGACTCCGTCGTGGCAGGCCGTACCGTGACGAACGAGGACATGGTCAACCTGCCCGACTGGCTGCCGCTGACGTTCGCCACACCGGACTGCGGGTGGTTCGTGCCCGAGCGGGCCGACCTCCTGGCCTACCGCCACGAGCTGGACCTGCGGCACGGGGTGCTGACGCGGCAGCTGCGCTGGCGCGACCCCACGGGCCGGATCACGGCGGTGAGCCAGCGCCGGCTGGTGTCGATGGCCGAGCCCTACCTGGCGGCGATGGAGACGACGTTCACGGCCGAGAACTGGTCGGGGCGGCTGCGCGTGCGGTCCATGCTGGACGGGCGGGTGGCCAACAGAGGGGTGGTGCGCTACCGTGACCTCCGCGGCGACCACCTGACCTGCCACGACACCGGGACGCAGGACGACATCGCCTGGCTGACCGCCATCACCCGCTGCTCCCGCATCACCGTCGCCCTGGCCGGCCGGATCGACGCGCCCCAGAAGCCGGCCTCTCTTCAGCGGGAGGCCGACCGCATCGCCTGCGAGCACGTGGTCGAGCTCGCGCAGGGCCGGCCGGCCGTGGTCACGAAGACCGTGGCTTTGACCACGTCACGCGATCACGCCTGCCACGACGCCCGCTCGGCGGCGTTGCGTCACGTACGCCGCGCTCCGCCGTTCGTCGACCTGCTGGCCCGGCACACGGCCGCGTGGGAACGGCTGTGGCGGTGTGCCCGTCTGGACGTGGGCGGCCCCGACTTGTCGCGGATCGTGCACCTGCACATCTTCCACCTGCTGCAGACGCTCTCCCCGCACACCGCGGACCTGGACGCCGGCGTGCCGGCCCGCGGCCTGCACGGCGAGGCGTACCGCGGCCACGTGTTCTGGGACGAGCTGTTCGTCCAGCCCTGGCTGAGCCTGCGCTTCCCCGAGATCTCGCTCGGCCTGCTGCGCTACCGCTGGAGGCGGCTGCCCGAAGCGAGGGACGCGGCCCGGGAGGCCGGGTACGACGGCGCGATGTTCCCCTGGCAGAGCGGCAGCGACGGCCGCGAGGAGACCCAGATCCTGCACCTCAACCCCGCCTCGGGACGCTGGCTGCCCGATCACTCCCACCTGCAGCGGCACGTCGGCCTGGCCATCGCGTACAACGTCTGGCAGCACTACCTGGCCACCGGCTCCATGCCGCCGTGGTGCGCCGAGCTGCTGCTCGACATCGCCAGGTGCTTCGCCTCGATGGCGGTGCGGCACGGCGACCGGTACGAGATCCGCGGCGTCATGGGCCCCGACGAATACCACGACCGCTACCCCGGCGCCGCCGTACCCGGCATCGACAACAACGCCTACACCAACGTCATGACGGCCTGGCTGCTGCTGCGCGCCCGCGAGACCGCCCGCCTCGCGCCCGACCTGGTGCCGGACCAGGCCGAGCCCGACCGCTGGGACGAGATCGGCCGCCGCCTGCGGGTCGACTTCCACGACGGCGTCATCAGCCAGTTCAGCGGGTACGCCGGCCTGCGAGAGCTCGACTGGCACCGCTACCGCGGCGTGCGCCGCCTGGATCGTGTCCTGGAGGCCGAGGGCGACGACGTCAACCGCTACAAGGCGTCCAAGCAGGCCGACACGCTCATGCTGTGCTACCTGCTGACCGGCGAGGAGCTGACCGCCATCCTGGAGCGGCTCGGCTACCCCGTCGAACCCGGCCTGATCCCCCGTACGGTCGCGTACTACCTGAAGCGCACCAGCCACGGCTCGACGCTCAGCGCGGTCGTGCACGCCTGGGTGCTGGCCCGCGCCAACCGGGCGCAGTCCTGGCGGTTCTTCACCGAAGCGCTCCACAGCGACATCAGGGACGTCCAGGGAGGCACCACCGCGGAGGGCGTCCACCTGGGTGCCATGGGCGGCACGCTCGACCTCCTGCAGCGCTGCTATCTGGGCTTGGAGCTGCTGCGGGACGGGCTGCGGCTGGATCCGCTGCTACCGGGCAGGCTCGGCGTGCTGTCCATGCCGATCCGCTTCCGCGGCCGGCAGCTGTTCATCGACGCCGACCATCGGGAGGCACGCGTCAACGGCGTCGCGTGCCGGTTCTACAGAGGAGGGGATGCGATCATGACGAGGACAGGGGATCTCGGACGTCGCATCATCCATCAGCGCGCGCACCTCGGCCTGACCCGCGAGGAGGTCGCCGTGCGCGCCGACATGTCGCCGGGCTATCTGAAATACCTCGAGGAGCACGCCGACGTACCGGACACCGGCGCGCTCTACCGCCTGGCCGACGCCCTGCGGACCACCACGGAAGAGCTGCTCGGCGGGGGCAGGGAACGGCCGCCGGGGCACGGTCCCGCCATGGCCAACCCGACGCTGGAGATCCTCGGTGAGGAGGAGTGCCTGCGGCTGATCGCTCCTGGGGGGATCGGGCGGGTGGCGTTCAACGGCTCGCACGGTCCGACCGTGCTGCCGGTCAACTACAAGATGCACGAGGGCGCCATCGTCTTCCGCACCGCCGCCGGCGGGTCCATGGACAACGATCTGCGTACGGGGCTCGACGGGGTCGACATCAAGATCGCGTTCGAGGTCGACCTGATCGACGAGACCAACCGGGAGGGGTGGAGCGTCCTGGTGCAGGGTCCCGCCCATCATGTGCCGCCCGAGGAGGTGCCCGAGGTGTCCTCCGCGGACGTCACCCCGTGGGCGGGCGGCGACCGGCAGTTGTACATCCGCATCACCTGCCGGCAGATCACCGGCCGCCGCATCCACGGCCTTTGACCCCGAGCACGATCATCGCGTCAGCGGCAACCGGTGGCGCCGAAAGCCAGGAACTGCGTGACCTCCTGCTGGTTGAAGTTGTCGTCCGACCCGATCACCAGCGTGCACTCGCCGCTCACCAGGCGCGGCCCCCAGGCCATGCTCTCCAGGTTCTGTACCGGCACGCTGACCGAGCTCAGGTCGTACACCAGGCGTTTGGCCACCGCCCGGTACGGCCTGCCGCGCTCCAGCGAGCGTCTGTCCAGCACGTCCGTGGCGCCGCGCAGGTCGATCTCGTACAGCCGCACCCGGTAGTTCACGCCCTCGATCCAGGCACGTTCGAGCGCCAGGTAGCGGTATTCGTCGATGGCCAGGATCTCCGACACCCCGCTGTCGGCCTCGCCGCCGGGCGGGACGGGGGCGGCCGGCAGCGCGTCGAGCGGGTAGACGAACTGGCCGCGCAGCCGGCCCTGGCGGCTCCACACGGTCAGCCGCGCCGGCGCACCGCGCTCGACCGTCGGCAGCGGCCCGTCCTCGAAGCGCGGCCCCTCGGTCACGGCGACGATCGAACGGGCGGTGACGGCCAGCCCTTCGAAGCCGAAGTTGCGGCGCGGGCCGCGCTCGGCGTCCGTCAACTGCAGATTCCGCGGCGGCCGCAGCTCGGCCAGGTGCCGTCCCTGCAGGTCCATCGCCCGCACGGTGGACGTGGAGATCGGGATGGCCGGGTTCCTGCGGTCCGGCCGGTCACCCTCGTCGCCCCACAGCAGCCGGCCGCCGCGCCGGTCGAACCTGATCGTCTCAGGGTCGGCCGACTCCGGCTTGCCGTACGCCGGGTACGGCGTGCCGTCGGCCCGGGTGAGCGTCGTGACGCCGGTCAGATGAACCCCGTTGAACGCCCCCGACACCCGGTCGATGTCCAGATGGCCGGTGTAGAAGCGGGCCGGGTTGTAGCGCCATCGGTCGTCGGAGAGGAAATACCAGGTGCCGGTGCGCGGATCCCGGTCGATCCCGGACAGGCCGCCCACGGCGGTGCCTTCGAAGCGGGTCAGGTGCGGCAGCCGCTGCTCCCCCAGGAAGCGGGTGATCCGCACCGGGTCCCGCCGTCCGGCCGCCGACGCCGGCGGCGTGACATTCGCCGCCGCCACCGCGAATGCGACGACAATTGCCATTGTTCTCCGCGTACGAGCCATTTTCTCCCCAATTGAAAGGGCCGCCGACTGCGCTGACGGAGAAAATGAAACCGCGAATGATGAAGGAAGTCCATGCAGGCAGGACGCCCGAATATGGGCACGTCATCGGCCATCAGGACAAATTCGTTGATGAATTTCTGGTCGCGGCGATGCCGTCGAGAATGAGCCGCAACCCGTGAGCGAACGCCTCGTCGCTCGTGGGCGCGCCACTCTCGCGTACGCCCGCGACCGTGAGCGGGAATTCGGCGGCGTACTCGGCGAGGTCGTGACCGGCGCCGCGGGCCTGGCGATCGCGGCGCCCCTGCTCGTTCAGCACGAAGCCGAGCGTGTAGTGGCTGAGGGAGCTGATCGCGTGCAGGCCCTCGGCGGGCGTGAACCCGAGCCCGGTCAGGGCCTTGAGCTCCTTCTCGAAGGCCCGGGCCACCGCCGGCCCCGGGTCGCTCCCCGCGACCAGCCGCGCCCCGTCGCGGTGGCTCAGCAATATGCGGCGGTAGCGGTGCGCCCGGCGGGCGAGCCAGTCCCGCCAGGTCTCGCCGTCGCGCGGGCCGCCCATGTCCGGGCCGAGCAGCTCGCGGGACATCTCGTCGAGCAACTCCTGCTTGTTGCGGAAGTGCCAGTAGAGCGCCGGGTTCTGCACGCCCAGCCGGGCCGCGAGGCGGCGGACGGTGAGGCCGTCCAGCCCCACCTCGTCGAGCAGTTCCAGTGCGGCGCGGACGACGGTGTCGCGGGCCAGTCCCTTCTGAGCCATCGCCGCCACCTTAACATCGCTAAGGAAGTGTGCCGATCACCGCAGTGGCGTCCAGGTCGTCGGAGCCGGTCGCGCGCGCCGCCAGGCCGGCCTGCTCGACGGCGCGCACCGTGTCGGCCGCCTGGCGTTCGCTGGTCTCGACCAGCAGGTGGCCGCCGGGCGCGAGCCATTCCGGCGCCTGCGCGATCACCCGGCGTACCACGTCCAGCCCGTCGTCCCCGCCGTCGAGCGCCACGCGCGGCTCGTACAGGCGGGCCTCGGACGGCAGCAGCCCGACGGACCCGGACGGCACGTAGGGAGGGCTGGCGATCAGCAGCTCGACCCGGCCGCGCAGCGTGGCGGGGAGCGGCTCGTACAGGTCGCCCTCGTAGACGTGGCCACCGGGCAGGTTGTGCCGGGCGCAGCGCACGGCGGCGGGGTCGAGGTCGGCGGCGTGCAGCTCGGCCGGGCGCGCCAGCCCTGCGGCCAGCGCCGCGCCCATGGCCCCCGTGCCGCAGCACAGGTCCAGCACGACGGGGGTCCCGGGGATCCCGCGCGCCAGCGCGACGGCCTGGCCGATGAGGAACTCGGTACGGGGCCGCGGCACGAACACCCCGGGCTCCACGACCAGCCGCAGCCCGCAGAACTCGGCCCAGCCGAGCACGTGCTCGAGCGGCTGGCCGGAGACGCGGCGCTCGAGCATGGCGGCCAGCTCGTCGGGGGTGCGCGCGGTGGCGACGATGAGCTCCGCCTCGTCCTCGGCGAACACACAGCCGGCAGCGCGGAGCGTGGCCGCGATGTCAGACATCGCGACGGATGACGAAAAGACCGACATGAACGTCTTTCCTACCAGAACCTGCCCACATCTCCGCGGGCCGCCCCCGATGCCTGGCCATCGTTCCCCTCGGTTGCCGTTCGCGCCACCGTCAGGATACCGTCATCATTCAGATGATGGCATCATTTGAAATTGGGGAGTGTCGATGACCGGTGTGCCCGAGATGGACCTGACCGACGAAGCGGTGCTGTGTGATCCCTTCACCGCGTACGCACGGACCGGAGCGGAGTCGCCGGTGGCGCGGCTGGTGGGGCCGGGGTACTCGTTCTGGGCCGTGCTACGGCACGAGGAGGCCCGGGCGATGCTGGCCGACCCGCGGCTGGAGCTCAACGAGAGCAGCTACCAGCGGCCCGGCGTGCCGGACGACTGCCTGCCGTACATGCGCGGCATGTCCGAGATGAAGGGTGCCGAGCATGCCCGGCTACGCAAGCTGGTGGCGCCGGCCTTCACGCCGCGCAAGGCGGCGGAGTTCGGGCCGCGGATCGAGCGGGTCGTCGAAGGCCTGCTCGACGAGCTGCCCGAGCACGTCGCCGAGGACGGAACCGTCGACCTGCTGGCGCGCTTCGCGCGGCCGCTGCCGATGGAGGTGATCTGCGAGCTGGTCGGCATCCCCGCCGCCGACCGCCCTCGATGGCGCGAATACGGCGTCGCCGTTCAGGCCGGCCACGGCGACGCGTTCGCGCAGGCCATCCCGGGGATCCTGGAGGACGCCAAGGCCGCGGCGGCCCGGGGCAAGGCCGAGCCGGGCGCCGACCTGATCTCCGACCTGGCCCGCATCCAGGAGGAGGACGGCGACCGGCTCACCGACACGGAGCTGGTCACCATGGTGTGGCAGCTCGTCCTGTCCGGCCAGACGCCGACGAACCTCATCGCCAACGCCGTCGTGGCCCTGCTCGGCCATCCCGGGCAGCTCGCCGCGCTCCGCGCCGACCCCGGCCTCATGCCACGGGCCGTCGAAGAGCTGATCCGCTGGTGCGGCCCTGGACTGCTGACCATCCCCCGCTTCACCACGGAGGAGATCGAGATCGGCGGCGTGCCCGTGCCGAAGGGGGTGCCGGTCACGGCCTCGATTCCGGCCGTGAACCGGGATCCGCGGGTGTTCGACGACCCGGACAGGCTCGACATCGGGCGTGAGCCGTCGGGGCACCTCGGGTTCGGGCACGGGCCGCACTTCTGCGTCGGGGCGTCGCTGGCGCGCACGCAGACCGGGATCGCGCTGGGCGCGCTGCTGCGCCGCTTCCCCGATCTGGCGCTCGCCGGGGAGCCCCCGCGCATGCCGGACCCCGGCACGTGGCGGCTGCACTCTCTTCCCATGACGCTGCGGCCGGCGGCCTGAACAGGCCGCCGGGGAAGCGCCCGCTGCTGGACGCACGGATGCCGGCCGGACGCGTACTTTTCGCTGGAGCATGGAACCGCCGGGCAGGGCCGGACGGTCCAAGCCATGGGCGACGTTCACACCGGTGACCATGTTGGAGCCGGATGACGCCGGAGCGGCCCTTCCCGCTCGCCGGCTCGGGATGGACGTCGCCCCCACCAAGACGCGCCACGAAGACGCCGCCTCGCCGGACAGTAGGCCGTCAGAGCGTCGTCGGTAAGACCTGGCGGCCGCGCACGCCCGGGTCGGCGGCGAAGACGGCGCCCGCCTCCGGCTGCTCGGCGCGGTCCACGTCCAGGGCCGAGGTGGTGATGAACAGCCGGTCGAGGTCCTCACCGCCGAAGGTCACCGCCGTGACCTTGCGTACAGGCAGACTGACGACCGCGTCGAGGCGGCCGCCCGCGTCGTACCTGTGCACGGCCCCGCCCTGCCACAACGCCACCCACACCCCGCCCTCGGCGTCGACGGTCAGCCCGTCGGGCGCTCCCTGCGCGGGATCGACGACGGCGAACGGGCGCCGCCCGCTGAGCCCGCTCTCCGGGTCGGAGTCGAGCACGTCCACCCGGCCGGTCGTGGTGTCGGCGTAATACGCCAGGGAGCCGTCCGGGCTGAAGTCGAACCCGTTGGAGATCGTCACCTCCGCCAGCACCACGCGCAGGGCTCCCCCGGGCTCGGCCACGTAGAACGAGCCGCGCCCGGGCGCGGCATCGTAGGCCATGCTGCCGATGTAGAAGCGGCCGCCGGGGTCGCAGCCGCCCTCGTTCATCCGGATCGCGGGGTCGGTCCACGCTTCGCCCAGGGAGCGCAGCGGGGCGTCCAGGTCGTCGGAGTCGGACAGCAGCAGCTCCCGTTCGGCCGCGACGAGGTAGCCGCCGGACACGCGCGGCCGGACGACGGCGGCCACCGCGCCGACGTGGCGACGGCGTACCGTGCCCTGCGCGTCGAGCGCGAGCACGTCCCCGGCCAGCATGTCGACCCACCGCAGCCCGCCCCAGCGGCCGGACCACACGGGTCCCTCGCCGTGCTCGGCGACGGGGTCGGTCACGGTGTACGGGGCGATGCTCATGCCGGTCTCCTCGGTCGCTGGCGGGCCACGTATCGATCATGCTGCCAGAGTCGGTCAATAGGCGACCGTGAACCTGCTGCCGCGGTGCCGGGGCAGCTCGGCCTCGTCCAGCAGCGCGACCGCGAAGTCCTCCATGGAGATCGCCGACCTGCCGTGCGCGTCGACGAGCAGCTCGTCGCCACCGACCCGGTAGACGCCGGTACGCTCCCCCGGCTCCAGCAACGCCGGCGGGCTCAGGTACGTCCAGTCGGCGTCCGTGGCCGAGCGGCAGACCTCGAGCTGCTCGTTGCAGGCCAGCGCGATGGGCCGCAACGTGGGCGGGAAATCGGGAGTCTCGACGAGGGGGAGCCCGCCGGCTTCGGGCACGGTCAGCCCCGCCGCGCCACCGACGAGCAGCAGCCGCACTCCGGTCCGCGCCACGCCGGCCAGCAGCGCCTTGGCGGTGATCGGGAGCTCGCCCTCGTAACCGGGCGCGGGCCGGGTCGCGCTGATCACCACGTCCTGACCGGCGCTCAACGCGGCCACGTGCTCGACGTCCGACGCGTCGCCCGCCCGAACCCGGGCGGGCGTGTGGGCCAGGCGAGCGGGATCGCGGACGACGGCGGTCACGTCGTGGCCGCGCGACAGCGCCTCGGCCACCACCCGGCTGCCTACGGCTCCGGACGCTCCGAAGATGGTGATGCGCATGGTGTTCATGATTCCTTTCCGATGAGTACGCGGGGTGCCGCCGCCTCCGGCAGCGGTCGCGTGCGGGTGGGTTGGAGCTGGGCGGCGACGAGCGCGCCCAGCACGATGAGCGCGCCGAGCGCCTGGGCCGCGGTGAGCCGCTGGCCGAGCACGGCCCAGCCGAGCGCGGTCGCGACCACCGGGCTGAGCAGCCCGAGGAAGGTGACCTTGGTTGCCGAGAGGATCCGCAGCCCTCGGAACCACAGGGCGTAGGCGAGGGCGGCTCCGATGATCGTGAGGTAGGCGTACCCCGCGAGGTTGGCGGTGGTCAGCGTGGCCGGCGGCGGACCTTCGACGACGAGCGCCACGGGAAGCAGCAGCAGGCCGCCCGCCACGAGCTGCCAGCCGGTGGTGGCCAGCAGCGGCGCGGGGGACGGCCACCGCTTGCTCAGCACGACGCCGACGGCCATGACAGCAGCCCCGCCGAGCGCGGCGGCGACGCCGACGGCGTCCAGCCGGGCGTCGGCCCGCAACACGAGCAGCCCGACCCCGGCCACGCCCGCCACGGCGGCGACCACGGTGCGCGGGGTCAGCCGCTCGTGCAGCAGCCCGGCCGACAGCAGGGCGACCAGCAACGGCTGGATGGCGCCGACGGTCGCGGCCACCCCGCCGGGCAGCCGGTACGCGCCCACGAACAACAACGCCAAGAACACCCCGATGTTGAGTGCCCCCAGCACCAGCGCCCGCCACCACCAGATCCCCTGGGGCAGGCGGCGCGTGATGGCGAGCAGCAGGATCCCGGCGGGCAGCGCCCGGATCAGCGCCGCGAGCAGGGGGCGGTCGGGCGGCAGCATTTCGGTGGTGACGAGGTAGGTGGTCCCCCAGATGGCGGGGGTCAGCGCGGTCAGCAGGACGACGGTCCATCGATTACTTAGCACTAAGACAAACTATCTCAGCACTAAGCTACTTAGCCAGTGATTTACCTCACCGCTAAGACATCGGTAGGGTGGAGGCCGTGGCAGACCACGTCGACTTCATTCTCAAACAATGGGGCGCCCAGCGGCCTGACCTGGATGTTTCCCCGATGGCGGTGATCGGCCGGCTGTCCCGGCTGTCCCGGCTGATCGATGCGGAGCTGGCGCGTACGTTCGCCGCGCACGGGCTGGACAGGGCCTCGTTCGACGTGCTGGCCACGTTGCGTCGCAGCGATCCGCCCCACCGGCTGACGCCCGCCGAGCTGATGCGCGCGTCCATGGTCACCTCCGGCGCGGTCACGCAGCGGCTGGACCGGCTGGAGGAACGCGGGCTGGTGACCCGCACGCCGAACGAGTCGGACGGGCGCGGTGTCTACGTGACGCTCACCGAGGAGGGGTTCGCGCTGATCGACCGGGCGCTGCCGGACCACGTCGCGACCGAGCACCGGGTGCTGGACGCGTTGAGCGCGGAGCGGCGCGAGGAGCTCGCGGGCACGCTCCGCGACCTGCTGGAGTCGCTCGGCGACGTCACGGATCTCTCGCCGCGCGCGTAAGAGCACGGGCGGTCCCACGACAGCGGCCAGAGCCTGCGCCTCGTTTCTCGCCTCACGCAGAACGATGACTGTCGGGCCAGAGCTGGAAGAGGAAGCGCTCGACGCCGCGCAGTGCGTAGATGTCCGGATTGGGGGTGAGTGCGGCGATCGCGGCGCGTCCCGCCGTGTACGCGCGCAGCCTGTACGGCCCAGGCGGTCCCGCACGCAGCAGTTGTGTGCCGGGAGGCGGAACCAGGGGGTGCACCTCGAGATCCCCGCTGCCGAGACGGAGGGTACGGTCGGCCTGCACCTCCCAGGCCGGGCCGGAGCCGGGCGGCTCGCCGTCCCACGCCTCGATCGCCACGGCGGCGAAGTGGTCGGTCGAGCCGGCGCTGGCGGCCACGATGGCGTTGTCCCCCGTGAAGAGCCACTGATCGAGGTCGTTCAGGTCGGGGACGATCTGCTCTCCACCGTCATCGAACAGTGAGATCGTCCCACGGACGACGAGGACGTCCATCTCCAGGCGTGCGATGCGACGAGGCATGACTCCATGTTCCTCCCCGAGCGCTGGTGCCCGCGCCGATTCATGGCGCGGGCACCGTCTGCCACCGGGATGTCAGTGGACGTTGATGGAGCCGCCCCTGATGTCCTGCGGACCGGCGACGTCAAGGTCGTAGCCGGCGCCGCGGTGGTTGTCGTAGACGATGTCATTGCCCGGGATGGGGCCGTCCGCCAGGCGCCAGACGACGATCCGGAACTTGTCCGGCTCGTCGTAGCCGTAGAGGACGAAGCCGTACGCGTCGCCGGCCTTCCCCTTCACGGCGATCTTCCCGTCGGGTGCGACCACCAGCCATTCCATACTGCGGGAGTCGAGGTCGAAGGCCGTCCCCTCCACGCGGAAGCTCACCTTTCCACCGCCGGGAGCGGGCCCCTCATCCGCCTTGTGGTACATCGGATTGAAGGTGAAGTGCCCCTTGCCGGTGGTCTGCTGGTCCTCGGCCAGCGCTCCGGGCGGGGAGTCGATGAACCCTCCTCCTGTCACGAAGCCGGCGTCCGGGTCGTAGACGATCACCATGACGGAGTCGCCGTCGGTGCCGGTGTCGTCGTCGTCCACCCGGGTCTTGATCGTGTACATGCCCGGGTGCTGATAGGTGTGGGTCCGCTCGCAGGTGAGGCCGGAGGCCTCGAACGTCTCCTGTCGGCCGTCGTCCCAGTCGACCACGCATTCGTGGGTGTCGTTCAGGCCGGGGTCGGTGAAGTTCGCGGTCAGGGTGACCGGGTCGCCCGCCCGGTACACCTGCCACGGTCGCGGAGACGCGATGCCGGGCGTTGGCACCTCAGCCAGAGGAGCCTGCGCCTTACCCTCTGCGGCGCTCATGCCTTCAAGCAGCTTGCGCACTCGCGGGTCGACGTTCCTGACGGTCAGGGTGGCGCTGTCGCCCACGGCGGCGTTCACCCCGTCGCTGGCGGTCAGCGTCAGCGTGAACGTGCCGTCGTCGGTGCAGGTCACGTCCGTCACGGGTGAGTACGGCTCGCTGAAGTGGCACGCGGCGCCCTGATCGGTGTCAGCCCCGGGGACGTACGTCCAGTGCACCGCCACAGGTCCTTCGGGGTCGCTGGCGCTCCCCGTCAGGGTGGTCGCGAAGCCCTCGTGCCCCGTCATGTCGGCGCCCGCGTTCACTGTGGGTGGCTGGTTCGGGTCGCCGCCGCCCTCGTTCTGGTCGGCGCAGTAGTCATCCCCTCCGTCCTCGTTGTTGTCGTTGATGCGTACGTAGTAGGTGTCCAGGGCGTCGGCGGGGACCTCCTCGCGCCAGACGAGGATGCGGTCATCCTTGTAATAGCGGCCGAGTGCGGCGCCGGCGCAGCTGTTCTGCCGGCCGTTCACGCCCATCACCGAGAAGTTCCAGTCGCCGACGCCGGCACCCTCCTTCGTCGAGGCGAACGGGTACTCGTCGCACTGCTGCTTGAGGGGCGGGGTGGGGTCGTACATGCCGGCAGGCAGTCCCAGACTGAGATAGGGGGATCCACGGTTGCAGGCCTGGGTCTTCTGGTAGCTGTTCTTGCCGTACTCGGGCTGCGACTCCATGATCCGATGCAACCCGGGCACGTCGCGATTTCCGTCGACGAATTTCCCGGGAATGGACTTGCCGTCCTTGAGCGGCCAGGTGAGGCAGGGTGGATTCTGCGCGCACTGGATGTGCCTGGCCACCTCCTCGACCTTCGGATTCTGCACGGAATACTGCATGTGCGGAATCACGTCGTCGAAAATGCAGGCCTTGGACCGGCTTTTCGGGAATCCCATGGTCGCCGAGTCGCAGCGGATCGTGTGAGACCTGGCGATGGGCTGGGGACCGGGATCGAAGCTGCCGACCCGGAAGGTCCTGACCTTGAAATGCCACAGGTGCCGCCGCACCGCGTCGGGGCCGCTCCCGCCCACCTCGCTGGAATGGACGGTCCAGGAGTGCCACGAGTCGTCGTCGTCCCAACCCCCGAAGGTGTTGCCGGCCGTCGCCCCGCCCGACGAGCAGCCGCTCAGCCAGTCGTCGCAGTCGGCCCAGAGGTGCAGCACCGCGCTCCGCAGGTCGCTCGAGGACCCCTCGTAACTGACGCTGTCCTTCTCCGCGCGCATGAACACCTTGACGCTTCGGTTGCCGTCGTCGCGGCCGTAGGCGACCGCCCGGAAGATGAAACTCGCGCGGCCGAGCGGCACGCCCTTGCTCTTGAAGATGGTCCCGCCCATCCGGCCCCGCTGGCACCAGAGGAAGCGGTTGTAGACGCGCCCGAACTCCGAGCGCCCTCCGTCGCTGTCCCAGCAGGGCTCGACCTCGCCCTCGTTGGGCGAGACGGGCGGTGTGCGTGCCGTGCTCGCCGCCAGGACCGTGGGATCGCTGTAGGACAGGCTGTCACGACGGACGGCCTGCTCCCGTGAGGCCACGATCGCCTTCTCGGCTGCCGCGGACGACTCGGAGGTCGCCGCCTTGGGCTCGGCGGCCGGACTGCCGTCGGGTTCGATCGGCACAAAGAACGGTTCGATGGTCAGCGCTTCGTCCTGGACCGCCGCCGCCGACGTCGCCGTTGCCGGTACGGCGCCGACGCCGAGTAGCACGGCCGCCGCCGCGAAGACCGCGCACAGGCGTAAAGCCCCCCGCTTGCCAGACTGCATGACGTCCTCCTCGATGTCGCATGCGGCAAAGCATGCGAAAGCCCCGTTTTAGCTGAGGAATAATGGCAAAGCGGTCAGATCGTATGGGTTTCCTTATTACCCGTCAATGGCTCCGTGATCTCGGTGAATTTGGTGCAGGTCACCAGGTCTTCGGTGTTCATGCCAATTTCTGAAAACCTGTGGGGACTTTCCAGGCGGTGGAGTATTGGTGCGATTGAAACCGTCAGCCCGGCCACGCGTCGCCCCAGTCGACGTCCCTGGCGCGCCGGTAGAGCTCGCCCTGCCGCTTGGAGACGATCACGTCGCGGACCCCGCCGTCGGCGGTGCACAGGCGCAGCGACACCATGCCCTTGCGTTTCTGCGGGTGACGCAGCACCCGGGCCTCGGCGCGCGGCGACGGGCCGGCCGTGGCGGCGACGTAGGAGAACTTCTCGTCCTCGAAGCTCAGGGTGCCCGCCTTGACCTGGCGGTGCAGAGGGGTCCTGGGCAGCCGGACCGAGAAGTGGCACCAGTCGCGTCCGGGCTGGATCGGGCAGTGGCCTTCGTGGGGGCACGGGGCGACGATGGTCATGCCCTGCGAGGTCAGCACCTCCCGGGCGGTGGCGATGGTGGCGTAGCCGGCGGGGGTCCCGGGCTCGATGATGATCACCATGGTGGCGCCGTCCGCGAGCCAGCGCACGACGTCCGGACGGTCCTGTTCGGGGAGCTCGCCCAGCGCGTACGACATGGTCGCCAGGTCGGCCGGGGGCCGGTCGAGGCCCGGGCGGATGGCGGCGTGCCGCCAGGTGGTGCCCCGCACGGCCGCGGTCTCCGACGCGCGGGCCAAGCGCCGGCCCAGGTCGATGACGTGCGGGTCGTGCTCGATGACCGTGACCTGCCGCAGCGACGGCCAAATCGCGCCCGCCGCCCAGATGGCCGCGCCGGTGCCGCCGCCGGCGTCGAGGTGCGTCTTCGGCTGGAAGCCCCGCGCCAGCGCCGCCGCCCGGCGCATCGCGGTGCCCGCGGCGGCGTAGGTGGCGGGCATGCGGTACGCGGCGTAGGCGGCCACGTCGGCCTCGCCTCGCAGGTGCGTGCCGCCGGCCGACGAGGTGCGGTACCGCTCGGTGAGCTGGGCGACCGACCGGGACAGCTCCGGTGGCGAGTAGCGGGACAAGGCCTTGTCCAGGGCGGCCCTGAGCACGTCAGGCAGCATGAGTGAGTTCGCTTTCATGGGAGGCGTTCACAGGGACCGGGCCTGGGCGAGGGGACGCCAGGCGGCCGCGGCGACGGCGGTCATGACGGCGGCGGCGAGCCAGTATGGAGCGGTGATCGTCAGGGCCCGCGCGACCAGCCCGCCGACCAGCGAGCCGAGCGCCGCGCCGCCGACGTCGACCAGCGCGTTCACGCTTCCGACCCGGCCCAGCAGCCCGCCGGGCACGACCCGCTGCCGCAGCGTGGCGACGATGACGCCCCACACCATCGTGTGGATCCCGAAGACGACCAGCACCGCCGCGGCCGCCCACGGCACGGTGACGGCGGCCAGCGCGGCGTGGGTGCCCGCCTCGACGAGCAGCCCGGCCCGCAGCAGCGCCGTCGCCCCGTAGCGGGCCCGCAGCCACGCCGCGAGCCCGGTGCCCACCAGGCCGCCCACGCCGAAGGTGGTGAGCAGCAGCCCGTAGCCGATCTCGGACAGCCCCAGCCGCTGGCGCGCGTACAGCACGAAGACCGAGAACGCGGCGCCGAACACGACGTTCGCCAGTCCCATGCTGACGGTGAGCGTGCGCATGAGGGGATGCCGCCACAACCACCGCAGCCCGGCCGAGATCTCCGCGCGCAGCCCGCCGCCGCGCTCGTACGGCTGCGCGGGCGCCGGACGTACGGTGGCCACGATCGCGGCGGCCACGGCGAACGACACCGCGTCCACCCCGAACGGCAGCGCCGCCGCGACCGCGAACAACCCCGCGCCGATCGGCTTGGCCAGGAACTGGTTGGCCACCGTGAACGTGGCCATCAGTCGGGCGTTGGCGGAGGCCAGCCGGTCGGGCGGCACGATCGCGGGCAGGAGCGCCGCCGCGGCCGTGTCGGCGAGGGTCTCCCCCGCGCCGAGCAGGAAGAACGCCAGATAGATGACCGGGATGGCGGCCAGGTCCGCGGCCACGGAGACGGCTAGCGCGGCCAGCACGACACCCCGCAGCAGGTTGACCGCCACGATGAGCCGCCGGCGGTCGAGCCGGTCCACGTACGCGCCGCTGACCAGCCCGAACAGCAGCCAGGGCAGTTGCTGGGCGAACACGGCGCCGGCCACCAGCGCCGGGTCGGAGGTGAGTGAGGCGACCAGCAGCGGCGCTGCCGCCAGGGTGATGCCGTCGCCGATGTTGGACACCGCGGACGCGGCCCACAACTTGGAGAAATCCGCGCCCAGACGCGCGGATGTGGAGGCACGCAAAAGAGCTCCTCGGACAGGAAGGGGAAACGGTCGTTGACGCAGGCGACCGCTTCAGGCGAGGAGCATCGCCCGCCGGCACGAGCCCGACGGCGACCGGCTAGAGCGTGGTGCGCCCTCGCCTCGAAGCGGTAGCGGTGACCTTGCCGAGGCGCATGCGAACCCCCATCTATCGCGCGATACCAACCGTGGACATTATCAACCAACCGATGTGCCCCTGGCGAACAGGTCCGGTTCCCCGCCCCGCCGGGCGCTAGCGTCGTGGCCATGGTGATCGTCGATGGCGTCGAGATCGCGTTCGAGGAGGCCGGGCCCGCGGCGCCGGCGGGCACGGTGGTGCTGCTGCACGCGGCCGTGGCCGACCAGCGCATGTGGGACCACCAGTTCCTGGCCCTGTCAGAGCGTTACCGCGTGATCCGGTACGACCGCCGGGGAGCCGGCCGGTCCGGCGACGCCGAGGGCGAGGTGTGCCACCACGAGGACCTGCTCGCCGTCATGGACGCGCTTGAGGTGGAGCGGGCGGTGCTGGCGGGCTCGTCCATGGGCGGCGCGTACGCCGTGGAGGCCGCCCTCGCGGCGCCCTCCCGCGTCGCGGGGCTCGTGCTGATCGGCTCGGGGCTGGGCGGTCACCCATGGCCGGCCGACATGCTGGAGCAGGCCCGCGAGCGGGTCCACAGCTCGGTGCCCGCCGACCGCCTGGCCCGCTACCGCGCGGGCGCCGCGGAGCCGGTGAATCCCGCCGATGTGCGCGCGATGGCGGAGGCGCACACGTTGTGGCAGGTCGCGGGTCCCGACCGGGGGCGCGATGCGCTCTCCGGCGAGGTGTGGGAGGCGGCGGTGGAGATGTGCCGGCTGGTGTTCGAACGCTCGTGGACCGGGCCCCGATCCTCCGAACGCCACCTCGACCCGCCTGCTGCCGGCCGCCTCCACGAGGTTGCCGCGCCCACGCTGGTGATCAACGGCCTGGCGGACGTGCGCGGCATCCAGGAGGTGTCCGGCCTGCTGGCCGCGGGCATCCCGGCCGCTCGCCGCGTGGACCTGCCGGAAACGGGGCATTTGCCGCCGCTGGAACGGCCCGTCGAGGTGACGGCCGCCCTGGTGGCGTTCCTCGCCGACGTCTTCCACCCGGCCCGCACCGACGCCTGACCTCCACGCCGAGGCCCGACCACGACACCCGACCTCCACGCCGAGGCCCGACCACGACACCCGACCTCCACGCCGAGGCCCGACCACGACACCCGACCTCGGCGCTACGGCTTGACCTCCGCGCCGACGCGTGACCCCCGCGGTTGGGCCCCGGCCCGGGAGGCGTGCTCCGCGAGGATCCCGCCGATGGCCGCCGCCAGCAGGTCCCTGTGCTCCTGCGGCAGCTCTCCCGCCAGCGCCTCCAGCCGCGCGGTCGTCCTGTCGTGCGCCTGCCCCCCGAGCCGTTCCCCTTCCCGGGTCAGCACGATCCGGCAGGCCCGCCGATCGTGCGCGTCCCGGGTGCGGGCCACCAGGCCGCGTTTCCCGGCCCGGTCCACGAGCCCCGTCAGGCTTGACTTCTCCAGATTCAGCGCCCGGGACAGCTCCGTCATCCCGACGGGCCCGTCGATGAGCAGGCAGAGCAGCTGGGCCTGCTGCGGCGTCAGGTCGTGCTCCTTGGCGACCTCGTCGAACACCTGCTGCACCAGGTGCGCCAGGCGGACGAGCGCCTCGGTGAACCCCGGGAGCGGCTCCTTCGTGGTGACCACGCGACCGAGTCTAGTTGACAGTAGTTGGCGATACGAACTACTTTCTCCGCATAACAACTGTTCGTAACACCAACTAATGGCGCCCAGGGAGCCCCTCATGCCCGACTACGGCCACGACCTGCTCTTCAGCGCCAACATCGTGCCGTACGCGCAGCACCCCGACACCGTCGTAGCCCTGGCCCAGCTCGCCGAACGCGCCGGGCTCGACGTCGTCACCTTCCAGGACCACCCGTACCAGCCGGCCCTCCTGGACACCTGGACGCTGCTCGGCTACGTGGCGGCCGCCACCGACACGATCAAGCTGGCGGGCAACGTGCACCCGCTGCCCTTGCGGCCGCCTGCCATGCTCGCCCAGGCCGCCGCCAGCCTGGACATCCTCAGCGGCGGCCGGTTCGAGCTGGCCCTCGGCACGGGCGGCTACTGGGACGCCATCGCCGCCATGGGCGCCCCGCGCCTGAGCCCGGGCGAGGCCGTGGCGGCGCTCGAAGAAGGCATCCAGATCATCCGCGCCGCCTGGGACACAGACGCGCCCGGCGGAGTCCACTTCCCCGGCGTGCACCACCGGGTCGAGGGCACGCCGCGCGGACCGCGTCCCGCCCACGACATCGGCATCTGGCTCGGCGCGTACAAGCCCCGGATGCTCCGCCTCACCGGACGGCTCGCCGACGGCTGGCTGCCCTCCCTTCCCCACCTCGGGACCACGGCCAAGATCGCCGAAGGGAACGACGTCATCGACGAGGCCGCCGCCGAGGCCGGTCGTGCGCCCGGCGACATCCGCCGTCTGCTCAACCTCGGCGAGGACCTGCCACCCGCCCAGCTCGCCGAGCTCGCTCTGGAGCACGGCATCAGCGTCTTCACGCTCATGACCGGCGACCCGGGCCAGATCCAGCGCTTCGCCGCCGAGACGGCGCCGGCCGTACGCGAGCTCGTCGCCGCCGCTCGCCGCCCCCCGGGGACGCAAGCCCCCGTGGAACGTGTCCGGGAGACAGCGCCTGGAGCGGCCGCCCAGGCCGGCGTCCAGCAGCCGCCCGCGCTGGGGGTGACACCGACCCCCGACGACGGCGTGCGGCTGAGCGACGTCCGCGTGTGGGACGAGAGCACCCGGCCCACCGCCTCGCGCCCCGACCCCGACCGGCGCTACACCCCCAGGGAGCAGGCCAACGGCCGGCACCTCATCGACGTGCACGACCACCTGCGCACCGAGCTCGCCCAGCTGCGCGATCTGATCGACCAGGTGGCCGCGGGCACGCTCGACGCGGACGCCGCCCGCTCCCACATCAACGCCATGACCATGCGCCAGAACAACTGGACGCTCGGCGCCTACTGCGAGTCCTACTGCCGGCTCGTGACCATGCACCACACCGGCGAGGACGCGGTCCTCTTCCCCCACCTGCGCCGTGCCGAGCCCGCCCTCGCCCCGGTGCTCGACCGGCTCAAGGAGGAGCACCAGGCCATCCACAAGATCCTCGAACGCATCGACCGGGCGCTGGTGGCGTTCGTCGGGGACCCGGCCGGCCGCCTGGACGACCTGCGTGCCGCCGTGGACCTGCTCACCGACAGCCTGCTGTCGCATCTGTCGTACGAGGAGCACGAGCTCGTCGAGCCCCTGGCCAGGCACGGACTCTAAGGCCAGGCGGGAACGCGTGCCGGCGGGCCGCGGCCACGACCGCCAGCGCGCCCGCCACCAGCGGAAGCGCGGTCCACGGCAGCGCCCAGGCCCCTGTGTCCTCCAGCACCACGCCGCCGGCCAGCGACCCGGCGGCGATGCCGGCGTTGTAGACGGTGGTCTGCATGGACGTCGCCACGTCGGCGTTCTCCGGCCCGGACGCGGTCACCAGCGCCGTCTGCAGCAGCGTCGGCACGCCCCCGAAC
>NZ_VCKY01000166.1 GCF_005889735.1 Nonomuraea turkmeniaca
GGGCCGGCCAGTTGCATGGCGCCGTAGCCGAACCGGGTGACGGTCAGGTCACCCAGAGTCCAGATGCCGCCGGGAAGAGAGAGGGAGGGTGTGCTCATCCTGTTGCCTTTCGTCGTGCACTTGGGGGTGGCGCGTTCTGCCGCCCTGCATCAGCATGGAAGAGAAACTTCCTGTCAGGAAGTAGGTACCTGGAAGTGCGTAACCCCCCATAGGTGAGAGGTGCGAATCAGTGACGACGATGAAGGCGGCCCAGAAGAGGGCTCAGGCCAAGGTGGAGTACAACGCGTTCCTGGCAGCATGCCCCAGCCGACGGCTGCTCGACCGAATCTCGGACAAGTGGGTCGTCCTGATCCTGTGTGCGCTGGGCGGCGACAACAGCCCTCGTCAGCCCGGTGCAGCACACGCAGACGCTCCGAAGGCGATGCGTTACTCCGAGATCTCTCGCCTTCTGGCTGGGGTCAGCCAGAAGATGCTGACCCAGACGCTCCGGTCGCTGGAGCGCGATGGTCTACTCACCCGTACGGTGACGCCAACCGTCCCTGTCACCGTCTCCTACGAGCTGACCGACCTTGGTCTCTCGCTCCACCACATGACGCGCGGGCTCAGAACCTGGGCGCAGGCGCACATGACCGAGGTCCTGGCAAACCACGAGAACTACGACGCTCGCACCTCCTGACGACTCACATCCAACCGTCCACCAGCTCCATATTCTGGGCGCCACACCCTCAACTGCGAAGATGCGATCAGGAGCTTGCTCGGTACTTCAGCGGATGGCCGACCTCATGCGGGAGCACGGGTACGTCCGTGAGCCCGTGGACGTCAAGACGCTCCTCGCTGCCGCATCCTGAAGGAAAAGCGCCTGGTCGATTCGCTCCTGACATCTACCGCCCGGAACGGCTGCGGCCTCTGCGCATCATCGTTCACGTGCGAATGACGTAGGCGATACCGGAAGTGGCGGAAGCCTGCGAAGATCGCGCCGTGCCGATCTTCCGTGTCGTCCTGCTCGCACTCGCGGCGCTGACCGCCACCGTCCTGGCCTTCCCCCGGGCCGTGCCGAATGGGATCGGCCACCTCGGCAGCCTGGTTGAGACGTTCCTGCCGTGGCTCGCGCTGATTGTTCCCGTGCTGCTCGGCCTGGCCTGGTGGCGGCGCTCCGCGGTGAGCGCGCTGGCCGCGCTGTTGCCGGCCGCCGCCTGGCTTGTCCAGTTCGGCGGGCATGTGTTGCCCCAAGAGGAGCAGCCACATCACCTGGTCGCGGTGCAGCACAACGTCAGTGACGAGAACACCGACCCGGCCGGCGCAGCGCGCGCGCTGATCGCGGCCCGGCCGGACCTGATCGGCCTGGAGGAGCTCGTACCAGCAGCCCTGCCGACCTGGGACGCCGCGCTGCGCGCCGAGTATCGGTATCGGACGGTGCACGGCACGGTCGGCCTCTGGTCCCGCCACCCCCTTGCCGAGGCGGCCCCGGTGGACATCCGCCCGCACGACGTCGGCCCTGACTGGAACCGGGGGCTGCGCGCGGTCGCCCGCACCCCGCACGGCGACATCGCGATCTACGTCGCTCACCTACCCTCGGTGCGAATCGGTCTGGGCGGATTCGACTCCGTACGCCGAGACGAGAGCGCCCGCCGGCTCGGCGCGGTGCTGGCCGCCGAACCAATCGACCGCATCCTCCTGCTCGGCGACCTCAACAGCACCGTCGACGACCGCGGGTTGCGCCCGGTCCTTTCGCTGATGACCGCCCCACCTCGCGATTTCGCCTTCAGCTGGCCGGCCCGCGCCCCGCTGGCGCGCGTCGACCAGATCCTGAGCCGCGCGATGACGGTGACCGAGATGCAATCGCTCTCCAGGACGGGCAGCGACCACCTACCGATCGCCGCCAACATCCGCCTCTGATCCGGGATGTGGTGCGTTATAAGTTCCGGGTCTCATTCGGGCTATGAGTGGCTGTCGGATGAGGAGATCGGGGTGCTGCTCGGCCTGGCTCGGCACGCCCGCGACGCCTTCCTGATCCAGTTGATGCGGTCGCTGTCCAGGACGGCAAGGCGCGCCTCCAGTGCGACCTGTCACCTTGGTCGGCGGCCGGGCCCTCGGGTAACCCGGAGCTGGTTCACCGCCTCGACGACGGGGGCCGCGCCGTCCTCTGCCGAGACCCGGACCGACAGGGCCTGGGCCCGCTGCCGGTAGGCCGGGTCGGTGACCGCGGTGGTGAGCGCGGCGGCCAGCCGTGCGGGCGTCAGGCGGCGAGACGGGATCGCGGCCGTAGCCACGCCGAGTGCCGTCAGCCTGGACGCCCAGAACGGCTGGTCGTGCATGACCGGCACGGCCACGGCGGGCACCCCCGCCCGCACCCCGCTCCCGGTGGTGCCGGCGCCGCAGTGGTGGGCGACGGCGGCCATCCGGGGGAACAACCAGTCGTGCGGCACGTCGCCGACCGCCAGCACATCGTCCGAGAGGTGTCCCCGCAGGCCGGTCTGCAACACACCGCGCAACCCGGCCCGCCGCAGCGCGTGCAGGGCCAGCTCCGTGTACTGCTCGGCCCGCGTGCCCGCCAGGCTGCCGAAGCCGACGAAAACCGGTGTGGGCCCCGACGCCAGGAAGTCACGCAGCACCGGATCCGGCTGCCAGCCCGGTGGCCGGAGCGGCCACCAGTAACCCGTGATCTCCAGCCCGGGCCGCCAGTCGGCCGGGCGCGGCAGCACCAGCGGGCTGACCCCGTGGAAGACCGGCCAGCGCGTGGTCTCCCGGCGCCGTAGAGGGCACGCGGGGTCATCGGGGGCAGCCCCAGCCGGGCCCGCATCTTGGTGCTCAACCCGGCGAGCAGCGGGCCGGCGGCGGGCAACTCGAACGCGAGCCGGGCCGCCCCGCGGTTCCCCCACCGCCCGAGCGACCGGTGGAACAGGCTCATGACCGGCGGAAAGTCCCCCGTGGGGTCGATCGGCTGCAGGTGCACCCCCATGCTCGGCACGCCCATCGCCTCGGCGACGTGACAGCCCAGCGCGCCCGCCATGCCGAGCAGGAGCAGGTCGGCCTTGTGCCCGGCGAGCTCGGCCATGCCCTCCATGAGTTGCTCGCTGTATTCCTTGAAGGCGCTGATGCGTACGGCGAGACGGCCGGTCAGCGCGGGGAGCGGGTCTCCGGGAAGTGGTATGTACTCCAGGCCCGCATCGGTCACCAGCTCCGCGTAGGGCTCGTGCGCGGCGATCGTCACCTCGTGCCCGGCCTCGCGCAACCGCACCCCCAGCCCCGTGTACGGCGCCACGTCCCCGCGCGTGCCGACTGCGATGATCAGAACCCGCATCCAGATCGCCCCCGCCACTCCCTTTTGTCATACAGTCGCATGATAAACGAGAACGATGGTTTTGCCATGCACTCGCATGAGAAAGTGGCGAGATATGCCGAAGATCGTCGACCACGAGGCCCGGCGGCGACACATCGCCGAGGCCGTGCACCGCGTCATCCACGACAAGGGCATGGAGAGCGTCAGCCTGAGGGTGGTCGCTGCCGAGGCCGGGATGTCCATGGGGGCGGTGCAGTACTACGTCACGACGAAGGACCAGATGCTGCTGCTGGCGCTGGAACGCATCGGGATCTGGATCGGGGAACGGGTGGCTGCCGTGGCCGCGCACCAGTCCACGCCGCTCGACGTGCTGCGGGCGACCGTGCTGGAGCTGTTGCCACTGGACGAGGAGCGCAGCTATCTGAACCGCATCGGGCTGGCGTTCCAGGCGAGCTCGGTGGTGTCCGAGGACCAGGCGGCCGCGATGCGGCTCGGGTTGCCGCTCCTGCTGTCCTTCTTCGCCGAGCAGATCAGGGCCGCCCAGACCGCCGGGCAACTCGCCGCCCACCTGGATGCCGGCAAGGAGGCGAGCATCCTGTACGCCTTCGCGCAAGGCGTCGTGAACGCCACCCTGGTCGGGCACTACACGCCCGAGGAGGTTGCCGCGTTGCTCGACTACCACCTGGCGCGGCTGCGCGCGGGGTGATGGCCGTAGCGGAAATCTTCGGCCGATCCAAGCCGTAGCCAATTTCTGGGTTCAGCTCGAAGACCTGTCAGTACTTACGCCACGTCCATGAGCGGGACGGCCGGACGATCAAGGCCCATCGCGCCGACGTCCGACAGCTCTTCGGTTCCCGGGAGCGCTCGGTGCCCGATGCCGATCAGGTCGTCGATATGGTGCCGGTCGGGCTGACCGACACGATGAGCTGACCGCCTCGGCCATGACCTCCTCCTGGGCCAGGAACCCTCCGCCCGCATCGCCGCCGACTCATCCTCCATCGCGATCGCCATCGCCATCGCGGGACCCTGGCTCAAGACAACCATCGCCCGGGCGGACCCGAAGGTCGGAGGCGAGTCCCGCGTGGGCTCGAAGCCGAAGAGAGCCAGGGCGATACGTGCGGTGGGCAGCCCGGACCCGCAGCGGCAACTCAGCGCGATCGAGACTCGATCAGATCGTGGAGCTGCTGCGTCACGGGATCGTGCAGGCGAGCGGCGAAGGCTATGCGCAGCCAGCCGTCGGCGTCGGCTTGGAGGAGATCGTCGCGGATGGAGGGGTCGGCACCGCGCTCCAGGAGCAGGCGGATCACGTGGAGACGACCGCCCGGGATTGCCCAGTGCAGGCCGGTGCGCCCCAGGTAGGGTGCGACGTCGGGATGGACGCCGCGGTTCAGGAACCAGCGCACGACCTCGATCCGGCCGTGCTGGCAGGCATGGACGAACGCCTCTCCCACGATCTCCTCCGGATCATCGGTCGCCGGCAGCCGAGACGGAAAGCCCGCGCCGGTGTCGGCGAGGTCGGGGCGCGCCGACGCGGCGTCCGGCCGGAGCCTGCCGTCCGCGTCGAAACAGGCCCGCACCAGATCCAGCCTGCCGCAGGCGGCATACGTCCAGAGCGCCCGCGGGACGATGGCGTGCCCGGCGAGCAGGTCGACGACCTCCGTGTTGTCGCGGTAAATGGCGTCCTCCAGCGGGGTGATGCCCCATTTCCGGATGCCAGGGTCGGTGCCGGCCTCCAGCAGCAGCCGCACGTATTCGACCCGGTTGAAGCGGGCAGCCCAGGCGAGCGGGAGATCCAGGTCGGTGGCCTTGCCGAGCAGGACATCGACTGCGGCGCGCGGCACGCCGAGCGCCTTGCCGAGCCGGGCGCCGGGGATCGTGTCGAAGCCCGCGAGCATGTGCAGCAGGGTGTCGGCCTGCTCGTCGGTCACACCGGCCAGCCGATCGGTATCGCCGGCCAGCAGGGCTTCGGCCTCGCGGTGCAGCTGCCGCCGCTTCTCCCGACGTTCGCCGAGATCGCGCCGGGATTTCTCGGTGAACGACACGAGCTCCTGCCAGGTCGGGAAGCCGAGCTCCCGCGCGATGATCAGCCGCGCGTCGCGAAGCTCGGCGGTCGCCGCGGAGGTCGCGGTGGCGTGCCGGGGCACGTACGCCCGCAACCGTCGCAGCGCGCCGGGATCGTCGCGGCGCAACTCGACGAGGAGGGCGTCGGCCATCGAGGCGTAGATGTCCGGCCTGATCCCCATGAGGCGGGAGACCAGCCGTTCCTCGGTGGTGCCGCGGCTTTCGACGTGGGCGCGGAACTCGGCCCAGGTCCGGAATCCGTGTTCCTGAGCGAGCACGAACAGGGCGTCGCTGAGCAGGAACCGCTCGGCGGCTCGATCGCCCAGCACGTCGGCGACCCGGGCTCCGGTTGCCGCATCGCCCGCCACGTACGCGTGATGCAGGTGCTTGGCCTGCTTGCGGTAGTACTCCAGGTTCGGATGGGCCGGCAGCTCAAAATGACGAACGGACATCGCAACCTCCTTCGTCGCCGAGGTCCGCTTGCCCGGCCGGAAAGAGGTTGGTCTTGTCCAGTGCGCTGACGTGCTGCTCGAGGTGGGAAAATCCCTGCCCGCGGACTGGCAGCGCCCTCGCACGCTCCTTTCAGAGTAGTGATCGGCTCTGCGTGGAGGCAACCATTAGGAAGCGTCGAAGAGTTTCCCGGGTCAGGAGAATCCGACGGCCCCCGAAGAAGGAGCTCCAGAGAGGTCGGCATGCCCAGGAGCTATCCCCCCGAGTTCCGCCGCAAGGTCCTTGATCTGCTCAAGGCCGGTCGGACCATCAAGGAGCTCGCCCACGACCTGGTGATCAGCGACCGGACGACCTGCAACTGGCGGCGGCAGGAGCGCCGTACGGCCAAGCCGAGCGTCACCTCGGGCGTTATGCCGCCGTGCGATGGCGGCGCGCGCTCAGGTGGCTCTTCAGCTTGCCGACCAGGTAGCGGGCGTCGCGGCCCACTCCGCGGAGGCTGTTGGAGGCCGGGTTGCGCTGCCATTCCAGCCCGAGGAAGCCGAGGCCGGGGTGGGTGGTGGAAAGGCCGCGGTCATGGCGGGGGTGGCCGCTGTCATCCAAGGCGCCAAGACCATGCAGGTAGTCCAGGTGTGGCCGGTATCCGGTGGCCGGCAGCACCACGTCGACGCGTTCGCGGTGGCCGGCGGCCCACACCACCGCGTCTCCGTCGAGGCGGGTGAACATCGGCCGCCGGTCGACGCGGCCGTTCAGCAGCGCTTGCCGGTAGACGCCCTCGTCGAGCACGGGGCCGGTGGGCGGAGCGCTGACGAGCCGGGCGGGCAGGCGGTCGAACCCGGTGACGCTGAACCAGAAGTGCACGTCCTTGCCCAGCGGACGCTGGTTGAGGAAGCGGATCGGCTCCCGGGTGGCCAGCGTCACCGTGGCGATCTCGGCCAGCTCGTAGGCGATCTGGACGGCGGAGTTGCCGGCGCCGACCACGACGATCCGCTTGCCGGCGTACAGCTCCGGATTTATGTACGTGGCCGCGTGCAGGATCTCCCCTGCGAAGCCGGCCTGGCCTTCGAAGCGGGGCAGGTGAGGGTTGTCGAACGAGCCGGTGGCGGCGATCACGCCGGGCGCGTTCAGCGCGGTGCCGTTGGCCAGCCGTACGGTGAAGCCCTCTTCGCCGGCCTGCCCATCGGGTTCCACGGAGACCACGCGGGCACCGGTACGGATCTCCACTCCCCGGCGGGCGAGGTCGCGGGAGTAGCGGGTCAGGTAGTCCACGACCTCGTCGCGGTGCGGGTAGCGGTGCGGATCGCCGGGGAAGGCCATGCCGGGCAGGGAGCTGTAGCGGGCCGGGGAGAACAGCGTGAGGCTGTCGTAGTAGCGCGGCCACGAGCCGGTGGCCTGATCAGTCGCTTCCAGCAGTACGGGAGTCAGGCCGGCGTCCAGCAGGGTTCGGGCGGCCGCCAGGCCGGACTGGCCGCCGCCGATGACCACGACATCATGGGTCTTCGGCTCGTCGGAGGTAGTCACGATCCACATCATATCCTCACATCAAGAAATGACAATATGATGATGGTGTGGCGATGCCATGACCATGAGCACGAACGGCGCCGAGCTGACCGTTAACGAGGCCGCCGCGCGCATGTCGCTGGCCTGTCGGCCACTTCCACCCATCTGGCGACGTTGCGCGACGGCGGCGTGCTCCCCTCCCGCCGGGAGTGGAAGACGGCCTACTACCGCGCCGACCCGCTCCGCATCGGCAAAGCACTGTCAGATCTGCAAGCCGGCCTCAATGCCTGCTGTCCACCCCCACCGCAGTCCCCGGCCACCGCACAGTCGGGCACCAATCACGAGGCTGAAGCGGGCTGCGGGTGCGACCGAGATTCCTCCCCCTGAGGCCGAGCAGAGCCGGCGATGGGCCCGAGGCCTGATCCCGGCCGATCATGGCGGCCTGCCCGGGTGGCGTCGCGGCACAGGCCCGAGTCGGAGTGATCGTGAAGGCCGCCAGGACGGACACCACCCGCCCGTCCCTTCTTCGCCGTGCTAGTTGCCCGGCAACAGCTCCTTGATGAGCGTGTCGATCCGGCTGCGGATCTCGTCGCGGATCGCCCGTACGGACTCGATGCCCTGTCCGGCCGGATCGTCGAGTTTCCAGTCCTCGTAGCGTTTGCCGGGGAAGATCGGGCATGCGTCGCCGCAACCCATGGTGATGACCACGTCGGAGGCTTCGACCGCGTCCACGGTGAGGATCTTGGGCTGTTGGCCGGTGAGGTCGACACCGACCTCGCGCATGGCTTCGACGGCGACCGGATTGATCTGGTCAGCGGGGGCCGAGCCGGCGGAACGGACCTCGATACGGTCTCCGCTCAGGTGGGCCAGCCAGCCGGCGGCCATCTGGGAGCGGCCGGCGTTGTGGACACACACGAACAGCACGCTGGGCTTGTCGTTCACGCAAAGGGCTCCATTTCTCAGGTTGCAGGGACTTCGAGTTCGTCGAGCAGGTCGCGGACGCGGCGCTCGATCTCGTCGCGGATGGGTCGCACGTCCTCAAGGCTCCTACCCGCGGGATCGTCCAGCTCCCAGTCCAGGTACCGCTTGCCGGGGTAAACCGGGCAGGCGTCGCCGCAGCCCATGGTGACCACGACGTCGGCGGCGCGGACGATCTCCTCCGTCCACGGCTTGGGGAACTCCTTGGAGATGTCGATGCCTCGTTCGGCCATGGAGGCGACCGCGGCAGGGTTGATCTCGGTGGCGAATTCGGAGCCGCCGGACCAGGCCCGTGCACGGTCTCCGGCCAGATGCCGGAAGAAGCCCATGGCCATCTGGGAGCGGCCGGCGTTGTGCACGCACATGAACAGCACGATGGGCCGCCCGTCGCGGTGGCCTTCCAGGCGGGCCAGGGCGTGCAGGCGCTGGCGGGCGAAGCGTTCGGCGAGCAGCGGCAGGTAGTTGGGGATCGTGCTGTGTGCGGCGAACTGGTCGTAGCTGGTGTGCAGGAACCGTTCGATGGTCTCGGTGCCGAACGTGCCGGTGAATTCGCCGGCCAGCCGGCGGGCCGCGGTGAGCAGGGCGTGCTGCTGGTCGACGGACAGGCCGGGGTGGTGGTGGGTCTGCGACACGGCTCACTCCTTCGGGGGGCGGATGGCGGGTGCCAGCCGTTGGACGCGGTCGGCGATGTCGGTGTAGGCCTGCTCGAACGCCTCGTCGCTGCCGGCACGGACCGGGTCGGGGATGGACCAGTGCAGCCGGTCGAGGCCGGCGAGCTGCTCGTGGGCGGCGTCGCAGACGGCCACGACCAGGTCTCCGGGGCGGAGCGTCTGATCCACGTGCCGGGTCGTGGCGCGGGCGAGGTCCAGGTCGTGGCGGGCGGCCAAGGCGAGGACGCGGGGGTTGACGCGCGGTGCGGGTGACGTGCCTGCCGAGGCGGCCGGTACGGCGCTGGCACGGCCCCACAGGGCGGCGGCCAGTTGGGAGCGGGCGGAGTTGTGGGTGCAGACGAACACGATGCGCGGGGCGCGACGGATGGTGGCGGGCACGAGGCCGGACAAGGATCGGGGGATCAGGCGTAGGTAGGTGCGCCTGCGGTCGCCCTCGGAGCGGCGGCGCTCGACGACGCCTGCCTCCTGCAGCAGTTTCAGGTGGTGGGCGAGGAGGTTGGTCGGCATGCCCAGCACCTGGCCGAGCTCGCCCGGAGAGGCGTCGCCCATCAGCAGCCGGTCCACGATGGCCAGCCGACCCGGGTCGCCGAGCGCCGCATGCACCCGAGCCCGGGCCTCCAACGAGCCAAACCCGTCAACATCCATTGAGTCAATGATTATTGAGCTATCTGCGGGCGTCAAGCGGCCGATGTTCAGCGGGTGCCTTCATGCGGGACGACCGGCCCTTCGGTGCGCACCGTTGGGCGACCGAACAGGCCGTGCACCAGCGCCAGGCCGATCAGGCCGCCGACCGCCTGGGCGGCGATGAAGCCGGGCAACGAGGCGGGGGCGATGCCGGCGAAGGTGTCGGAGAACGCCCGGCCGACGGTGACCGCGGGGTTGGCGAAGCTGGTGGAGGAGGTGAACCAGTACGCCGCCCCGATGTAGCCGCCCACCGCCAGCGGCGCGACGGCCGTACGTCCCGAGCGGGTCAGACAGAAGATCACCAGCACCAGGCCCGCAGTGGCGACAACCTCCCCCAGCCACAGATGCGGACTCGATCGCGGCGTGCTCGACCAGGCGATCACGGGCTTGTCGAACATCGCGTTGGCCAGCACCGCACCGCCGACCGCGCCCAGCACCTGAGCGACCACGTAGCCGCCGAGCTCGCCGCCGGACAGGCCGTGGCCGCTCTGGCGTCCCTGCCACCAGTCGGCCAGGGACACGACCGGGTTGAAGTGCGCTCCGGAGACCGGGCCCAGCACGACGATGAGGACGGCCAGGCCGAAGACGGTGGCGGTGGAGTTCTCCAGCAGTTGCAGGCCCACGTCACGCGGCGACAGCGTCTGGGCCATGATCCCCGACCCCACCACCACCGTCACCAGCAGCGCGGTGCCGAGGAACTCGGCCAGCAGCCGGCGCCTCACCGGTCGACCTCGGCGGTCGCCTGGACGGGTGCCGCCAGCAGCGCCCCGAGCTCGGCGAGCCGGTCGGGCACGATCCGGTAGTACACCCACGAGCCCCGCCGCTCGCTGGTCAGCAGGCCGACGTCTTTGAGCACCTTGAGATGATGGCTGATCGTCGGCTGAGCCAGGTCGAAGCTCGCCGTCAGGTCGCACACACATGCCTCGCCGCCCTCGTGGCCGGCCACGAGGGACACGATGCGCAGCCGTACCGGATCCCCCAGCGCCTTGAACGCCCGCGCCAACCCCACCGCCTGATCCTCGGCCAGCGGCTCACGCGCCAACGGCGAGCAGCACTCCAGGACCTCCAACGTATTCATGAGCATCAATATTGACATCCATGAATATCGACAGGGACACGCCACGATGAACGCCACGCAGACGAACGCCGACCTGACCTGTCGCACACAGGTTAGACACCGAACTAATTTGCCAGATCTCTAATCAGCGAAGCGCGATGCGCGCTCTACTGCGCCGATCATCGATCTGGATCTTTCCTGCAGCCCTCCTCCGGGCAGCTCATGGGATGCGCTGCAACATGCGGCCCGCCATTGACTCGCGCGGACGTAGCGCCTGCAGGGAACAGGGTTCCGTACGTAAGCCCTTGTTCACCAAATGGTCACCGTATAGACATGTAGGTGTTTGACCGTCCTGAGGGGAATCATCATGGTTTCCGTTGACCGCCGGTCCTTCCTGACCACCACAGGCGGCGCGCTGGCCGCCGGCGTCGCGATGAACACGCTCGGCGCGCACGCCGCCTGGGCCGAGGCCGGCCGCTCCCCCGTCAACCCGGACAAGCTCGGCTACGGCGAGCTGCGCCGTACCAAGTCCCGCAACACCGGCGAGGAACTGCTCGCCCTGCCTGCCGGATTCTCCTACGTCGTCCTCGGCAAGACCGGCACGCCCATGACCGACGGCGTCGCCACGCCGATCGCCCACGACGGCATGGCCGCCTTCCCCGGCACGCGCCGCCACACCGTCCGGCTCATCCGCAACCACGAGGTACGCACCACACCCGGCGCCCCGACCGGCCGGGTGCACGTCGAAGGCTCCGAACGCTACGACGAACTGGGCGTCGCCGGCACCACCACGCTGGAGGTGGACCTGCGCACCGGCGAGGTGCTCCGGCACTTCGTCAGCCTCAACGGCACGATCGTCAACTGTGCCGGCGGCATGATGCTGCACCAGCGCGGCTAGCTGACCTGCGAAGAGACCACGGCCGGCCCCAACCAGGGCTGGCGGCAGAAGCACGGCTACATCTTCGAGGTGCCGCTGAACGGCCCCGAACCCGGCAAGCCCGCCGCATCCCAGCCCTTAACCGCAATGGGCCGCTTCTCCCACGAGGCCATCGCGGTCGACCCACGCACCGGCTACGTGTACGAGACCGAAGACGACTCCGGCAAGCCCGACGGCTTCTACCGCTTCCGCCCCACGGACCCGCGCAACCTGGCCGCCGGCGGCGTCCTGGAAATGCTCAAGATCAGAGGCGTCGACAACTACGACTGCCGCGAAGGCCAGAAGATGGGCGCCCGACTCCCGGTCGAATGGGTGCGCATCGACGACCCCGACCCCGACCTCGAGAACGGCGCGCAGACCTGCACCCAGCAGGGCCTGGCCAAGGGCGGCGCCAAGTTCAACCGCCTCGAAGGCTGCTGGTACGGCGACGGCAGCATCTTCTTCAACTCCACCAGCGGCGGCGACGCCAAGAACGGCGACCCGCCCAACGCCGACGGATACGTCGAGGGTTACGGCCAGGTTTGGCAGTACATCCCCAGCCGCCGCGACGGCGGCACCCTGGTGCTGGTGTACGAGTCACCGGGCCGCAAGGAGCTCGACTCGCCGGACAACCTGACCTTCACCCCGCGCGGCGGCATCGTGCTCTGCGAGGACGACGCCTCCGACGCCGACGCCGACCCGCACCCGCTCGCGCCCGGCCTGGAGAACGTCAACCGGCTGATCGGCCTGGACCCAGGCGGCCAGCCGTTCGAGTTCGCCGTCAACATCAGCGACGACAGCGAGTTGGCCGGCGCCTGCTTCAGCCCCGACGGCTCGACGCTGTTCGTCAACAACCTGGGCAGCACCACCGCACTGGAGCCGCCCGGCCGCACCTACGCCATCCGCGGCCCCTGGCACCGCGGACCGCTGTAGCCCACCGAGCGCGGTCTGGACACCGGGACGTCGGGAACGGTCCCCCTCTGCTTCTGAGATCGCTCACCTTCTCGGGCATCTCACGGCCCGGGAAACGCCCAAAATTCTGGGACTGCTGGTCTGAGAAGGTGCCTTAATCCCCCTAACGGCCTTCGGCAGAGTTGGAGGTGGACCGTCAACCTCGGCGGTCTGGGGCGAACGAGTCCAGTTCGTCTGCTCGGCGGAGGTCCTTGGGGCGGCCTATGGCGCGACGCATCTGGATCAGGTCTTTTCGGGAGACGTAGTGAACTTCCAGGCCGCCCGGGTCGACTGCGGTGATCGCGCGGTCGAGGAACTCTCGGACTCGAAGGTTGCCCCAGGGAAGCGCTGGGGTGCAGCAGTCGCCGCTGGCTCCGGGTGAGGTGAACTGCACTTTAGGGCGGAGAAAGGAGTCGGGACGAGTTGGTACGGGGTTGCCCTTTTCATCAATAAGTTGGGCGTTGACGGAGGTGAAGGCGGCCGCCAGGGCTGGGGCGTGAGCCGGGGCGCCATCCCAGAGCAGGTCCAGGTCGCCGGTCAGTTCGGTGGATCCATGCATGATGCCGGCGACTTGCCCGATCACTACGACTCGAACGCCGTTGTGATGGAGGGCTTCGAGCAGGGGGAACGGGTCGAACCCGAGGGCATCGTCCGTCCCGATCGTGCCGACGTCGTCGGCGGCGTCGGCGGCGTCCTGGTGGCCCAGGCCGGTGCCCGCCCGATTCAGGGCCAGTTCACGGGTGCGTCGGGCGGCGGCGCGGAGTCGTTCCAGCGGTTCGTCGATCATCTGACTCATGCAACACCCGGCCGCGCTCATGGTGCACTCGAATTGTGGCGGATGAGGCACAGCGTGACTGTCTGCGAACTCGGTCGAGAGCACCGGTCAGGATGGGCTTGGTTTGCCGCCGGACAGCCCGGTCGGATAGGAAGCCTGCATGCTAAGAGGTAACAAAGTCGGGCTCAGGGCCCGGTACGAGGACGACATTCCGATCCTGCTGGCCGAGCTCTACGACGACGTGGTCAACTCCTCGCGGGCCGAAGGCCGGCCGTGGCGGCCGATCACACCCGGCTCGAAGGATCCGCGGCTCGTGGTGGACGACAGGGAGCAAGGGCACGTCCCGTTCTCGGTCGTGGAGCTGGACGGCGGCACGCTGGTCGGCACCGCGACGCTGTGGGGCATCGACAACCACAACCGGTCCGCGCACATCGGGCTGGGGCTGCTGCCGTCGGCCCGCGGCAAGGGCTACGGCACCGACGTGGTCGCGGTGCTGTGCCACTACGGTTTCGTCGTGCGCGGCCTGCAGCGACTGCAGATCGAGACGCTTTCGGACAACGCCGCGATGCTGCGCTCCGCCGAGCGCAACGGCTTCGTCCGCGAGGGCGTGCTGCGCTCCTCGGCCTGGGTGATGGGCGAGTTCCTGGACGAGGTGCTGCTCGGGCTCCTCGTCCAGGACTGGAAGCCGGCCTCGAAGGTCTAGGGTCTGGGCGCACGGGAAATCGGCGGCGTCCTGCCGAGGCTTTTGCCCAGCTCAGCGCGCGCCTGTCCGCCAGGTTGCGGGCATCGTCCGCCTTGTGCGGGGTGCCGCGCCTCACCGCTGCGGCATGAGGTTCATGATCCCCCGGAGATAGCGGTGAGCGTTCGTATACCGGAGGAGCCCGCCGGCGGCGGCCGCTTCGAGCCGCCCGCTGAGCCGGCGGACCAGGCCGCCCCATGGCCCGCAGATCGTTTCGTCACTTCGGGAGACCGGATCGACTACACGTCTTCAAGCGTCGCCATCTCACAGGGATCCGCGAGCCCCTCGAGTCACCGTCCTCAGCGCCGGCGTTGAGTCGTTCAGCTGACCGACGCCGCTCGCGGGCGAGCGCGGGGTAGACGCCGGCCATCGTTGGTGCGGAAAGCGGTGTCGTCATGGCGCGGGAGCAGCCCACCACCTTGGCAATCACCTTGGCCGACTCCGGTGGGCGAAGATTTTGGCGCCCGTGTCGTATCGAGGGCTCGGCCAATCGTCTTTGAGGGGAGGGCCGTGAGCGGCTATGCCCGGTCGCGGGCCGGGTGACGTCGTGCCAGGCGCAACCGCGACGGCCTGGAGAAATCGTCAGCGACCGATCGACAGGAGCAAATCATGAATCCGACCCTGAACACCATCGACATCGTGGTGTCCGACATGGACGCGACGATCGCCTTCTACGCCCGGCTCGGGCTGGAGTTCAAGCTCGACCCCCACTCGCCCGAGCACGCCGGCTGCGACTTGCCGAACGGGCTGCATGTGATGCTGGACACCGAGGGCTTTCGCACCCCGTTCCTGCCCGGCTGGACGGCGCCGACCGGCGGACCGCGCACCCTGCTGTGCTTCGAGTTCGAGACCCCAGCTGGGGTAGACGCCAAGTACGCCGAGCTGGTCGCGGCCGGCTACCGCGGGATCGCCGATCCCTTCGACGCGTTCTGGGGCATGCGCTACGCCACCGTGGCCGACCCGGACGGCAACGGTGTCGACCTGTACGCCACCCTCCCGGCAAGCTGACAGCACACCGCCCTACACCCGCTCATACGACAGGACCGAGGAGTTCCGGCATGAAATACGTGCTGATGTTCGTCGAAACCGAACAGTTCGCCAAGGAACTGGCGGCGATGGGCGAGCTGGAGCAGCAGGCCGCCTACGAGGCGGTGGGCCGCTGGTTTGCCGAAAACACCGACAAGATCACCCACCACACGCACCTGCACCCCGTGCACACCGCGACCACCGTGCGGCTGGATCAGGGAGATCCGGTCGTCACCGATGGGCCGTTCGTGGAGGGCAAGGAGGTGGTCAGCGGGTTCGCCGAGGTCGAGGTGGCGGACCTGGACGAGGCGCTGGCGCTGGCCCGTACCTGGCCTGCCTGCCCCATCGTGGAGATCCGTCCCGCCTCATGACCGCCTCGACAGGTGAGCCCGAAGGCGCGCAGGCGAGCCAGGAGGCGTTGGCCCGCGTGGTGCGCGAGCACGCGGGCCGCCTGGCCGCCTCCCTGGTGTCCCTGCTGGGCGACTTCTCCGCCGCCGAGGACCTGGTGCAGGACGCGATCGAGACCGCGTTGCGCCGCTGGCCGGCAGAGGGCGTCCCGGAACGGCCGGACGCTTGGCTGTTCACCGTGGCCCGGCGGCGCGGTCTGGATGTGCTGCGGCGCGAATCGAACTATCGCGCCAAGCTCGCCCAGCTCACCTGGCCGCAACCCACCACACGCGACGATCGGCTGCGGCTGATCTTCACGTGCTGCCACCCGGCGCTGTCACGCAGCGCCCAGATCGCGCTGACGCTGCGCGTCGTGTGCGGGCTGTCCACGGCCCAGATCGCCGCAGCGTTCGTGGTGCCCGAGACCACCGTGGCGCAACGGATCACGCGCGCAAAGCGGAAGATCGGCGAGGCGGGGATCCCTTACCGCATCCCGGTGGAGGAGGAACTGCCGGAGCGGCTGGGCGAGGTGCTGGCGGTCATCTACCTGCTGTTCAACGAGGGCTACCTGTCCAGCACGGCCGAACGAGCCCAGGCGCGCGACCTTGTCGACGACGCCGAATGGCTGGCCGCGCTACTGGCGAACCTGATGCCGAAGGAGCCGGAGGTGGCCGGGCTGCTGGCACTGATCCGGCTGCACCGTGCGCGCGGCGCGGCCCGTTTCGACGCCGAGGGACGGTTGGTGCTGCTTGCCGACCAGGACCGTTCGTTGTGGGACTGCCAGGCCATCGGGGAGGCGACCGCACTGCTGATGCGGACCGCGCGCGCCCATCATCGGCCTGGCCCGTACCAGTTGCAGGCGGCGATCGTGGCCTGTCACGCCGAGGCCAAGACCTTCGCCGACACCGACTGGGCGCAGATCCTCGTGCTCTACGACATGCTGCTGCATCAAGCGCCCTCGCCTGTCACCCGGTTGCACCGGGCGATCGCGGTGCGCTACGCGATGGGCGTGGAGGCGGCGCTGGCCGAGCTGATGGACCTCGGCGACGTGCTGGAGGGTTACCCGCTCTTCCACGCCACTCGAGCCGAACTGCTGCGCGATCTGGGGCGACAAGAGGAGGGGCGCCGGGCCGTTGAGCGGGCGCTGGAGCTGACCGCCAACCCGGCTCAGCAGGCGCTGCTAGAGCAACGCCTGGGTTGGGACTGACGTCCGCCCAGACCGCGGGTGCCACCGTTACGAAGACCTGGGGACTTTACCTGGCCACCAGCGGCTGTTCGGCGGCCCACTGGGCGACTTCGACACCTTCGACACCGAGCAGGCCGACCACCGGCGGATGCGCTCGCTGCTGCAGCCGCACTTCCGCCCAAGCGGATGCGCGCGCTACGCGGCCGCATCGGAAAAACCAGCGAACAAGCCGCCGACCCAGAGCGAAGACGTCGACCGGGCCGATCATGTCGATTGCCGTAGAGAGTCGACGTATTGATGGGCTTCCTGTGCCACGCTTCGCCACAGTGCGAGTGTCGCCTCGTGGTCCTCTTGGGCCGGAAACGCGATCCACTCACGCATCGTCCGTTTTCCCATGACGACTTCCTCAGCGGTTCCCACGTCGAGGAATTCGCCGACGCGATCCTTCGGGAGCTTCACGATGAGCTGACCGTGATGACCCAGGAAGGCGAATATTTTGCCGCCGACCCGGAGGCCGGGGCTGCGAAACATCGTCCCCATGAACACGTCGTGGTCGTCAGTGAAGTCTTCGGCGACCAGGTCGAGGAGGTCGCGGTTGGGTGCTTCCTGCCGGTCAGCCATCAGTCTGTCCTCTCCCGGGAAGAATGCGGTCGAGTGCCGTGGTGGAGCCGTTGACGACCAGCCCCCTGGTCGTCGCCGTCCGCACGCTCACCTGCCCGGTGAAGAGCTGAACGAGCACCTCGGGTGGCGCGGTGACGGTGGTATCGGGTTGGCGATCAGGTGAGCAGGGGCGCACGTCGACTCGGCCGCCTTCGGCGATGATGTCGCAGCCGTCGTACGGGTCGCCGAGGCGCACGACGGTAGCCTGCTCGTCGGGTGCGCCGTCGCGGCACAGAAAGCGCAGCGGCAGCGAGAACCAATGCACCCTGAACTCGTCGTTGTCCGGCGGAGCCATCATCAAGGGTGCGCCCCAGCGGGTCAGTTCGCGGACGACGCCGCTGAGGTCCCGGCCGCGGTCGGTGAGGCTGATCAGCGTCGCGGCGACCGGTGGCGGCTCATCGTGCCGGCCGATCAGTCCGGCCGACTCCATCTCGCGCAGGCGCTCGGCCAGCAGGTTGCTGGCGATGCCGGGCAACCCGCGTCGCAGGTCGGAGAAGCGGCAGGGGCCTTGGGTGAGGAGTTCGCGGACGATCAGCAGGGTCCAGCGGTCGCCAATCAGATCCAGGGCGCGCGCCATCGAACAGTACTGACGGTACGAACGCATGAGTCCAGTTTAGCGGCGGTGGTTGAGTATTTCTATCAGGTTGTTTACTTTCTCAACCATACGATCGGGTGTTCGAAGCCAAGGGCGGAGGCTGACCGAGTCGCCCTCTCCCGACTGTTCACTTTTGCAACGAACCCCGTTGGAGGTGACGGCGTCGGGCGCGCCGTGGTCGGTGCGCGTCCCCGGTGAAGGCGCGGTGCTGGATGGTGTGCAGCTCGGGCGGTGAGGTCGTCGCGAATGCCGTGCTGGACGATCCTCTACCGTTGGCCCCTTCCCCGCGCAGGCGCAAGAGGACATCGAATCGGGAGATCGGATCAGCAGTTCCGGCGCAGGCGGTTGGGTGCCGAGCACTTTGGTGACGGGTTCGCAGGTCTGCCCGACGGTCAGCTCCTGGGCCGGGGTGCGCCGCGCCGGACGATGCGTACCACCAGGACGGTCGCCACGAGCAGGGCGAGTGCGAGGGTGATCCAGCCCGGGCCGAGGAATTCCAGCCATCGCGCGATGGTGCCCTGCACCGCGGTCGTAACGTCGATGATCACGTCGCGTGGCGAGGCGCCGGCGAAGACGCGCACCTCGTACCAGCCGTAGTAGGCGACGTACAGGCCGGCCAGCACCAGCAGCCCGCCGCTGATCCGCGACACATAGGGCAACATCGCCCGCGTACGGGCGACCACCGCCGACCGGGCCAGCGCCACCACCAGCGACAGCACGGCGACGACCAAGCCCATGCCGAGCCCATAGGCGACGAAGACCATCAGGCCACCCAGGATTCCGCCGGCGGCCAGCGAGGCCGAGGTCACCGCGAGGAACGGGCCGATGGTGCATGACAGCGAGGCCACGGCGTAGCTCAGACCGTATCCGTACAACGAGGGAAAGGAGGCGATGGGCCGGCCGGTGGCCAGCCGGGGCGTTCGGATCAGCAATTCCCTGCCGGTCAGCAACCACAGCCCGAGCCCGGCGAGAGCGACGCCGATCAGGATCGTCACCCATGGCAGATATTGGCCGACCGACACCGCCAGCGGCGTCACCACCAGCCCGAACACCCCGAAGACCGTGACGAACCCCGCGGTCATGGCCGCCCCGAGCAGTAGCGCCCGCGCCAATGGGCCACGAGTACGGACACCGCCGTCTCCGGTCGGCCGGTCATCGGCTATCAGCATGGTGAGGTATGCCGGCAGCAGCGCGAACCCGCACGGGTTGAACGCCGCCACCAGGCCCGCGGTCAGGGCCAGCGCCAGCGGCAGGTCACCGGTCATGGCCGGCCCTTGACCGTGCGCGGCGCGCTAGGCGGCGCGGAGCTTGGCGACATGACGATCGAGCTCATCGGAGTCGAGCGGTCCGGAAGCCTTCTCGGTTGATCCGTCCGGTTTCATGAACACGAAGGTGGACTGCTGGCTGACCCCGAGCCGGGTCCACACCGCGCCCTTCTCATCTGACAACTGCACGAAGGTGCCGGTCCCGGTACGCCGCACGAAGTCCTTCATCGCCGCCTCGCTGTCCAGGCCGGCGATCCCCACGAAGGCGACGTCGGCGTATCTTCCGGCGGCCGCTTTGACGGCTGGAGCCTCGGACTGGCACTTGGGACACCACGGCGCCCAGAACCAGAACACGACCGGCTTGCCCGCCAGACTCGCACCGTCGAACTTCTGCCCACCCAATGTGGTGGCGGTGAACCGCAAGGCCTCCGGAACGCTCCCCCGGCTCGAGGCCGTCGCCGGGGGTGCGGGGGTGGTCGGCGCCACGGTCGACGACAACGGCGCATCACTACGACTCACCTCATCAGAGGCGCCGCACGCAGCGGTCAACAGGCCTGCCGCCACGACGGCGGCCATTACACGAATTCTCACCACGCCGTGAGGATAGGCCTGGGCGGCAGGTCCGGATCTTACGAGCCGATGACGCCTCCCTGCCGCAGCCGTGACGGGCGCTTCGAATCTGGCCCGGAATGTCGGCGAGAAGTAGCAGCGCCCAGAGGCTCGAACAGCTACACGCCCTCGACCATCTTGCGGAGTGCTGCGCAGTGGGTGGCGAAGGCCGCCCGCCCTTCGCCGGTGATGCTGAGCCATGTGCGGGGACGTTTGCCGACGTATCCCTTGGTGGCTTTCACGTAGCCAGCGGCCTCCAGGATGGTGACCTGTTTCGAGAGCGCGGAAGCTTCGATCTCGACTCAACGCAGCCTTCCACCGGGAGGGCCTTACGAGCGCACGGGCCGGCCTGTCCGGACCGATTCGCTCGACTACTATCTCCGACCGGCGTCGCCGGTCAGTCGAGGGGGACGCCCGTGTGGCTCTCCAGGACGTGAATGAGGTGAGCCTGGAAATCTTCGTCTCGCGCTGCGGTGTGTGGTGTCTGCACCTGCTGGTGGTACCAGTAGCCGCCGGTTCCCGGGGTCACGTCCTGGTGGGTGGCGAGCCACACCTGTGTCTGGTGCCCGGCGGTCAGGTCATCCGGTGCGCCGGCACCGCCCATCCGAGTGGGGACCCACCCGGGGTCGACCGCATGACTCGAGGTCCCTGCCCACCGGGACGCGAGCGCAAGCGCGAGGGTGGTGACCCACAGCTTGCTGTCGTCGTAGGCAGCGGTGCCGGCGGCAAGCCGTCGCAGGTCGGTCGAGCCGGTGCGGTGCATGGAGCTGCTGAGATAGATGAGCCTGGCCGGCTTGTCCATCAGGGCCGTCAGCACGTACGGCGCGACGGTGTTGACGGTGATCGCTTCGGGCGACTGCATGGTGCCGGCGTTGTGGATGACGGCGTCGAAGCGGCCGAACCTGGAGGCTTGCCGGGCAACGCCGCGGATCTCGTCCAGATCGGCGAGATCCCCGATGACGACGCCCTTCCACCGGGCGGTGTCATCCGCACCGGTGAGCCGGGCCGGGTTGCGGGCGTGCACGACCACGTCGTGCCCCTCCTCGCTCAACGCGTTAGCCGTGTTGTGCCCGAGCCCGCTGGATGCCCCGGTCACCAGAATCAGTGCCATGTCAATCCTCTCGCGTCCGTGTGGCGGGCCCTCCGGGTCAACGCCGAGGCCAGAGGGCGTCGCCCGACAGTCACGCCATACCGTTGAAGAACGTCTCCCGCTGGTCGAACGGGATGAGTTCCGTCTTGTCGTACAGGTCCACGTGGCCGGTGTCCGGGACGGCGTGGAACTCCCCTGGGCTCGGCCGCCATGCGCGGGCTGTCCGGCATGAGTTGATCGAGGCGTGCGGCCGGTGGCTGCCTGGGCGGCGGAGCGTGTCGCCGGACAAGCAGCCACCGGGTGGGATCACACGCGCAGCAGGGCCTTGACGGCGCGGCGTTCGTCCATGGCCCGGTAGGCCTCGGCGGCCTGCTCCAACGGCAGGGTGAGGTCGAAGACCTTGCCGGGGTCGATCTTCCGGTCCCAGATCAACTCGATCAGCTCGGGCAGGAACCGGCGCACCGGGGCCGGACCGCCGAGCAGGCTGACCTGGGCGAAGAAGAGCTCCTCCCCGCTGAGCGCGACGTCGTGGGTGACGCCCACGAAGCCGACGTGGCCGCCGGCGCGGGCGGCGCGGATGGCCTGCTGCATCGATTCCTGGGTGCCGACCGCCTCGACGACCGAGTGGGCGCCCATGCCGCCGGTCAGTTCCTTGACCTGGGCCACGCCGTCGTCCCCGCGCTCGGTGACGATGTCGGTGGCGCCGAACTCCCGGGCCAGCTTCTGCCGCCTCTCGTGCCGGCTCATGGCGATGACCCGCTCGGCACCTAGCTGCTTGGCGGCCAGCACCGCCAGCAGGCCGACCGCGCCGTCGCCGACGACCGCGACCGTCTTGCCGGGGCCGGCCTGCGCGGCCACCGCGCCGAACCAGCCGGTGCCGAGTACGTCGGAGGCGGCCAGCAGACTGGGGATCAGCTCCGCGTCGGGCATCCCCGGGGTGGCCACGAGCGTGCCGTCGGCGTACGGAATCAGGGCCCGTTCGGACTGGGTGCCGACCTCGTTCATGAACACGCGGTGGACGCAGGAGGAGGGGTAGCCCGAGCGGCAGATCTCGCAGGTGCCGTCGGAGGCGACGAACGAGCCGACGACGAACTGGCCGGGCTTGACGTTCTTGACCTCGCTGCCGACCTCCTCGACGATCCCGACGTACTCGTGCCCCATCGGCATCGGCTGCTCGACGGAGTCCACCCCGCGAAAGGGCCACAGATCCGAGCCGCAGACACAGGACGCCGACAGCCGGATGATCGCATCCGTCGGGGCGGTGATCCTCGGGTCGGCGACCTCCTCCACCCGGACATCGCCGGGGGCGTACAGCACTACACCACGCATATCGTTCACTCCTTGAGCGTGTTGTCCAGCATCCGTTGGTGCTCAGCAGCCCAGGCCCGCTCGACACCGGCACCGATCGGGCAGACCGCTGCGCGGCCGTCCGGGCGCCACCTGCAGGTACGCCTCGCAGATGCGTCCCACAGCGGGGTGGGCACGCTGGTCACCTGCCCATGAAATGCGCTGGTCAGACCGCGAGGAAGGCATTGGTGAAAGGTGTACTGACAGGGCACCCCTGCCAGGTGAAAGGCCGCATGGTTGAGGAGTGTGGACAACCGCCGCCAGATCCGTGAGTTCCTGACCTCCCGCCGGGCCAGGATCAGCCCGCAGCAGGCCGGGCTGCGGCTTATCGGCACGAGGCTTGCGCGAACCGGCACTGGCCGGCTCGGCAGTCTTCCAGGCTCTCCACGGCGGCGCGCCGGGCTCGGACCAGTTCGGCCATCTTGGCGTCGATCCGGTCCACCACCGCCTCCAGCCGCCACCGCTCGCTCTCGCAGGTTGCCCCGCCCGCATCGTGCGCGGCCAGCGCGTCGATCACCTCGTCCAGGGTGAGGCCCAGCTCCTGCAGCGCCTTGGCCATCCGGATCCGCTCCACCGCCGTGGCGTCGAAGACGCGGTACCCCGACGGCCTGCGCCCGGCGGCGGGCAGCACCCCGCGCCGCTCGTAGAAGCGCACTGTGTCCACGCTGACCCCGGCCTCGCTCGCGACCTGCCCGATTCTCACGCCACCTCACCTCTTGACTCTGGAGTACGGTCCAGACTTTATGGTCTGAGGTGTAGGCGCCACAAGACCACCGGCAACCCACCTGTGAAGGAGTCCGTCATGGACATTCCGCCCGCCTCCACCCCCGTCGTGTGCGAC
>NZ_VCKY01000167.1 GCF_005889735.1 Nonomuraea turkmeniaca
GCCGACGGCTCCCTGTCCTTCATGGGCCATGGCTGCGCCGGCGGCGCCACCGGTGGCAGCGCGCTTCCCGATGGACCGCCCGGCGCGCTCGGGCTCTGTGCCGGCCGGGGCTCCTGCCGAGCCTGCGGGCCGAAGATGTCCCGGGAGACCCCCGGGGGTAATCCTTCGATCCGCGGCTTCTTGGAGACTGCCGACGTGGGCAACGGCACCGAGGCGAACGGGTCGGTCGGTGATTCGATCGGTCCGGCGTTTCGCACGCCTCAATCTCCTCCCGCTCCGCAGCCAAGTCTCAGGCAACAGTAAGGCACGCGGATCCGCATATGTCACGGGAAATGGCTACGGAAATGTGTCAACCTAGCCACCGGTAGCGATGTTCCGGACGTCCGGCCGTGCCGTAACGTGGCCGCAACTCGGCTTGGCCCACCGCGCACAGATGTTCGAGATAGCGGCGGGCGCTGACCCGCGACAGGCCCGCGAGCTCGGCCGCCTCGGCCGCCGACAGGTCACGGCCCGCCTCCCGCAGCGTATCCGCGACCAGCGCGCACGTGGCGGCGGACAACCCTTTCGGCATGGGGGCGGCCGACGTGTACGTGCCGAAGAGGCGGTCCACGTCGTCCTGGCGGGCCTCGGGGCCGATGGCGGTCAGGCGCTTGCGGGTGTCGGCGTACCGCTGGAGGCGTTCGGTGAGGGCGGCGGCGGTGAACGGCTTGATCAGGTAGTTGACCGCGCCGCCGCGCATGGCCTCCTTGACCGTGGACACGTCGCGGGCGGCGCTGATCATGAGGACGTCCACGTCGCGGAGCGCCTTGAGCACCTCCAGGCCGGACATGTCGGGCAGGTAGATGTCGAGCAGCACGAGATCGGGGCGCAGCTCGGCCACCGCGGTGAGCGCGTCCGCGCCGTTGTGCGCCATGGCGACGACCTGGAAGCCGGGCACCCGGGACACGTACCCGCTGTGGATGCGCGCGACCATGAAGTCGTCGTCCACCACCAGAACCCGTAGATCACCCATGTCCGCGTCCTGCCGGCAGGAGGGCGGTGAAGACCGCTCCCTCGGAGTTCGCTACCCGTACCCATCCTCCTCTGCGCAGGCAGGCCTGCCTGGTGAGAGCCAGGCCGAGGCCGCGCGGCCCCGAGTGGGCGGCCTTGGTGGTGAAGCCTTCCCTGAAGACCTCGTCCACCAGGTCCGGGGCGATGCCGGGCCCGGAGTCGCCGACCCGTACGCGCAGCCCGCCGGAGTCCGCCTGCACCGACACCTCGATCGTGCCCGCCGCGCCGTCGAGCGCGTCGATGGCGTTGGCGACCAGGTTGCCGACCACCAGGACCGCGTCCTGCGGGTCGCCGAGCAAGCCCTCGGGAACGTGGGAGTCCTCCGAGAGCACGAGCGTGGCGCCGCGCTCGGCCGCCTCGGCGGACTTGGCGAGCAGGAGGGCGGCGAGGGTGGGGTCCTGGACGCGTTCGCGCAGGTCGGTGGCGTACGTGCCGCGGGTGGTGCGGGTGATGAAGCTGATCGCGGCCTCGTGCTCGCCCAGCTCCAGCAGGCCGACGACGGTGTGCATGCGGTTGGCGAACTCGTGCGCCTGGGCCCGCAGCGCCTCGGTCGCGCTGCTGGTGTCGTCGAGCTCGCGGGCCAGGCGGACCAGCTCGGTGCGGTCCCTGAGAGTGATCACCCAGCCGCGGTGCTGCCCGCGTACGGAGACCGGGGTGCGGTTGAGCACCAGCACCCGATCGCCGTGCAGCACGACGCGGTCCTCGCCCGGGTCGGCGCCGCCGAGCACGTCGCGCATGCGGTCGGAGACCGGCATCTGACCGAGGTCTTCGCCGACGTCGCCCAGCAGCTCGCGGGCGGCGTCGTTGACCAGCGTCACGCGGCCTCCGAGGTCGAGCGCGAGCACGCCTTCCTTGACGCCGTGCAGCACGCCCTCGCGCTGCTCCAGCAGGGCGGCGATCTCTCTGGGCTCCAGGCCGAACGTCTGCCTGCGCACCCGCACGGTGATCAGCGCGGCCAGCGCGAGGCCGGCCAGCATGACCGCCAGTGCCGTCCACACCAGCGGCGGCAGCGCGCCGCCGAGCTGGCCCATGACCGTGGTCTCCAGCACGCCGACCGAGACGAGGCCGATCACGTTGCCGTACTCGTCGCGGATCGGGGTCTTTCCCCGGACCGTGGTGCCGATCGTGCCGGTCTCGGTGCCGACCCAGTCCTGGCCGGTCCGCAGCACGGTGGTGCCGTCGGTGGACAACTTCTTGCCGATCAGCGAGGTGTTGGGGTGGGCGTAGCGCGTCTGCTCGGCGTTGGCGATCACGACGTAGTCGGCGCCGGTCTGCTGCTGGACGCTCATGGCCAGCGGCTGCAGCACGGTCTCCGGGTTCTGGAGCTCGAAGGCGTCGCGGACCTGGGGCAGCGCGGCCACGGACTGGGCGATGGCGAGCGCGCGCTGCTGGTGCAGACTGTCGAGCTGGTTACGCGTGTGCCCGGCCCACACGCCGGCCGTGCCCCCGACGGCGAGCAGCACGATCACCATCTGGAGCACGAACAGCTGGGTCCCTAGGGAGGCGTTACGCACCCATCTCACAGGGCACATGGAAACAAACCCAGGTCACGCCCAGGTCGCGACCAATACGACCACTATGACGGCAAGCGTGCAAAGCCTCGACGTGGGCGGAAAGGGGATTCACCATCCCAGTTCCATAACCGTGAAATCCCCCTTGGAGTGATCATGCGCCTGCGCATATTCGCCGCACTCGCGGCGCTCTCCCTGGCCGCACTCACTGGCTGCGGCGGCCAGAACGGCACCACCGCCTCCTCCGGCACCCTGCGCATCATGGCGCCGGCCGCGCCGGGCGGCGGCTGGGACCAGACCTCGCGCACCGCTGAGCAGGCGCTCAAGTCGGCCGCCCCGGACCGGAAGGTCGAGGTGTTCAACGTGCCCGGCGCGGGCGGCACGATCGGCCTGGCGCAACTCGCCGGTGAGAAGGGCAACGGCAACCTGCTGATGACCATGGGCCTGGTCATGGTGGGCGCCATCGAGCAGAACAAGTCGAAGGTCACGCTGGCCGAGACCACGCCCATCGCCAAGCTGACCGAGGAGTACGAGATCGTCGTGGTCCCGGCCGAGTCCCCGTTCAAGACGCTGGCCGACATGACGGCCGCGTGGAAGGCCGACCCGAGCAAGGTGTCGATCTCGGGCGGCTCCGCGGGCGGCACCGACCACATCGTGGCCGGCCTGATGGCCAAGGCCGCGGGCGTGGACCCCAAGCAGGTCAACTACATCGCCAACTCGGGCGGCGGCGAGGCGCTCAACCAGCTCCTCGGCAACAAGGTCAGCGCGGGCATCTCGGGCATCGGCGAGTTCGCCGAGCACGTGAAGTCCGGCAAGCTGCGCGCGCTCGGCGTGACCTCGGGCGAGCGGATCGAGGGCCTGGACGTGCCCACGCTGAAGGAGGGCGGCCTGGACGTGGAGCTGGCCAACTGGCGCGGCTTCGTGGCCCCCGGCGGGCTCTCCGACGCCGACAAGAAGGCCCTGACCGACCTGGTCACCAAGATGCACGACTCGCAGGCGTGGAAGGACGCGGTGGCCAAGAACGGCTGGATCGACTCCTTCCAGACCGGTCAGCAGTTCGCCGACTACCTGAACGCCGAGCAGACCCGGGTCAAGGCCATCATCGCCGAGATGGGGCTCGTCTCCTGATGGCTCGCTGGTGGCGGCCCGAGCTCGGGCTCGCGGTCGTGGTGCTCGGGCTGGGCGTGTTCGTGATCGCCGGGACGCTGGACGTCTCGGCGGCGGCCTCCCAGCTCGGCATCGGGCCGCGGTTCTTCCCCATGCTGGTCGGCGGGGCAATGGTGGTCGTCGGCCTGTTCTACGTGATCGACGTGCTGCGTGGCGGGCACGGCGACCCCGAGGAGAGCGAGGACGTGGACGCGGACGCGCCCGCGGACTGGCGCAGCGTGGGCCTGGTCAGCGGGATCTTCCTGGCGTTCGCGGCGCTGCTGAACGTGCTCGGCTGGATCATCGGCGCGAGCCTGCTGTTCTTCGGGCTGTCGGTGGCGCTCGGCGCCGAGCACAAGGTGCGCGCGGCCGTGGTCGCGGTCGTCATGGGGATCGCCACGTACCTGCTGTTCGTCAAGGGCCTCGGCGTCTCGCTGCCCGGCGGCCCGCTGCAGGGGGTGATCTAGGTGGAGTCGCTGCAGCTCCTGCTCGACGGGTTCGCCGCCGCCCTCACCGTCGAGAACCTCCTGTACGCCCTCGTCGGCGTCACGCTCGGCACCCTCGTCGGCGTGCTGCCCGGCATCGGGCCCGCGATGACGGTGGCACTGCTGCTGCCGATCACGTTCACGGTGCCGCCGGCCAGCGCGTTCATCATGTTCGCCGGCATCTACTACGGCGGCATGTACGGCGGCTCGACCACCTCCATCCTGCTCAACACGCCCGGCGAGTCCTCGTCGATGATCACGGCGCTGGAGGGCAACAAGATGGCCAGGCGCGGGCGGGCCGCCCAGGCCCTGGCCACGGCGGCCATCGGCTCGTTCGTGGCCGGGACCATCGCGACCGCCCTGCTGGTGGTGGCGGCGCCTGCGGTGGTGGCGTTCGCGATCTCGTTCGGTCCTGAGGACTACTTCGCGCTGGCGATCCTGGCGTTCACCGCCGTGTCGTCGGTGTTGTCCCGCTCGATCGTGCGCGGTCTGGCCGCCCTGGGGCTCGGCCTGACGATCGGGCTGGTCGGCATCGACCAGCAGACCGGGCAGGCGCGGCTCACGCTGGGCATCCCGCAACTGCTGGACGGCATCGACGTGGTGATCGTCGCGGTCGGCCTCTTCGCCCTCGGCGAGGCCCTGTACGTGGCCTCGCGGCTGCGTCACGCGACGCCCGAAGTGGTGCCCGTCGGCCGGGCGTGGATGGGCCGGAGGGACTGGCGGCGCTCCTGGCGGCCCTGGCTGCGCGGAACGGCGCTGGGCTTCCCGTTCGGCGCGCTGCCCGGCGGCGGGGCGGAGATCCCCACGTTCCTGTCGTACGCGGCGGAGAAGCGCCTGGCCAAGGGTGTGGCCAAGGAGGAGTACGGCAAGGGCGCCATCGAAGGCGTCGCCGGCCCCGAGGCGGCCAACAACGCCTCCGCGGCCGGCACCCTGGTCCCGCTGCTCACGCTGGGCCTGCCCACGTCGGCGACGGCGGCGATCCTGCTGGCCGCCTTCCAGCAGTACGGCCTGCAGCCCGGACCGCAGCTGTTCGACCACAACCCGGCGCTGGTGTGGAGCATGATCGCGTCGCTGTTCATCGGCAACACGATGTTGCTGGTGCTGAACCTGCCCCTCGCGCCGGCGTGGGCGCGGGTGCTGCGGATCCCGCGCCCGTACCTGTACGCCGGGATCGTGCTCTTCGCCGCCCTCGGCGTGTACGCACTGAACGGCACCATCGTGGACCTGTTCGTGTTGTTCCTGCTGGGCTTGCTGGGGTTCGCCATGCGCCGCTTCGGCCTGCCGGTCGCCCCCGCCGTGATCGGCATGATCCTGGGCCCGATGGCGGAGATCCAGCTGCGCCGGGCCCTGGCCATCGGCGCGGGCGACGTGACCGTGCTGGTCCGCAGCCCGGTGGCGGCCGTGCTGCTGGCGCTGTCGGTCCTGGCCCTGCTCACGCCCCTGTTCAGGAAGCTCCTCACCCGGCGGGCGAACGTCACGCGGGTCGGGTGAGCGACTCTTGGGACGGTTCCGCCCTTGCGGCGGGACCGTCCTTGATCGACCGCCCGGCGATGGCCAGCCCGGCCAGCGCCATGACCAGCGTGGCCGCGAACACCGTCCAGTAACCCGACTCAGTGGGCGCGAACAGCGCGGCCGTGACGGCCACCGCGACCACCGAGAACACCGACTCGCCCACCTGCAGCGCCGAGCTGTTCTTGCCCTGCTCGCCGGGCGCCGACAACTCCAGCGTGAGCACCGACAGCGTCGGGTACACCAGCCCGATCCCGAACCCGGTGATGATCCACGACGGGTACGCCAGCGCCACCGGCACCGTGGTGAACGCCACCGTACCCATGATCAGGATGCCCAGCGCCATCATGGCCGAGCCGAGCCGCAGGTTCGTCTTCTTGCTGAAGAACTCACGCCCCTGCACCCAGGAGGCGAACGACCAGGTCAGCGAGCCGCCCATGAGCGCGAGCCCGGACGCCCACGTGGGCAGGCCGCGGTGGTCGACCAGCATGAGCGACACCATCACCTCGGCCGCGAAGAACGACCCGGCCGACAGGCCGCGCAGGCCCACGACGGCAGGCAGCCCGCGGGCGGCCCGGAGCGTGCCGCGGGGAAGCAACCTCGGGAGCGCGACAGCCAGGACCACCATGCCGGCGATCAGCAGGGGGAAGCGGTCCCCGCTGCTGCCGTACTGCATGAGGCCGGCGCCGACGGCGGTCACGGCCGCCCAGGCGACCTTGCCCATCAACCCGGGTGCGGGCTCGCCCTGCCCGCCGCTGACCGGCTGCCCGGCCAGGCCGCGCAGCAGCACCAGGCCGGAGAGCACGGTCAGGATCGGCACCAGCAGGAACACCCAGCGCCATCCCAGCGTGTCGGTCACCACGCCCACGATCGCCGGCCCCACCATCGAGGGCACCACCCACGCGGTCGCGAACAACGAGAAGATCCTGGGGTGCAGGCTCTCGGGGTAGACCCTGGCCACCACGACGTACAACGCCACGCTGACCAGCGCCCCGCCGAAACCCTGCAGGAACCGGCCCGCGATCAGCACCTCCATGCTCGGCGCCAGCCCCGCCACCGTCAGCCCGACCGCGAACCCCACCGCCCCGGTCCACAGCGGCGCCTGAGGGCCGCGTACGTCCGCCCACCGGCCGCCGAGCACCGTGCCGATCACGCTCGCGGCCATCGCGCCGCTGAATGCCAATCCGTACAGTTCCAGCCCGCCGAGCTCCTTGGCCACGACCGGCATGGCGATCGCGACCGCCATGTACTCGAAGGCCACCAGCGACACCATCGCCACCAGGCCCGCCGTCAGTGCTCTCCTCGTCATGCCGACGAACCTACGACCACCTCCGGCTCCGCACCTCCAGCGGGGGCCCTAGACCCGCACCGGCAATTGGACCTAGGACCCGCACGCAGAAGGGCCCCGCCACCGAAGCGGCGGGGCCCTCTCGAACGAGCGTTACTCCGAGACGCCCAGCTTCTCCAGGATCAGCTGCCGGGCCCGGGCCGCGTCGGCCTTGCCCTTGCTGGCCCGCATGACGCCGCCCACCAGCGCACCGGCGGCCGCGATCTTCCCGGACCGCACCTTCTCGGCCGCGTCGGCGTTGTCCGCCAGCACCTGATCGATGATCGCCAGCAGCTCGCCCTCGTCGCTGACGATCTGCAGCCCGCGCGTCTCGACCACCTCGTCGGGCGTGCCCTCGCCGGCCAGCACGCCTTCGAGCACCTCGCGGGCCAGCTTGTCGTTGAGCGCCCCCGAGGCCACCAGCTCGGTCACGCGCGCGATCTGCGCGGGCGTGATGGGCAGGTCCGCCAGCGGCACCCCGGTCTCGTTGGCGCGCCGCGCCAGCTCTCCCATCCACCACTTACGCGCGTCCGCCGCCGGCGCGCCCGCCGCGACCGTGGCCTCCACCAGGTCGAACGCGTCGGCGTTGTGCATGGCCTGCATGTCCAGGTCGGACAGCCCCCACTCGGCCTGCAGCCGCTTGCGCCTGACCGACGGCAGCTCGGGCAGCCCCGCCTTCAGCTCGGCCACCCACGCGGTGTCCGGCGCGATCGGCACCAGGTCGGGCTCGGGGAAGTAGCGGTAGTCCTGCGCCTCCTCCTTGGACCGGCCGGACGTGGTCGTGCCGGTGTCCTCGTGGAAGTGCCGGGTCTCCTGGACGATCTTCCCGCCCTCGGCGAGGACCGCGGCCTGCCGCTCGATCTCGCTCCGCACGGCCCGCTCGACGCTGCGCAGCGAGTTGACGTTCTTGGTCTCCGTGCGGGTGCCCCACTCGGACGAGCCACGCGGCATCAGCGAGACATTGACGTCGCAGCGCAGCGAGCCCTCCTCCATGCGCACGTCGGAGACGCCGAGCGAGCGCATGATCTCGCGCAGCTCGGTGACGTACGCCTTGGCCACCTCCGGCGCCAGCCGGTCGGTGCCCGGGATGGGCTTGGTGACGATCTCGACCAGCGGGATGCCCGCGCGGTTGTAGTCGACGATCGAGTAGTCGGCCCCGTGGATGCGCCCGGTCGCGCCGCCCACGTGGGTCGACTTGCCGGTGTCCTCCTCCAGGTGCACCCGTTCGATCTCGATCCGCACGGTCTCGCCGCCCACCTCGACGTCGAGGTAGCCGTCGAAGCAGAGTGGCTCGTCGTACTGCGAGATCTGGTAGTTCTTCGGCATGTCCGGATAGAAGTAGTTCTTCCGGGCGAAGCGGCACCACTCGGCGATCGAGCAGTTCAGCGCCAGGCCGATGCGGATCGTCGACTCGATGGCCATGGCGTTGGCCACGGGCAGCGCGCCGGGCAGCGCCAGGCAGGTCGGGCAGACCTGGGTGTTGGGCGGGGCGCCGAAGGCGGTCTTGCAGCCGCAGAACATCTTCGACTTCGTGCCCAGCTCGACGTGGGTCTCCAGGCCGAGCACCGGCTCGAACCGGTCGAGCGCTTCGTCATAGACCATGGTCATAGCGACGGGGCCTCCTTCAGCAGTGGGCCGCCCCAGCGGCTCTCCAGGGCCTTCTCCACGGCGGCGCCGACGCGGTAGCAGCGGTCGTCGGCCAGGACCGGCGCCATGATCTGCAGGCCGACGGGCAGGCCGTCCTCGTCGGCCAGGCCGCAGGGCACCGACATGGCGGCGTTGCCGGCCAGGTTGGACGGGATGGTGCACAGGTCGGCGAGGTACATCGCCATCGGGTCGTCGGCGCGCTCGCCGATCGCGAACGCCGTGGTCGGCGTGGTCGGCGACACCAGCACGTCGACCTGCTGGTAGGCGGCCTCGAAGTCGCGGGCGATGAGCGTGCGCACCTTCTGTGCCTGGCCGTAGTAGGCGTCGTAGTAGCCGCTCGACAGCGCGTACGTGCCGAGCATGATGCGCCGCTTGACCTCGGGGCCGAAACCGGCGGCCCGGGTCAGCGCCATGACCTCCTCGGCGCTGCGGGTGCCGTCGTCGCCGACGCGCAGGCCGTAACGCATGGCGTCGAAGCGGGCCAGGTTGGACGAGCACTCCGACGGCGCGATCAGGTAGTAGGCCGGGAGCGCGGTCGTGAACGACGGGCAGGAGACCTCGACGACCGTGGCGCCGAGCGACTCCAGCAGCTTGACGACCTCGTTGTAGCGGGCCAGCACGCCGGCCTGGTAGCCCTCGCCGGAGAACTCCTTGACGACGCCGATCCGCATGCCGGCGATGTCGGGGCTCTTCGCCGCCTCGACCACGCTGGGGACCGGGGCGTCGACGGAGGTGGAGTCCATCGGGTCGTGCCCGGAGAACGCCTCGTGCAGCAGCGCCGCGTCGAGCACGTTACGCGCGAACGGGCCGGGCGTGTCGAGCGAGCTCGCGAACGCGATGATCCCGTAGCGGGACGAGCCGCCGTACGTCGGCTTCATGCCCACGATGCCGGTCACGGCCGCGGGCTGCCGGATGGAGCCGCCCGTGTCGGTGCCGGTGGACAGCGGCGCCTCGTACGCGGCCACGGCAGCGCTCGAACCGCCGGACGAGCCGCCCGGCACCTTCGTCAGGTCCCACGGGTTGTGCGTCGGGTGGTAGGCGGAGTTCTCCGTCGAGGAGCCCATGGCGAACTCGTCGAGGTTCGTCTTGCCCAGGAAGACCAGCCCGGCCTCGCGCAGCCGCTTGGTGACGGTCGCGTCGTACGGCGGCCGCCAGCCCTCGAGGATCTTGGACGCGGCCGTCGTCGGCATGTCGTGAGTGGAGAAGATGTCCTTGTGCGCGATCGGCACGCCGGCCAGCGGCCCGAGCTTCTCGCCCGCCCTGAGCCTGGCGTCGACGGCCCGCGCCTGCTCCAGCGTGACCTCGCGGTCCACGTGCAGGAACGCCTTGACCTTGGGCTCCACCTCGGCCATGCGGTCCAGGTGCGCCTCGGCCACCTCGACGGCCGACACGTCGCCGGCGGCGATCATCGCCCCCAGCTCGGCAGCGGTCTTGCGAATCAGACTCATGCCTCCTCCCCGAGGATGCGCGGCACCTGGAAGCGGTCGTCCTCGACGGCGGGCGCGCCGGAGAGCGCCTGCTCGGGGGTCAGGGACTGTCGCACCTCGTCGGCACGGAAGACATTGGTCAGCGGAAGCGCGTGCGACGACGGCGGCACGTCCTCGGCGGCGACCTCGGACACCTTCGCGACCGCCTCGATGATGGCATCGAGTTGGGTTGCGTAGTGATCGAGCTCGTCATCCGTGAGCGCCAGCCTGGACAACCGGGCCAGGTGTGCGACCTCGTCGCGGGTTATGGCGGACATGAGTCGTTTAACCCGTTTCGTGGATGGAGTCTTTGGACACTGCCATCCTAGGGGGCTTGACGTAGCGCCCCCGAACCGTTAACCGCGCCGCAACACGCCGAACCATCCTGGCCTGCCGCTCGTTGCCTCTTCGGGGGGTGGGGCCATGGAGGAGCGTAACGGGTGCGGCGCGGGATGCCTGGTCATCCTGATCTTCTTGACCATGCCACTGGTGCTGCTGGTCGGCGTGCTGATGACCGTCATCACCGTGGACAGTGCTCAGTTAGAGTTCCGGGCCGCGCGGATGGAGGGCACGATGGGGCACTTCACCGCGGGGGAGCTGGACTGCTCGGGCCGCGGCCCGTGCACCTGGAACGGCGTCTACGTGTCCGCGGACGGCTCGGTGACCAAGCCGGACGCCTGGATCTACGGGTACGGGCCGGGCGAGCTGGCCGAGGGCGAGCGGGTGGCGGCGCTCGACGCCGGGCACGACGTCAAGGTCTTCCGCCCCGGGCACTACGACCTGGTCGGCCTCCTGCTGTGGGCGGGTTTCTCGCTCGCGACCCTGCTCCTGCCGGTGTACCTGCTCCGGCGAATCCTCTGGAAAAGCCGGCCCAAGTGGACACCCGCGCGGCCGGCGGGGAAGGTCCCCCGGCTCTGAGAAGCCAGGCGGACCGGCCGACCTCGGGTTGGTGGCCGCGGGTCAGGCGGACCGGCTGACCTCGGGCTGATAACCGTACTCGACCTGGGCGGCCGCGGCCTCGGAGCGCTCGCGCAGCCAGACCGTGGCGTCGGCGGCCGGCATGGGCTTGCCGAACAACCATCCCTGCCCGCCGTCACAGCCCATCTTGGCCAGCCGTATGGCGACCTCGTCCGACTCGACGCCCTCGGCCACCGAACGCAGCCCGAGCGAGCGCACCAGGTCCACGATCGAGCGCACGATCCGGTCGTCGTCCTCTGACTCGGCGATCCTGCGGACGAACGAGGCGTCGATCTTGACCTCGGACACCGCCAGCCGCTGCAGCCTGATCAGCGAGGAGTAGCCGGTGCCGAAGTCGTCCAGGGCCAGCGGCACGCCGAGCGTGGCCAGCGCCTTGATGGTCTCCTGGGTGTACGCCTGGTCGCCGGTCAGGATGCGCTCGGTCACCTCCAGCTGGATGGCCGCCGGCGGCAGCCCGTACTTGGCCAGGCCCACCTCCAACTGCTCGGGCAGGGCCGAGTCGAGCAGGTCGCGGGCGGAGATGTTGACGGAGATCTGCACCCTGAGCCCGGTGTGCCACCAGCAGGCGGCCTGTTCGAGCGCCTCCTCGATGACGTACGCGGTCAGCTGCCGCATCAGGTAGGACTGCTCGGCCAGGGGGACGTACTCGGAAGGCGCTATCGGCCCGTGCACCGGATGCCGCCAGCGCAGCAGCGCCTCCACCCCCTGGACGGCACCGCTGTCCAGGCTCACCTTGGGCTGGTAGTGCAGCCGCAGCTCCCGGTTGTCGATGGCGCGGCGGAGGTCCCCGAGTAACGTGAGCCGCTCGGGCGAGTTGCGGTCCTTGTCCGGCTGGTAGAGCTCGACGCCGGTGCGTCCCTCCTTCGCCAGGTACATCGCCACGTCGGCCCGCTGAAGCAGCAGCTCGAAGTCGGGCGCGTGATCGGGATAGAGCGCGATCCCGACCGAGGCGTCCACGTCGAAGGTCATGCCTTCAAGCCGAACCGGCTCGGTCAGCGCCGCGCGCAGCCTGGCCGCCACCTCTCTGGCCGCGTGGGCGTCCCTGATCGAGGGCAGCAGCACGGCGAACTCGTCACCGCCCAGCCGGGCCACGACATCCTTGGGCCGGACGGAATGGGTGAGCCGGTGCGCCACCATCTGCAGCAGCCGGTCGCCCACCGGGTGGCCCATCGTGTCGTTGACCTCCTTGAACCGGTCCAGGTCGAGCAGGAACAGGCCGACCCGCTCGTCCTGGCGGGCCTCGGCGAGCGCCTCCTCGGTGCTCACGATGAGCATCTTGCGGTTGGGCAGGCCGGTCAGCTCGTCGTGCAGGGCCTGGTGGTCGCGGCGCATGGACAGGGTGGCGGTGAAGTAGACGGCCGCCAAGGGGGCGACGAAGAGCGGCACGAGGCCGGGTGAATGGTTCATGACCACGACGACCAGGGGCGCCAGCCCGAGCAGCGCGGCGTAGACGAGGCTCTGCGGCCCCACGGTGACCTTCAGCACCCGGACGATCGAACGCCGCTCGTGCAGCGCGACCGCCCCGCTGACCAGCGTCGCCCTGGAGGCGAAGTACGCGATCCCGGCCAGCGCGATCGCCGGCAGGTGACCGCCGGTGGGCTCCCACGGCGCGGCCGGGCTCGGCACGATCCCGAACGCCCCCAGCACCACGGCCGCCGCGGTCAGCGCGAGGGTCGACTGCGCGATGTTGAACATAACCCGATGCCACGACTTGCGCGTCACCACCCCGTTGACGACGACGGCGACGCCCTGCATCAACACCGCGACCGGCAGCCCGAAGTGCAGCAGGACGGCGAAGGTGAACATGGTGGACGGGTATGTGCCGCCCACCAGGCTGGCGGACGACACCATCACGGGCCTGAGCTCGCCCAGGATCACGAGCACCGCCAGAACCCAGAACAGTGCCGTGCGGGCCGGCTCTGCGAGCGCCACCCAGTCCAGCCTGATCATCGCCACGATGAGGGCGGTGAAGCCGATTGCGGTGACGCCGGCGAGGAACGCCCACAGCGGCGTGCCGACGCGTGGTCCGGTGTCGCGGGTGTCGGTTGGGTCAGTCATCGGTAACAGAACCCCCATTAGGTCACTATGGGAGGGTACGACCTTCACCCCACTTCGCGAAACCAAGCGCGTACGGTCCGTAGTTCTCCTTTCCGACATATACCCAAAAACAACCGTGCGTAGCAAATGTTCAGCCATCCGTATGCGTGCCGGGCCCACAACCACGTCCCACGGGCCGACCGCCGGCCGTGACCCGTGCGCACCATGCCCGCAAACCCACGCCTCATGCGCGCAAGCTCCTAGCGCCCGCACACCCCGGCCGTACGCAGCCGTCGCCGCACCGTCCGCGCCGCCCGCACCGTCGCCGCGCCGCCCGCGCCGTCCGCGTGCTCATCGGTGCGCGCCACCTGACGGGTCACGCCACCGCGAAAGGCGCCCCCGGCGCCGGGGCACTCCAGGAGCCGTCCCGCCCGGCCCTGCCTAAGCCTCTTCGGGCTTGATCGCCACCTGCGCCGCCGCCTCCGGCCCGTTCTTCAGCAGGACCTCGAACCCGGCCCCATCCAGGATCGGCACCCCTAGAGTGACCGCCTTGTCATACTTCGACCCGGCGTTCTCCCCCGCCACCAGGAACGACGTCTTCTTCGACACCGACGAGGCCACCTTCCCGCCCTGGCCGGCCAGCGCTTCGGAAGCCGAGTCCCGCGTGTATCCCTCCAGGGTCCCCGTGACCACGAACGTCAATCCTTCGAGGGTCTGGGGCCCCTTCTCCGGCGCCGGCTCGTCCTCCATCCGCACCCCGGCGGCGCGCCACCGTTCGATGATCTCCCGATGCCAGTCGACCCCGAACCACTCCTTGATCGTGGCGGCCATCCGTGGCCCGACGTCTTCGACCGCGGCCAGCTCCTCCTCCGAGGCGTTCATGATGGCGTCGATCGACCGCATGGCGTCGGCGAGCTTGCGCGCCGTGGGCGGCCCGACGTGCCGGATGGACAGGGCGACCAGCACCCGCCACAGCGGCACCTGCTTGGCCTCCTCCAGCTCCGCCAGGATCAGGCGGGCGTTCTGGCTGGGCTCGCCGTTGATGTTGGAGAAGAAGGAGACGATCTTCTGCTCACCGGTCTTGGGGTCGATCTTGGGCAGGCCGGTGTCCTGGTCGCGGACCACCGACTTGATCGGGATGAGCTGCTCGATCTTCAGGTCGAACAGGTCGGCCTCGGTGCGCACCACGGGCTCCTGCGGCGGCAGCGGCTGCGTGAGGGCGGTGGCCGCGACGTAGCCGAGCCCGTCGATGTCGAGCGCGTAGCGGCCGGCCGCGAAGTAGATGCGCTCCCTGATCTGCGCCGGACAGCTCCGGGCGTTGGGGCAGCGCAGGTCGGCGTCGCCCTCCTTCTCGTACGCCAGCTGCGTCCCGCACTCCGGGCAGTGCGTCGGCATGACGAACTCCCGCTCGGACCCGTCACGCAGCGCCGCGACCGGCCCGACGATCTCGGGGATGACGTCGCCCGCCTTGCGCAGCACGACGGTGTCGCCGACGAGCACACCCTTCTTGACCACGATGGCCGCGTTGTGCAGTGTGGCCCGCTCGACGGTCGAGCCGGACACCACGACCGGCTCCATCACCGCGTACGGCGTGACCCGCCCGGTCCTGCCCACCCCCACCTGAATGTCGAGCAGCTTGGTGTTGACCTCCTCCGGCGGATACTTGTACGCGATCGCCCATCGCGGCGCCCGCGAGGTGGAGCCCAGCTCGCGCTGCGTGCGGAAGTCGTCGATCTTGACGACGACCCCGTCGATCTCGTACGCCGGATCGTGCCGGTGCTCGCGGTAATGCTCGATGTACGCGTTGACGTCGTCGAGCCCCGGCACCACCTTGTAGAGATCGCTCACCGGCAGCCCGAACTCCCGCAGCCGGTCATAGACCTCCGACTGCCGCCGCGGCTCCGTCGCGCCCTCCCAGACGCCGATGCCGTGCACCAGCATCCGCAGCGGCCGCTGCGCCGTGATGCGCGGATCCTTCTGCCGCAGCGTGCCCGCCGCCGAGTTACGCGGGTTGGCGAACGGCGCCTTGCCCTGCTCGACGAGCTGCTCGTTGAGCTTCTTGAAGTCCTCGACCGGGATGTAGACCTCGCCGCGCACCTCGACCAGGCTCGGCACGTCGTCGCCCTTGAGCCGGTGCGGGACCCCCTTGATCGTGCGAACGTTGGCCGTGACGTCGTCGCCGGTGCGCCCGTCGCCCCGGGTGGCGCCGCGCTCCAGCTTGCCGTCGCGGTAGACCAGCGCGATCGCCAGCCCGTCGATCTTCAGCTCGCACAGATAGGGCCCGGGGTCGCCTTCGGCCAGCCGCTCGGCACGCGTCGCCCACCCGGCCATGTCCTCGCCGTCGAAGGCGTTGTCCAGGCTCTCCATCCTGGCCAGGTGCTGGACCTTGGCGAAGTCGCCCGAGACCGGCGCGCCGACCTTCTGTGTCGGCGAGTCGGGCGTCTGCAGCGACGGGTGGGCCTCCTCCAGCGCGAGCAGCTCCTTGAACCACTCGTCGAACTGGGCGTCGCTGACCGTGGGCTGGTCGAGCACGTAGTAGCGCCAGCGAGCGTCCTCGACCAGCTCGCTCACCTCGGCATGCCGCTTGAGCGCGGTCACGGGCACGCCCTCGACGCTCGATTCGCTGCTCACGGGCCATCTCCTCTCGTTCAACGACCTGAGCAAACGCTACCGCCGAGCACCGACAACCACACGTCTCAGCCGGCGCTCCTCAGCCCTCTCGCATGCCGCTCGCAGGATCCTCCCTGAGCACCTGGGCGGCCTTCCTGCAAGCCGCCAACGCCGCCTTCGCATAGGCGGGCGACGCCCCGGCCAGCCCGCACGCCGGGGTCAGCACGACCTGCCCGGCCAGCGTGTCCGGCGCGAACCCGAGCCGCCGCCACAACTCCACCGCCGGCTTGGCGATCGCTCCCACATCCGGCAACCGCACGTCCCTGCCCGGCACGACCCCGAGCAGGAACGTCACCCCGGCCTCGCCGAGCTCCCCCAGCGCGTCCTCGTCCCGCCGGCGCAGCAGCGAGGCGTCCACGGACACCCCGCGCACCCCCGCCCGCCGCAACACGTCGAACGGCACGGAGGGCGCGCAGCAGTGCACGACTGGATCGTCGAACGACCGCAACGACTCCTCGACCCGCCATTCCTCCACGGCGGCCAGCCGGCCGAACCCCGAGGCCGTCGGGACGGTCCCGGCCAGCACCCCCGGCAGCCCCGGCTCGTCGAGCTGCAACACGATCTCCGTCACCCCGGGCAGCCGCCGCCGCACCTCGGCGCAGTGATCCGCGACCCCCTGGGCGAGCGACGCGGTCAGATCGCGGACGGCACCGGCGTCGGAGAGCACCTTGTCCCCGTACTTCAGCTCGATCGTCCCGGCCAGCGTCCACGGCCCGCACACCTGCAGCTTCAGCGGCCCCGCGTAGTCGTGCCCGATCTCCTCGAGCCCGTCCAGGTCCCGCCGCAGATGATCGACGGCCCGCTGATGATCACGCCCCGGCCGGTCGGTCAGCCGCCACCCGGACGGCTGCACCTCGACGGGCAGATCGATCAGCAGCGCGGCCGTCCTGCCGACCATGTCGGCGCCGACGCCCCTGGCCGGCAGCTCGGGCAGGTACGGCAGCCCGGGCACCTCACCGAAGACGACTCTGAGCGACTCAAAATGGTTCTCTCCCGGATGCGAGCCGACTCCGGTGGCTTCCCACGTAGACATGGGTACCAGCGTAGGCTCTGGCGAATGGAGCTGACCAAGTACGGCCACGCGTGCGTACGCCTGGAGAAGAACGGCAGGGTCCTCGTCATCGACCCGGGGGCGTTCACCGACGACCCGGTGCTCGACGGCGCCGACGCGGTGCTGATCACGCACCAGCACTTCGACCACGTCGACCCGGCCAAGCTCGCGACCGCCCCGCCGGGTGTGGAAATCTGGACCTGCGAGGGCGTCGCCGGCGAATTGTCCGACGTGCCGGTCAAGGTGAACGTGGTACGCCACGGCGACGGCTTCGAGACGGCCGGTTTCGGGGTGAAGGTGTTCGGCGAGTGGCATGCGAAGAACCACCCCGACTGGCCGATCGTCCAGAATGTCGGCTTCCTGGTGGACGATGAGGTCTTCTACCCCGGCGACGCGCTCACCGTGCCCGAGGGTGAGGTGCCCACGCTGCTGGTGCCGACCAACGCGCCCTGGCTGAAGATGTCGGAGATGGTGGACTATCTGCGCACGGTCCGCCCCGCCAGGGCGTACTCCACCCACGACGGCCTGCTCAACGATCGCGGCCTCGGGCTCGTGGACAACTGGCTGAAGTTCGAGTCCGACAAGCAGGGCACCGACATCCGCCGGCTCCAGGTCGGCGAGTCGGTCAGGCTCGGCTAGCGGAGACGATGGTCGCCGAGCCGATCACGGTGTCACCGGAGTAGAGCACGGCCGCCTGGCCGGCGGCCACGCCCGTGGCCGGGCGGTCGAGATCGACGCGGAGCCCGCCGCCGGCCTCCTCGAACCGGCACGGGTAGACCTCCCCGTGCGCCCGCAGTTGCACGGTCAGGTCGTCGAAGCGGGACGGGCCGTTCCAGACCGGCGGGCCACAGGTGATCGAGGTGACCTCGAGCGCCGTACGCGGCCCGACCGTGACCGTGTTGGACACCGGCTCGATCGACAACACGTAGCGCGGCCGCCCGTCCGCGGCCGGGCGGTCCATGTGCAGGCCCTTGCGCTGGCCGATGGTGAACCCGTGCGCGCCCTGATGGCTGCCGACGACCTCGCCGCTCTGGTCCACGATGGGCCCCTCCGCCGACCCGAGGCGCTTGGCCAGGAAGCCACGCGTGTCGCCGTCGGCGATGAAGCAGATGTCGTGGCTGTCGGGCTTGTCGGCGACGGTCAGGCCGCGCCTGGCGGCCTCCTCGCGCACCTCGGCCTTGGTCGAGTCACCCAGCGGGAAGATCGCGTGGCCGAGCTGCTCGCGGGTGAGCACGCCCAGCACGTAGGACTGGTCCTTGCCCTCGTCGACGCTCCTGGACAGGACCCCGTCGACCAGCCTGGCGTGGTGGCCGGTGGCGACCGCGTCGAAGCCCAGGGCCAGCGCCCGGTCCAGCACGGCGGCGAACTTGATCTTCTCGTTGCACCGCAGGCACGGGTTGGGCGTGCGGCCCGCCGCGTATTCGGCCACGAAGTCCTCGACCACGTCGCGTTGGAAACGCTCCGCCATGTCCCAGATGTAGAACGGGATGCCGATCACGTCGGCGGCGCGCCGCGCATCCCGTGAGTCCTCGATCGTGCAGCAGCCCCGAGCGCCCGTGCGGTGGGATTGGGGGTTGGCTGACAGGGCGAGGTGCACACCAGTGACATCGTGGCCCGCCTCGGCGATCCGAGCGGCGGCCACGGCGGAGTCGACGCCGCCCGACATGGCGGCAAGCACACGCAATCCCATGACCTATCCAGCGTACTGTCCGGCGGGGAGTGCGCGACCATGGCGGGGATCTGGGAGTATTCAGCCCATGCGACTGTTCGGGCGCAAGGACGCAGACGACGAGGACGACGAGCCGCGCGGAGACGGGATCGCCGAGTTCTGGACATGGTGGCAGGAGACCAGGCCGCGGCTCGACTCGCTCGTGGCCGCGGGCGACACCGGAGGGCTGGAGGACCTGCTCGCCCCGGCCGTCGCCGCCCTGGATCCCGGCCTGGTCTGGGAGGTGGCCCCCGGCAGGAACGCCATGCACGCCCTGGTGGTGACCGCGGCGGGCGACGCCGAGCTGCGCCCGCTCGCGCACCGCTGGGCCAAGGGCGCGCCGGAGGGGGACCTGCTGTGGGAGTTCCACCCGTCACGGCAGGTCAATCCGCAGGCGCTGGAGCTCACGCTGGACGTGGGGGGCTTCGAGTTCGCGCTCGACAAGCTGATGCTGGGCCTGCGGGCGCCGCGGGACACCCCGCGGGTGGACGTGGCCGCGTACCATCCGATCTTCGGCGAGCTCGACGAGGACACCAGGCTGGAGACCACGCTGCTGGCCCTGGACTGGGTGCTCGGCGAGGACGACGTGGCCAGGTGGGTGGGCGAGATCACGGCCGTCACGTTCGAGCCGATCGACGCGGTGCCCGCCGTGCACCTGCCCGCCGTGGTCGCCGACGTGGCCTCCGGCTTCGAGGAGGAGCAGTGGATCCTGCTCGAAGGGCAGACGGCGGCCGGCGCGCCGCTCGTCGCCACGGCCCGCTATCCGCTGCGCCCGGTCGACTATCCGCTGTTCGACCAGCACATCGCCATCACGCTGCCGTACGCGCACCGCGACGAGGCCGGCCTGCCGATCGGCGAGTCGCTGACGGCGCTGCGCGACTTCGAGGAGCGGCTGGCCGCGCGCATGCTGAAGCTGCGTGACGACGCGGTCCTCGCCGCGCACCTGAGCACCGAGGGCCTGCGGACCATCCACGTGTACGCCGACCCGACCGGCGACGCCGCGATCCACGCCAAGGAGCTCATCGTGAGCTGGGAGGAGGGCGAGCCCCGGGTCGACGTCGGCACCGACGCCGGATGGACCGCCGTGGCCCCCTTCCTCAGCTGACCGTTGGGGGTCTCAGCTCAGGCCGGCCCGGCGGGCGCGTTCGACGACCGCCGGGAGCACCTCGATCAGCCGGTCGACGTCCTCGCGCGTCGAGGTGTGGCCCAGCGTGAACCTGAGCGACCCCCGTGCCGCGGCCGCGTCGGCCCCCATGGCCAGCAGCACGTGTGACGGCTGCGCCACACCGGCCGAGCAGGCTGAGCCCGTCGAGCACTCCACGCCCTTGGCGTCGAGCAGCATGAGCAGCGCGTCGCCCTCGCATCCGGGGAAGGAGAAGTGGGCGTTGCCGGGCAGCCGGTCGGCCGGGTCGCCGTTGAGCACGACGTCCGGCACGGCCTGGCGGACCCGTTCGATGAGCTCGTCACGCAGCTCCGTCAGGTGGCGGCTCAGGGCCTCACGGTGCTTGACGGCGGTGCTGACGGCGGCGGCGAGCCCCGCGATGGCGGGCGCGTCCAGCGTGCCGGAGCGCACGTCGCGCTCCTGCCCCCCACCGTGCTGCACGGACACCGGGGTCAGCCCTCTGGCCAGCAACAACGCGCCGACCCCCATCGGGCCGCCGACCTTGTGGCCGGTCAGCGTGAGCGCGTCGGCCCCCGACGCGGCGAACGACACCGGCAGCTGCCCGATCGCCTGCACCGCGTCGGTGTGGAACGGGATGCCGTGGTCGCGGGCGACCGCCGCCAGCACCCGCACCGGCTGAACGGTGCCGACCTCGTTGTTGGCCCACATGATGCTGATCATGGCCACGTCGTCGGGGTCGCGCTCGATCGCGGCACGCAGCGTGTCCGGGTGCACCCGGCCGTACGCGTCGACCTCCAGCAGCTCGACCTCCGCGCCCTGGCTGCCGGCCAGCCAATGCGCCGGGTCGAGCGCGGCGTGGTGCTCCACGGAGCTGAGCAGCACGCGCCGCCGCGGCTGCCGCGCCCAGTAGAGTCCCTTGATCGCCAGGTTGTCCGCTTCGGTGCCGCCCGAGGTGAACACGACCTCGCTGGGCCGGGCGCCGAGCGCGTCGGCGATCGTCTCCCGCGACTCCTCGACCACTCTGCGCACCTGGCGGCCCGCCGCGTGCAGCGAGGAAGGATTGCCGACGCGTTTGAGTTGCTCCGTCATGGCCTCGATCGCCTCGGGCAGCATGGGTGTGGTCGCTGCATGATCAAGATAGGCCGACGGTCTGGTCACCTGCCCAGGGTATCTCGTTTGCGACTGTACCGTCCGGACGGTACAGTAGACACATGAGACGAGACGAGCTTTTGGACGCGGCGGAGGAGCTCCTCTGCGACCAGGGCTCGGCCGCGCTCACACTGGCGGCCGTCGCTGAGCGGGCCGGCGTGAGCAAGGGCGGACTCCTCTATCACTACGGCTCCAAAGAGGCCTTGATCAGAGGCATGGTGGAGCGGTTGATCGAGGACTTCGACGAGCTCATGGCCGCTCAGCCAGGCGAGACCTACACCGAGCGCTACCTGGGCGCCACGCTGACCGCCGTCCGATCGGGCCGCCTGCGACGATGGGCGGTCGTCACCGGGGCGTCGGGCAACCTCTTCCTGCTCGCACCGCTCCGTGAGGCGATGGCCCGATGGCACCGCGAGGGGCTGAGCGAGGAGCCGGATCCACGGGCTTCGCAGATCGTACGGCTCGCGTGTGAAGGGCTCTGGGACGTGGCCAGCCACGACCCGGAGCTGAACACCGATGACGACCTGCGAGCCCTCGAGGACCGGCTGAGCGCCCTGCTGAAACCGCCGCACAAAGCGCCCTGACCCGGCCCGCCGCCGAGGCCCTCAGTCGGTAGGTCCGGCGAGGACCGCACCCGACCGCGCCTGGCTGCGATCGGTCACGCCGAGGCACCGCGACCTTCGGACCGCATGGTGCCAGGCCGCACGGCGTCGCGCGGCCTAGCGCGCCTCGCACCGCGTGGAGCCCTCGGCAGCCGCCTCGGGTCCTGCCGGTGGAACGCCGCGGGCGCCGAAAGAGCCGCCGCCACCGTTTCCCGCGCCCCGAAGGGCGCCGCTCCTCCACCCCTGTCCCAACGTTCCCATGCGTCGACGTACGACCCAGGTTAAATTGCGATCTTGAGAGGTGTGCCGAATGACCCGCGACCTGAGGAACGCCCGCTACGGAGCGGTCCTCACCTTCGTCCTTGCCGGCCTGATGGTGGGCACGATGACCGTGCGCATCCCGTCCCTGACCGACAAACTCGCCCTGTCCGAGTCCGCGGTCGGCGCCATCTTGCTGGCATGGGGCCTAGGCGCCCTGCTGACCATGCAGTCCATGCGCCGGATCATGGCCCGCGCAGGCAGCAGGACGGTCCTGCGGATCGGCGGCCCCCTGACCGCGCTCGGTCTCGTGGCAGTGGCATTCGCCCCAGACCTCCCGTGGCTCATGGTGGCCGTGGCGTTCTTCGGCATGGCGTTCGGCATGGTGGACGTCGCCATGAACGCCCAGGGCTCCACGGTCGAGCAGGCGTACGGCCGTCCGCTGATGAACGGCATGCACGCGGGCTGGTGCGTCGGCGCGATCTCGGCAGGCGCCCTGGGCAGCGTGTCGATCGCCCTGGGCCTGTCGTTCACCGCCAACGTGGCGCTGGTCGGCCTGGCCTCGCTCCCGGTCATGGTGGTGCTCGGCCGCGCGTACCTGCCGGAGGCCCCGGCGGCGGAGACCACGGCAACGGCCCGGCGCCGTATGCCGCCGATCGTCTACCTGCTCGGCGCCATCATGTTCTTCGCCTTCATGGTGGAAGGCACGGTCGCCGACTGGAACGGCCTGTACATGCGCAACGAGCTCGGCGCCCCCGAGGCCCTGGCGGCGCTCGGCTATCCGGTCTTCGAGGCGGGCATGCTGATCGCCAGGCTCATCGGCGACCGGCTGCGGACCCGGTTCGGCGTCCGGGGCATGCTGACCGTCTCCGGGGTGGCCACGGCCGGGTTCTTCGCGGTGGTGCTGCTGGCTCCGGCGGCGCTGGTGGCCGTGTTCGCGATGTTCTTCGTCGGGCTCGGCGTGGCGACGATCTCGCCGCTCACGCTGTCGCTCGCCGGGACCGTGACCGACGCGCCCGGTCCGGCGATCGCGCAGGCCGGGGCGATGGGGTACGCGGGTCTGCTGCTCGGCCCGGTGGTGATCGGCTTCCTGTCGGACGCCACCAGCCTGCGTGCCGCGCTCGGCATCGGCGTCGTCCTGGGCGTGCTGATCGCCCTGGCCTCCCGTCTCCTCCCTAGCGCCGAACCGGCCCTCGTCAACCGGCTCCCGCTCCCGGACCGGCAACCCGCCGAGGTCGCCGCCTGACACTAAGAGTTTTCTGTGGACGGCCCCCGCCGCGCCGCAGACCCCCGTGTGGCGGGGCCTCCGCTCACAGAGAACTCACAGATCCCCACAGCCCACCCC
>NZ_VCKY01000168.1 GCF_005889735.1 Nonomuraea turkmeniaca
GTCTTGGGGAGGGGGAAGAAGCCCCGGTTTCCCGGGGGCGGAGGCAGGTCAGGCACTGGTCGCCTCGCTGGTGAGTTTGGCGAGCCGCTGGTACTTCTCCTCCGTGGAGTGACCGTCCCAGGTGATCGACTCTGGGGTGACTCGGATCACGTGCTCGAACAGGTCGAGGTCGTCAGGGCTCAGATGCCACGACAACTGGCCTGCTGGGGTCTCGATGTAGATGACGGGCCACTCCGGTTCGTTCGGGTCGTTGTAGGCGATCGCCGAGAAGTACTGGGCTGCCAGATGCGCGACGAGGTAGGCGCGTTCGCGGTACGGGTTGGGCTGGTCGGTCATGGTGACCTCCTGGTTGACGGCTACCCATCGCAGGATCGCGACGGCATTGAAGAGCGAGCAGTCGATCCCCCGCTCGACCCGGGACAGCGTGTTGAAGTTGCACCCGGCCTCGTCGGCGGCGGCACGCAGCGACAACCCGCGAGCCCGCCTGGCCTCACGAAGTAGCTCGGGCATCGCAGCCAGGACTTCCAGGGCGTCGTGGACAGGTGGGGTGGCGGTCACAGCGTCTCCTTGATGGGTGTAAGTCCTCGCCCGGTCAGGTCCGTTGCTGTCCGTACAGGGAGGGGTGGGGCCCCGGTTTCCCGGGGCCGGAGGGGACTAGTCGCAGAGCCCGGGGTGATGTCCGGTGCCGGTGCTGTCGTAGGAGTCGCGGGCCTTGAGGTACTCGGCCGGGCTGCTGTAGCCGTACGCCTCGGCGTAGTCCTCGTAGCTGTTGTAGCTGTAGGTGGTGGTCATCTCGTTCTCCCTGCGTGGCGTCCCTTGCTGATGACTTGAATCTATCAGATTTGGCTTAGCCGTCAAGCCTTATCTAGCTTGCTCGTCTACTCTGTTACATAGCCGTGATTAAGCCATGCACGGCTTGACCGGAACGCCACCAGAGGTACGCTGATCACGTGGACCACAAACACGACGTCGTCGGATACGCCGAGATCATCGAGCGCGCGAAGGAAGACTTCGGCGCCGACTTCCCCATGAGCACAGTCCGCAACTGGGAGAAGTACCGGCGCGCCTGGGTCGCCAAAGGCTCCCCCACACGCTCCGGCCTACGCCCCCGCGAGACGCCCATGCCCGAACCGGTTGCCACGGTGAACGGCGTGCCGGGCTGGTGCTGGCGCGAGATCCACGCCTGGCTGATCGCCAGCCACCGCGTCACCGAGCCCGCCGGCGAGTAGCCGTTCACCGGGACTCCCCCGACGCCTCAGGCGACGCTGGGCGACTCCCGACCAGCAGCGCACGCCCACACAGTCCGGCGATCTCGTCCGCCCACGCCAAGCTCAACGGCGCCCGGCCGGTGAGCATCTGAGACATGTGCTTGGCCGTGATGCCGAGCTGGCGGGCCGCCTCCGCTTGCGACAGTCCAGCGGCGCGTAGTTCGCCGGCCAGGAGTGAGCGGAGGCCGTCTTGCAGGGTCATCCCGCGACCTTCGCCAGCACGCGACAGCCGACCACAGTCCCGTCGCCGTTACGGACCTCGGAGTACGGGACCAGCAGGTCATCCCGGCCCTGCTGCCCGAGCGCTAACGCGAGCGACACCACGTAATGGACGCCGTCCTGCTTCAGTGGGAGGTCGTGGGCGTGGCCGTACTCGACGCCTTCGATCGGGATGCCATCGATCGTGTACCAGGTGCCCAGATCGATGGTGGCGAGCCTGGCGACCGTGCCGGACGTCGGGATCAGGCAGAGCATGCCCGTGCTGATGTCGACGATTCGGTCGGGCGTGTTCGGATGGTAGATGCGGATCGGGTGCGGGGTCAGGTTGACGATCTTCCGCTCGGTCATCGGGGCGTCTCCCCGGACTGCTGGGCCCGCAGGTTGAGCGCGACCATCTGGACCAGCTCCCACACGTGGTCGCCCACGTCTTTCGGGCCGCCTGGGATGGTGTCGATCAGCGCCATGAACGTGTCGTGATCGTCAGCCGCCCGGGCGGCGAGGAGACGTCCGGCCCATCGTGCGGTCGGGCGGACCTCGTCAGGGCCAGAGTTGATCCGCTGGGTCTCGGCTTCCATCCACGCGATCTTGACGGGCTTGCCGACCTCGATCCCGATGTGGGCGATGGCGGTGTCGCACCAGCCGAGGATCGCGTCCATGAGTCCTTCGCCGCCGGTCTCCTCGTTGATCGCCTTGAGTGCGGCTACGGCTCGGTCGTTGTCGTCTCGGACGGCTGCCCACAGCGCGATGCGGGCAAGGTCCATCGCTCGCGGGTTGCGGGGTCCGTAGTCGATCTCGGTGGTCATCGTTCGATTCCTTCCTCGATTGTCGATCCTGTCGAGCTTGATCAGTGACCTTTCTCGGACTAGTGAGCGGCTGAGCGGGCCACAGGAGCCCGCTCAGACCCAAGGACGAGTAAAGGGACGGGAGACCCCCTATGAGGCTGCGAGCGACCCCGTAGCGCCTCGCGTGCGGGCATCCTCGTCTGAGCCGTCCCCCGCCGCGAGCGCCTCCGGGTCAAACTCGCCAGCCTTGACGCCCGCCTTGGCTGCGAGAGCTTTCTGCTGGATCTGATATCTCTCCAGAACCTGCCGAACGCGCTGGTGGAGAGCCTCGGGCGAGGGGACCTCGACTCCCGCCTCAACCTCGATCGCGTCCAAGTATTCGACGATCTTCGTGATGCGGTCATCGCCGACGGCGGTCAGCTGACGCCGTAGCCACCTGGAGACCGCCTGATGGGTGACACCTGCATGCGCGGCAAGGTCGGCGACCTTTACGCCCAGCGCTTCGCTGCGTCGAGCAACCTCGTCGCGGAGGCGAACACGCTCTCGCTCGCTGATCGGGTACTGCCACACCCGACGCGCTCGCTCAGCCGGCTTCGGGTCAACCTTCGGCGCGAACGGATCCCAGCAACCCTCACACTCCTTGTCGCCGCAACCGATACACGAGCCCGTCACCTCGCGCGCCAGCCTCTCGGCCTCAGCGAGATCCGGGCTCAAGCTCGGGCTAGACATCGCTCTCCTTCGGGTCGGGGGTGAGGGTCGGGTCGGGTACGGGGAGAAGCGCCGGCTCCTCGATCGGGTCGGGGTCTGCGTCGAGCGCTTCAAGCAGGCGCCGCCGGTTCGCCCGCGCCTCACCCTCGGAAATCGGCCGCGGCGGGACAGGCTTGGACTGGTGCATCCACGTGGTGAACAGCTCCATGGCCGGGTCGTCCGCGGGCACCAGGCTTGCCAGGACCACCGCCAGGGCGCGCAGCTCGAGCAGCGACAGCGACGACAGAATCGCCTGCGTCTCACTCTCGTCGAGGTCCTGCACCGCAGGGACGAGCCGCGCTGCTGGCAGGATCATTCGCTCGGCCAGGTCGTCGAGAACGTCGCTCACGGCACCTCCTCTCCTCGAAGGGCCGCACGCACCAGCTCGGCGCCGCGGTGCGCCGTCTCCGGGTGCGGAGGCGGGCCAATCTGCTGCTCCAACACCGGGGCCGCTTTCGCCGGCGTGGGACGCCAGCCCTGCCCGCGCATGGCCGTCACGACGCTCAGCGCGAACAGGTGGGCATCTGCCTTCTCCTCGGCCGCGTCCCGTTCCCTGATCTGTGACTCAAGGTGGTCCACAGCGCGGGCGGCGGCGGCCTCAACCTCCTCCGGGGTCATGGGACCTGCACCCGTCTGCGGTCAGAGCCCTGCAAGACGACCCGCTGGGCCATCTCGATCAGCCGGGACGCGACCCGCTCGCCGAGGCTGGACGCAAGTTCGCGTGGCGGGACGTTGGAGGTGAACAGCGTGGGCAGCACCCGCTCGTAGCGCCAGTTCACCAGGCGGTAGTTGACCTCTTCGACCCACTCCGAGGTCTTGGCGGCGCCGAGGTCGTCGACGAGCAGCAGCGGGGCGTCTGCTACCGCGCGGAACTCGGTTTCGGAGTCCACGCCATGCCGCGGCCGGAGCTTGGCGTACAGGTCCGCGGCGGCGACGGCCTTCCACGCGCAGCGCACGCCGGTCTGCGACAGCAGACGCAGGACGCCGAACGCCTGGTGGGTCTTGCCCACGCCTGTCGGTCCAAGGATGAGCAGCGACGGGCCGGTCTTCACGGAGCACTGCACGTGCATCACGGACTCGGTGACGGCACGGTCGAGGATCCGCCGCAGCCAGTCGATCACGGCCGGATCATCGGCGACTGCATCGGCGTAGCGGGCGGGGATGTGCTTGTCGGCGTACTCGCCTGCCTGCCGGAGTACCTCTTGGCGGAGGTACGGATCGTCGTCGGGCTGCGGAAGGTCCTTCAGCGTGTCCACGTTCACGCCGCGACGGGTGATCACCTCATCGATGGCCAGCTTCAGCGGTCTGGGCTCAGTCATGGGCGGAGGTCCTCAAAGTAAACGGACTGGTCATTGGGGTTTCGATACGGCGTGTGCCCGCCCGTACCAGTGGGCCGGAGTTGGCGGACATTGCTCTGCCGCTCCTGGGCCCAGCCCTGCTGGCGGATCATCCATTGCTTCCAGGAGCGGTTCCATCCGGGCCGCATCTCCGGCTTTTCGCCGGGTTCGGCCGTGAAGTGCTCGATGAACGCCAGCGTCTGTGTCCCGATGTCGACGAGCGGGCAGTTCTCGCGGGCCCAGGCGCGCAGGGCTTCATCGGGAGCGAAGTCCGGCGGGATCGGGATCTTCGGCACCGGGGCGCGCTTGGCTCGCGGCTTGCGCTTGGCCGGCGGGGCGGCCTCTCCTATCAAGAATTCTTCTTCTGGGGTGTCGGTGGGAAGTTCAACTTCTTCCCCCTTAAACCCCTCTACCTTGGCGTCTCGGATAGCCGGACCCTTTTTCGGGTCATTCGGTCCGCCTATCCGGACCTCATTGCCTTCCAAAGCGTCCTGCAGTCCGGACCCAAACATTGTTTCGGTCCGGATAGCCGGACCCTTCGAATCCGGCAAAGCGTCCTGCAGATCGGACCCAAAGTGTTCACTTTCGGTCCGGATAGCCGGACCCTTTCCGGTATCAGAAGGGTCCGCACAGGCGGACCCTTTGACAGCCGCGGCGTACACCGCCGTGTTGCCCTTCTTGCCCGCCGACACCCGAACCAGGAAGCCCTGATCCACCGCGGCCGTGATCCTCTCGGAGACGCGCGCCCTTCCCCGCCCGATGCGCACAGCGAGCTCCTCGCGAGGCACTGATACGAGACCGGACGGGTCCATCTCCTCAATCCCGAGCGCGAGCAACATCACCTTCACCGACTCTGTGATCTGGGCAGTTCGCAACACCTCACGCAGCCAGCGAGCGCGGTAAGTGCCATCGCTGAGGCCGTTGAGGATTTGGTCGTTCACGTAGGCGGCTCTCTCTAGGCGGGGCGTTTACAGGACGGGCGAGAACTGCGTCTGTCTTCGCACCTCACGCCACCTCCGGCGTCTCAGAACGGGCCCATGTGGGAGTGCGCGCCGCCTCCGTGCATGGGAGGCACCAGTTGCTCCGCCCGTCAGGGTTCCTCGGGTTCTTCCGCTTGGGCCCGAACTCCTCTATCGGCTTGGTCGTGCGGCAGGAGCGGCACGGCTTGAAGTCCGGGATCGTCGGGGCCTGCGCCATAGGGATGCGGTGCCGCATGCGCCGGCGGCGTTCAGAGGCACGCTCGTCCTCGTTCAGTCCGCCCCAGGTACCGTATTTCTCCGGCGCCGAGAGGGCGTAGGAGAGGCATTCGGTCTGGACTGGGCACCCGGCGCAGATTCTCTTGGCCTTGCGCTCCCGAACGTCTCTCTCGGGCTGGCGTTCGCCGTCCAGGCCGAAGAACAGCGTCAGGTCTTCGCCCTTGCAGGCGCCGTCGTCCTGCCAGCCCATGTCGCGGCGGGGCGTCGGCTTCCTGCGGATGCCAGACCTGCTCTGTGGGGGTCGAATTGCTGCGGGCGCCGGCGCGGCGGCGAGATGCACGACCGGCGCCGGTGTCACCGGGTCGGCGCGAGCCTCCTCCAGGCAGGCCGCGGGGTCGTCCTCCCACTTGGTGAGCGGCCCGCCCTCGGGCAGGCCGAGCAACTGCAGGATCGTCTTCCACCCGGCGGGGCGTTCACGGCGGAGCCAGCGGGCCGCACGCGCCTGCTCCAGCGGGTCGACCTCCTCCCCGGTCTCGCCGATGATGTGGCCCGACTCGATCTGCTTGAACCCCGCGGGCTTGAACAGTTCCTTGTCGGTACGGCAAGCGGCCTCGATCATTTCGCTAGTCGCCAAGGTCGGCTCCTCTCCGTGCGGCGGGGTTCGAGATCAGATCAGGCATCAGAGACCTCCGAGAACAGGTCATTCATGGACAGCCGCTTCGCGATCTCTTCGGCGTACGGCTCATGCCTTTCGATGCCGACGGCGCGACGGCCGAGAAGGCGGGCGGCGAGGAGTTCGGAGCCGGACCCGGCGAACGGCACCAGGACGAGTCCGCCCGGCGGTGTGCATTCGCGGACGAGGGCTTCGACAACGGCCAGCGGCTTCTCGTCCGGGTGGCGCTTCTGGTAGCGGACGGACGCGGCCTCGATCAGGTAGGTGACAGAGAGAGGCTGGCGGGTGCCGTCGTCGGTCCAGGTGGGAGCTGACGCGTATTCGCCGCGATGGGCGATGCCGGCGGTGCGGCGGGCGGCGCCGCCGTTGCGGGCCACTGCAGCAGGGTCGGCGCGGACCCGCTCCCACTCATGGTGCAGATCTGTCCAACGACCGCGGTACCAGTGGTAGGCCCACTCGTGCAGCTTCACCAGGCGGTCGCGCGAGGTCGGACCGGTGCCGGTGCGTTTGACCCACAGCGCCTCCTGGGCGAACTTCCAGGCGGTGAACTCGTCTCGCCGGTCCAGGAACATGCGGGCCGAGCCGAAGCACCACAGCGACGCCGAGTTCGGCAGCACCTTCGCGACGGCGTCGACCCAACCGTCCGGCCAGGCGTCCCACTCGTTCGCCGTCTCCCCGTAGGGAGGATCGGCAACGCAGGCCACGGGGTGGACGTCCAGCGCGGGCAGCACCTCCCGCATGTCGCCGAGGTACAGCTCTACGCCGTCGCTCTTGAAATACGGGTCAGGCATGATCGGCTCCGGGGGTGTTCGGGGACTCCTGTACGGGAAGAGCCGGCAACTCAGGCATGGGCCACCTCCGCGTCGAAAAGGGAAGGGGTGGTGTTCGGAAAGAGGCGGTTGGACCACAGCACTTCGGTGCGGGCCGACCACTGCTGCGCCTGGCCGGTCGCGGTTTGGATCTCCACGCGGTGCCAGTCGGCGTACCACTCGTCGTAGAGGGGCGAGTGGTAGCCCGACAGGACCACCGACGCCTTGCAGTCCAGCAGCGCCTCCGCGAGCTCGATGTGCTGGTCGGCGCGGGGCATCTCGTGCTGGTAGTTGACGCTGGTCCGGGTGGACGCCAGGTAGGGCGGATCCACGTACAGGCAGACTTCGCGGTGCTGGCCGTAGGAGGCGATCACGTCCAGGGCGGGGCGGCACTCCAGCGACACCCCGGACAGGCGTTCGGCGGCAGCTGCGATCCGGGCTACGTATGCGGCCAGGTAGTCCGGCATGCCGGTGGTGCCGACTGGGCGGACGTAGTGCCGCCAGCCCGTGTTGCGGAGGGTGCCGCCGCGGCCCTGGGTGAGCCGCACCCACACGCGGCGGGCCTGCTCCAGCTCGTCAACCGCCGGCTCGTACGCGGCCGCGTGCTCGGCGCGGGAGTGCGGCGTCAAGGCGCACACCCGCTCCAGGTCCGCCGGCCGGTCGCGCAGGACCCGCCAGAACGCCATCAGCTCGCCATCGAGGTCGTTGACCGTCTCCATCGAGCTGGGCGCCTTGGCCAGCAGCACCGCCAGCGACCCGGCGAACGGCTCCACGTAGTGCTCATGGAGCGGCAGGAGTCGCACGATCTTCTCCGAGAGAGTCGTCTTCCCGCCGTAGTAGGTGAGAGGAGGCTTAGGCATGTGGACCTTCCTCGAGAGGCTCCGGGCGCACGAGAGCAGCGACGTCGACACCGAACTCAGCCAGGGCGGCGACGGCCGCGTCCGTGGCGATGGCCGCCGCGAACCACACACCCAACTCGGTCTTCTCCTGGGCGTTAGCTCGCAGGTGCTGGCTGATCCGCTCGTACAGCAACTGCTCGGGCTGCAGGTCGGCACCGGTCTTGCGCGCCCACTTCCCCGAAAGGCGCATGGTCGGCCCAGTCTCAGGGCGCGGCGGGAGGTCGCCGAGCTTGCCCTTCGTGATCAAAAGCAGCGCCCATGTGTCACGGCCGATCAGAGTCCGCCACAGGACAGGGCGGTCCATCTCGGGCGACGACCAGGCGCGGGCTAGCTTGGCGAGACTGGAAATCGGGAGACGCTTCACAGGAGCGGCCCTCCTTGGGTCTGGTCAGGGGTGGGAAACAGGCCACCGTCCTCGGTCTCGGCCGCGGTGTACGCCTTGCACCCGCAAGGGACGGCCTGCGCACCAGTCGAGACAGAGCAGGCGCCGCGGGAACCGTTGCCGCGGATCGCGTGGAGCACGTCGAGGTGATCGCATGCGCACGGGGTGGGCGCCTGGGGGCCGGTCATGCGGCACGCTCCAGATCCTCACCCGTGATCGCCTCAACCAGGGCGGAGACGATCAGCTCGGCCACGGGTGGCGTGACGGCGTTGCCGTACTGGCGGACGCGTTCCCGCTTGTTGCCGAGCACCACGTAGTCCTGGGCGAACGCCATCGCGGCGCCGATCTCGTGGGGTTCGAGCATCCGGAACAGGACGTCGTCGAGGTCGATCTGGGCCAGCCCATTGACGACCGCGTAGCGATCCCGGGTGGACAGGGCGCCGATCGGCTCGCCGGCCGGGCGAGCGTTACCCTTCCCGTAGTACGGCACCAGCAGGGTTTCCCAGTCGATGTCACCTGCGGGGGCGGCCAGTCCGTGATGTCCGCCACCTGCGGTCACGGTGCCGAGCGCCTCGACGATGGAGCGGGCGTCGCTGCCGCCGCCGCGCAGCTCGGCGATGAACGGCAGCCAGGCCAGGCCGGTCTCGTTGCGGGCGGTCTGCGTGCGGCCGGGCTGGGTGGCGGGGGTTGCTTCCTTCCCCTCACGGCCCTCGACGGGCACCAGCAGCGGCGGCACGACCAGGCCGTGATTGCCGCCGTCCGCCACGACCGTGGCCAGCGGGTCAGTGTCGGCGCGCAGGCTGCGGTTACGGCCGGAACGAAGCGGAACGAGGAACGGCGGGAACGCGACGCCGTCGTTCTCCCTCGTGGTGCGGGTCGGCATCGGCTCCGTCACGGGCACGGCATCGTTCCGCCACGTCCCTCCGGCGGGCACGATCAGTGGAGGCACCGCAAGCGCCTTGGTCGCGGTCGTGGTCTGCGCGGTCAGCGGCGCGTCGATCGGCCACGTCCGAACACCGGGGCGCCGCTCGAAAGTGTGGCCCGCGGCTTCCAGGGTGATCGGGCGGGCATACTTCTCCAGCCCCGCCTTGATCCGCGCCAGCGTCTTGTCCGCTAGGGGCTTGGCACGGTCGCCGATCCGCTGGCCAGGCAGGCTCCAGTCGATCGCCGCGGCGGCAGGCAGGGTGCGAGGCTCCACGATCTGAGATCGGCATGCGCTGTTCGGGCACCGGTACACGTACTGCTGCCGGTAGCGGCCCATGTCGGCGCCGAACGTCTTGAACACCTGCAGGGCGGACACCCACATGTCGCAGGTCGGGCAGAAGGCGGCCGGGCGGAGCCACTTGTCCCAGTCCGGTGTCCGGCCCAGGGACTCGTGCCAGTAGGCGACGTACAGACGGTCACGGGACTGCGGGGCTGCGGGGGTGCGGGTGCCGTGGGCGTGCATGCTGTTCATGGCCATGACGCGGGTGCGGTAGCCGAGCTTGCGGATCTCGCCGAGCCAGCGGTCCCACTGGTCCCATGCCCGCACGTCGATGACGTTCTCGACGACGCCGGCCAACACGAGCTTGCCGCGGGCCTGGACGCCCCGCAGGTAGAGCGGCACCTCCTCCATGAGGGCTCGGGACCGCTCGACCTCCTCGTCCTTCTCAGGGCCGAACAGCTCGCCCTGCATCGAGGTGGCGAAGTCACGCACCTTGCCGCGGGCGTTGCTCCACTGCGGGCACTCAGGGCTGGCCCAGAACAGATCCGCGACAGGCCACCGCTCCACCGGAGCCTCGCGGATGTCGCCCTGGTAGTGGTCCGTCTCCGGGAAGTTGGAGGCGTGGGACTCGATCGCCCGCTGCCAGTGGTTCGCAGCCAGGGTGACCCGGACGCCAGGCACCGCGTGGGCGCCCTGCGAGGAGCCGCCGGCGCCGCAGAACCAGTCCATCAGGGTGAGGGTCAACGGTCCTCCTCGGGGAAGACGTCGTGGACGTCAGCAGGGCACAGGGCGCTCAGGACGCGGTGCACAGCCCAGGCGAGGCTCCAGGCCGACAGGCGGGCAGCGAAGCGAAGGGCGGTCACCGGTCACGCTCCTGCCACTTGCGCCACTCGGATTCCATCCGCTTGAGATCGATGCGTTCCAGGTGCGCCCTGTCGCGGGAGGCCTCCTCATCGAGGGCCTCACGCAGGATGCGTTCTGCCGTGTTGGGCGGGTCAGAGATGCGGCGCAGACGGCGCCACGCCCACGACAGGCCAGCGAACAGCAGCAGGATCAGCCCGCCTCCCACGACCGCCCAGCCAGTTGCGGCGTTGCCCGGGTCCAGGCTGGCGAGGCTCACGGCGCACCGTCCTTGAGCGCCTCCTGAAGGTCCCTCAGACGCACCCACCCGACCCGGCCGTCACGGTCACACTGGTGATGGACAGGCTTGTCAGCGACCGCCTGAACCCGCTCCAGGGTGGCGTTGAGACGCTCCACCTCCCCGTCAGGGTGCTCTGGGACGCAGGAGATCCCTCCTACGCCAGCGATGTAGTCGTCCAGCCAGGCGATGCGAGTGTTGAGGCGATCCACCTCGGCAAGAAGATCCGTGCGGTCCTGGTAGGCGAAGTTGCTGCGCATCAGGCCGTGGGCGATGTAGTCGGCGACCTCGGCCTGGTTGCGACGGATCTCCGCAAGGCGCTGAGCGGACAGCGGCGTGATGTTCTGGTCGAGGGAGGTCACGACTGCCGCTCCTGCTCTGCCTCGTGGGCTTCCCACGCGGCGTAGTACTCGGAGAGCTTGATCCGCTCCCAGATGGTCAGATCGACCTGCTCCTCAGGGATCGGGCGGCTCCACGTGGCGTACAGCGCCTCTCCCAGGAGGGCCAACCCGCACGTGAGCAGGGCAAGGCTGACGAAGCAGTCCTTCGGCATGCCGGGCATGGCGTCGCGCGGGTCAGGCTGCTTCAACTCGTCCAAGCGAGCGTCGATCAGCTTGCCCGCCTTCTTAGCGAGGCGAGGCATGAGGTGGCCGGTGCGCGAGTCGATCCGCCACCCCTCCGGGACGTCTGTGTCGTGGACGTGCTCGATGCCGAACACACGCCCAGAGTGGGAGACCCACACGGTGCGCCCGCTAAGTCCGTGCTCGGCGAGGAAGGCGTCCATCTGCTTGCCCCACTCCTCTCGGGCGTCGGCAGCAGAACGCCAGGCAGCGAGCGCGTCAGGGTGTGTGGTCCGATAGGCGGTCTTCGTGGCGATCTCGGGCTGGCTCACTGGGCACGCTCCTGCTCTGCCTGAGAGGCCTCAGCGAGGTCTGCCAGAGCTCCGAGGTGCGCGGCGATCTCCCGCGCCTCGTCGGGCAACAGGGAGCCGTTCAGAGCGAGCCGAGCCGCGACCATCGTCCCGTCCAGCCCGAGCCTGTTGCCGCCGGGCAGCTCCAGCCCGGCATCGGCAGGACGATCCAGCACGACCGGCACGGTCTCGCCCTCGACGACGACCGCGCGGAAGTGCACGACCTCGTCCATCGCGGTGCCGTCCTCGTCGCCCGGCTTGATGGCGATCTCGACGACACCTCCGTCAGCAGCCTTGACGAGCGGGTACCACAGGTTGCCGCCATCGTCCATGGCGTCGTTCGCGCAGTAGGCGAGGAACCCGGCCACGTTCTCGGGGTTCGGCGGAGTGGCGGCGACCTTCTCGGGGGTGATGTCGCTCATGCGGCACCGCCGGTGATGTGGTCCCACACGGAGGCGACCAGCTCGTCAGGGGACGCGGGGCGGACCGTCACCTGGCACTCGTTGTAGTAGTCGCTGCCGGTCAGCGTGAGGAACATCTCGGCGGCCTCTTCGGCATCCACCGGCCCGGCCGGACGGTCCTTGCCCGGCCGGGCGGCGGGCTGACCATCGACGGTGACAATCCACTTGCCGTGCCCGGTCGATCGGGGCAGGACAACGAACTTCTCATCCATGAGGGCGTCTTCGAGGGTCATCGCGTCGCCGTCGCCGTGCTCCTGCCACGCCTTGATCGCACGGTTGATCGCCTCGCGGCGGAGCTGGTACGGGTTCTTCGTCTCGGGCGTCTCGGTGCTCATCGGGCGGTCCTCTCGGCGTAGGGGTGAATGCGGACGGGCTCGGGCTTGGCGTGGCGGGGAGTGTGAGGCTTACGCAGCAGGTAGTGGCGCACCAGGCGCAGAGCGGCCGTCATGACACCGGCTCGCTTTCGAGCTGAGGGAGGACGCTGGTGCCGTCCTCGCCACCCACGTCGTTGTGCGACCACGACTGCTCGGGCTGCTCGGCGTACGCCTCGGCGCGGCGGATCAGGTCGTCCCACTGTGTGGCGCGTGACAGCCACTCCTGGTGCGCGTGCATGGCCTTCTCGGCCTTCCCCAGCGCGTGCTGGCGGACGTCCTTCAGGTGCTGGATGGTGTCCGGGGTGAACCTCGGAGTGGAGTGGGTGACGTCGAACATCTGGTCCGCGGTCATTTGCGTGTCTCCTGGTGCTGTAGTGGTCTGGAAGGGCCGCCACGTGCCCGCCCCCGACTGGTCGGGCACGTGGCGGAGGGAAGATCAGAACGGGGCCGCGTCGTCGATCGGCTCCCACGGGTGGACCGAGAGCATCCGGCGCCACACCTGCCGCTGGCCCTTCTGGGCTTCCTTCAAGGCGTGGTGAGGTGTCACGCGGAACGGCACGTTCTTGTTCGGTGGGATCTCGCGATGAGGAGTGGTCGCCCACTCTTCGCGGGTCTCCAGCGCCTCCCACTCGGCGGTCCGCTGGCGGGCCTCGCGAAGCTCGCCGAGCAGCCTCGGCAGCATCTGTCGGAGCACCAGCTCGGTGTTCTCCTCGCCCACCGCGCCGTTCTCGTCGATCTCGATCAGGGCCTGCTCGCGGGCGGCCTCGACCTCGTCCAGGTCCACCGGTTCCGGCGCTGGGTACCACTCGCACGGTTCGGGCTCTCGATCGTCGCCCGGCTCGTACAGGTCAGTTGCGTGCGTCATGGCGGACTCCTCAGGGGATGTCGATGTCGGAGGGAGAGCCGTACAGGGTCACGTCCTGCACAGCAGCGGCCTCGGCGCGAGCAGCGATAGACCGCTCCTGAAGGGCGAGGTCGGTCGGGCAGATGCCGCACCGGTCCGGGTACAGGTGGGCGGGCGACTCGCAGGAAGGCTCGTCAGGGCGGCACGTGTGGTTGGCCGGCAGCGTCTCCCGGCACCAGGCGCACGGCCGCATGTCGAGGACGGCCGCGATCAGCTCCGGATCGACCTCACGCGGTGTCCCGCATGACGTGCAGGCCGTCTCCTCGCCGTCGTAACGGTGCTCGCAGTACGCACCGCAGGCGGTGCACTCGAGCTCAAACACCACGACGTCGAACCTCATGACGCCTCCCGATCCCAGGAAGCGATCAGCCACCCGTCAGCGGTCGCGGCAGCAGGGTTCGCGTGGATCCAGTTGTGGCAGTCGCGGCACAGGCACACGCACTGCTTCGGATCGGTGATGTCTGCCCCGCGGGAGCGCATGCGCGGTTCATGAACGTCGGTGGAGCGGGCCGAGTCGCACCGCTCGCACACCAGCCGCTGCTCGAGCAGCTCGGCCACCAACGGCCGGCGGATGCGGTACTTGACCTCCTGCTTCTTCGACCGGGCTCGCAGCGGCGTCGTCCGCTCGAGGTTGCCGCTGGCCTTCAGCTCCGTCTTCCGCTCGAGCGGCTTCTTCGCCCGCAACGGGGTACGCCGCTGGGGCGGGTTGCCGCGCTTCACGAGCCACCGCCATTCGGTTCCGGCGGGGTGGTGGCGAACGGGTCGAACAACTCGGAGGAGTCCAGCCGTTCGGCCTTCTTCGGGTTGGCGACCGTCTCCCGCTCGAGCTTCCCGTGAGCCCGCACCTCGGCGTTCGTCATCAGCCCGGCGGCGGCCTTCTCCTCGTCGGTCAGCTTCGACCTCGAGACCGACCTGTCCTTGTTGCGCGGCAGCCCGTCCGGCACCTGCTTGCCGCGCTCGATCAGCAGATCGACCAGGCGCAGTTCCTTGCCGGCGGCGTCGGTGACGAGCTGGGCGAGCATCCCGGCCCGGTTCGCTTCCCGGTAGGTGCGCTCGAGGTCTTGCTTGGTGGCGTTGCCGTTCAACGCCTCGGCGCGGTAGTCCTCGACCGTCTTGGCGGCCGACCGCTCGTAGGTGGCGCCGTCCGGGTCCGGTTCATCCGTGGGCAGGCACAGCGCCTGGATCAGCGCGGTACGGAACGCCACCGACATGGCCTTGCTCATCGCCTTGTCGCCCGAGTCCATCGCCTCGCCCGGCACCCGGCAGTCGATGTGCGTGCCGTCCGGGCCGTAGAAGCGGTAGGTGACCGTCACCTGGGCGTGGCCCATCTGCGTCCGGTTGCGGCCCACCTCGACGGTTCCGTATGAGGAATCCTCGACGATCGGTACGACGATCACGCCGACCTCCCGCAGCTTCGGCCCGACCGCGTTGATGACGGCGTCCACGCCACGGAAGACATAACCGCCGTGATCGTTCTTGTCCCGCTTAGCGACCGAGCGGACCCTCTTCATCACCAGCGCGAACGCCTGGTAGATGTTCTGCGGCTCGCTCACGTGCCCTGCTCCCTTCGGTACTGGTCCTCGGTGGTCACGTCGAGAGCAGGCCCTCCCCGGACGCTGGGCTTGCTGGCCAGCCACTCCAGGTGGTCGGCCACGGACCGCTCCAGCACTCGCGTGTGCTCGTGAGAGGACTCGACGATCAGTCCCCGCGCCCCGTCTCGTTTGCCGAGTTCCAGCACCTGGCGGCATGTCAGGAGGCGGCCGGTGGCGTCGTAGATGCGGGTGATGGTCTTGCTCACCGTCAACCAGCGGCCCGTCATGCCTTCACCGCCTCGGCCTGCTCAGGCTCGACACTGACCAGGCAGTCGCAGCCGTACTCGTCGCACGCGTTCGGCCACTTGTTCGTCCGCTTCTCGCGGTCGTAGTAGCGGCGGCCGGTGTGCCCGTCGTAGAGCAGGTGGCCGCACGCCGCGCACTTGGCGCGCTCGTCGTCCTCGTCGTGCCAGAACCGGCCGTTGTTCTCGGCGGAGACGACGGCTTCGATGGAGCAGCCGACGCACTCACCCTGGCCGACTCCTTCGCCGTCGTTCATCATCTGCGCGGCGTCGTCTGCGCTCTCGGCCTTGACCTTGTACTCGAAGTCGAGCGTGGCCCTGATGATGAACTCTCGCTCAGACATTCGCCGCTCCCGCCTTCTCAGCGAGACGGGCAGCCTCAGCCAACTTGGCGAACACCACGGAGTTCGCCGGAGGGCGAGGCTTGTCGCCGTCGGCGTCGGAGACGCCGTCATGCCAGTCGCCGATGTGCTCGATCAGGTCCTGGATCGGCAGGTCGTTGAGATCGGCCTTGACTGGGAGAAGCGTGAGGAGCTGCCGAGCCGCCTCTACCATCTCGGCGTCGCCCAGCTCCCACTCGTCCTCCGGGTAGAGCCCCAGCCCTTCCCAGATGTCGTGTTCCGTGCCAGCGGCCAACGCCAGCGCGCCAAGGACGCAGACTTCGCCCTGCTGGTTGAGGTAGGTGCCATACGAGCGTCCGCGCTGTTCCAGGACGCCGATCGCGTCGGTGAGAATCTTGGAGGCGTTCACTGGTCACGCTCCGGACGCTGCTCGACCACCTGGCGGTACATCTCCAACCGCATGCCGCCCATCTGCACGGCAGCCCGGAGGATCGCCCCGAACAGGCGGGGGCCGTGGCCGCGCACGATCTCCATCTCCGCTCCGAACCCTCGCGAGCCGCGGACCACGTACTCGCCGCTACTTGAGGTGCGCGGCGTGTGGATCGTCAGCGAGAACCCGAAGTAGTGCAGGAGGTCCAGGTAGTAGCGAGCGGTCATGCTCACGTCCACCTGGCGGGGCGTCTGGGGCAGCACGTACGTCATACCGACACCGCCTCAGCCTGGTCGGCGGACTGCTCGGGCGTGATCAGGTCCCACACCTCGACGGACAGCCCGTGGTAGGCGCCCGCGGCCTTGATCTGGACCTTGCCGTTCAGGTGCGGCGAGTCGGTCACCTCGCCGCCCAGGAGGTCCGCGTACGCCTTCAACGCCTCACGCGGGTCCTCGTTGCCGACGAGGTGCCCGTTGATGTCGTTCGGGCGTGTGCTGCTGAGGGACCAGTTGACCTTGGCCAGGCCCTCCCCGATGAGGAACGCCACGACGGAGGCGGTCCGCTGATAGGCCATGCGGTCCAGTCCCGCCTCGTCGAGCGCCGTCCACTCGTTGCGCGGGTGGGAGCGCCACGCGATGCGGGAGCCGGGGTAGGCGTAGCTCAGCTTGCGCAGCGCCTGCGCGGCGTAGCTCGGGTCACGGGTGGGCTCGGTACGGCCGATCAGGGTCTCGCCGTCGAGGATCTCAACAGCGAACTCGGCGGTAGCGAACGGGTCGTATACGGTGCTCATTGACTTGCCTGCTCTCTGGTCGTGGTCCGTCTTGAGGAGCGGGTGGGTTTCGCGAGGTCAGCCCTGGACGGCTGGCCTCGCGGCTTGTCTGGGGAAGTGCAGGAACTCGGCGGCGATTTCCAGGGCGTCGTCCACTTCCAGCCGCAGCGCGTGACAGGCGAACGCCTCAGCGCACCTGTCGTTGAAGTCGGCGGCGGTCACGAGGTACGCCCAAGTCGCTGGAGGATGTGCGGCGGCCACTGGCTCGGATGCCGGCGCCACCACGACGAGCCCGGAAGCGGGTCCTGCGTCTCCACCCGGTGCGTCGACCGGCGACCGCGCTCAACGCCCTTCAGCGCGACGCGGGCGGACTTACGCCAGACGCGGGTGTCCTGAGGCTTCACGAGGCACCGCCTTCGATGGCAAACAGGTGGCCAACGGTGTGCTGGTTGCCGCGCAACCCGTCCTTGACGAGAGCCGCCTTCAGCAGAAGCTCAGGGTCTCCAGGCCGGACGCGGGTGTTCTCCCGCCGCCGCTTGCCGTGGACGCCGCTGCCGTGCAGGTAGAAGAACGGCTTGCCCTTGAACGTCGGGTGCCGGTGTTCCGGACCGTCCCGGAACGTTCCGTTCTCACGCTCAGAGCCTTTGCCGCGCTGGTCGATCAGGTAGCCCCTGCTGTACAGGTGCTCGAAGAACGTCCGCTCGGTGACCTCGCTGAAGTACTTCTTGTGAAACGCGGTCAGCGTCAGCCCGTCGCCGGCTTCGATCGCCTGGAACTTGCCCTCAGCGATCTCAGCGCGAGCAGTGGCGCGGTCGGCCCGGTCGGCCTCCTCGATCACCATCGCCGCCAGCTCGCGGTTCGACAGCTTCGGCGCCACCTGCCGGGCGGCTTCGGCTGTCTCCGCCTCGTGAGTGCGGACCGCGAAGTAGACCCGTGCGTGAGCGACGGCGTCCTTTGTGTCGTCCCCCGCCATCGCGGTGAGGTAGGCAGCGAAGCGAGTCAGGCGGTAGTCCTTAGCTCTACGGCCCACCTGACCAGCTTTTTTGCGCAAGTCCGCAAAATTGGCCTCCGCAGCAGCAGCGCCCTGGACCAGGGTGAGCGACGCCTTCGCCTTCTCGATGACGATCGCGAAGTCCCGCCACTGCGAGTACTCCATGAGCGGCTGAAGCTCACGGCCTGTCCAGTGCTCGCCCGCCTCGTCCACGCGCTTGATCGCGTCGAACGGGGAGCCGTTGGGGATCTGGATGTCACTCACGCCGCCTCCCCTGCGTTCTTGCGCTCGGCTGCCTCACGGTCGAGGCGTTCTTGTACGGCATCGACCAGGCCGAGGACGCGGGCGATGGTGCGGAACTGGTCGGGGCTGGGCCAGTCGATGAGTTCCTTGAGCGGGCGGGAGAGTCCGCGTGGAGCGGGAGGCGTCTGGTCACTCATGCCGCACCCTGTTTCGGGGTCGCCCCTCGGCTGATCGCCGCGGTGTCAACCTGGAGCGCACGGGCTATGAGGTTGAGCTTGACGTGCGAGATGGGCCGCCGCTCCAGTTCAACGTTCCGCAGAGACTGCGGGTGCATGTCGACGCGCGCGGCGAGTTCTTCAACGCTGAGTCCGTCCTTCTCGCGAAGGGCTCGGATCGCCGGGCCGTGCTGTGGAGTGTTCTTGGTTGGTGGCACGTACACACACTATGACTCAGTTACGCTTGACACAACCCCTTCTCTATGACTCACTTATTGTCAGTTCTCTTGTTGTGACTCAAAATGACTCATGATGTTGGAGTTACAGCAAGGGCCGACCCCGTCTCGACATGGAGGGATATGCATTACCGTTGGAGAGTTGACTAGTCCTACTGAGTCCGCCACGCTCAGTAGAGCACTGTCCTGACGAGAGGTGTCAGAAGTGGATACGCATACGCACGAGGCGTGGACGCGCCTTGGCGAACTCCTCTTGGGGCGACGCGTTCAACTTGACGTCAGGTACCGCAACCGCAGGACGTTTGCCGCAGAGGTCGGCCTGGACTACCGGGTCCTCTACGACATCGAGAGCGCGCGACGCACCAACTTCTCAGACACAACCAAGCGAGCCGTCGAGCAGGCGTATCAGCTGAAACCCGGCAACATCGACCAGGTCCTCAAGGGTGGCGACCTGAATGCGAACGAGCTGGACCGTCACGCCGCTCCACCTCAAGTCCCCGTTGCCACCCCCGAGGTCGAACGCCGCTACGAGGACGATGCCGAGCAGCACATCTGGGAAACCCCGGGCCTCAGCGAGTCTGAGCGACGTCAGCTGATCGGCCACCTGAAGGTGATGCGCCGCGCCGCGGAGGCCCCGGCTAGAGATCGCCCGCAAGCGGACGTGCACGAGCTGCGCCGGCGCAGCAGTTAAGTCCCCCCGAAACGCCCCGAGAGCGACACCACGCCTCGGGGCGTTTACGTGTGCACCCTGGCATGGCAGGGCACACCAGGGCATGTCACGTTACGAATCGGTCACGACCGTTAACCGGCAGTAGACGATTTCAGTACTCGGGCGTCCAATGACTTGAGGAACATTCGGGGCGAGGGGGAAGCAATGCGCCCATTGATGTTGGGCGTTGGCAAAAGAGGGTGATCGTGACAGGTAAAACGGGCAATGGCGCCTCGGAACGTCGCCTCATCGAGCATGTGCTAGCGGTCATCCGCGACAGAGTGACAGTCACCAGCGGACTCGATGCTGCCTCATTCCGAGACGCCGATTTCATGCGCAGGCGCCTGGAGGAGATAGTTACTGATCTCCAATTGGCGTACGACACTATCGCGGAGCTGACGGACCTGCTCTACGGGAGCGAAGAGAACCCGGTGCCGAACGAGCTGCGACATGCCATGAGAAGCAAGGGTCACTCTCTCCGCCCCGTTCATCTCCATATAGGTGGTGTTCATCGCACGCTCATGGTCCCGCCTCAGGGCAGGGATGATCCAATCGCACAGGCCCGGCTCTGGCGCCGCATCCAAGAGCGCTACGGGGAGGGCGGCGCATGAAGTGGCCGAAAATCATCGAAGTCGAAAACGCCGTATTACCCGCCGCCGCCTTCGAGGAAGGCGGCGAACTGATCGTCGAAGTCGACGCGCAACTCAAGGGCCGAGCACGGGCAGCCGCGATCGTTTCCGCTGTCCGCTCCCACAAACGGAATCTTGATTCTCTGATATTGCTCCCGATCGCGTTGTACACGTGGGAGCCGCTCAAGAACATGACACGCAATCACCCCGGTGTCACCTTGGCCGCAACCGCCGCTGGTGCTGGCGTGCTCACCGCCGCTGTGACACTTCCATTTGATCGCAATGCCGCGAAACCGCCGCCCCAGGCCGGGCTGATTCCGACCATTATCACGACCATAACGACCGTGCCGACGCGCACCTCTCCGCCCGCCGTAAGATCGCCGACACGGAGCGCCGAGACGCCGCGGACACAGGCGCCGAGCGGAAGGCCAGCCAGCACGAGAGATGCGCGTCCAAAGAGCACCCGGCGACCGGAAGCCCGTCCTTCACCAACCCAGCCGCCCGCCCCACCGACGTCCAGCTCCGCACCCCCGATCTCACTCCCCGTCGAGACTGGGACAGCGGAAGCTGAACAGGTGCCGACGCCCACGAGCGGACCACCGGCCGCCGCGTCTACGCCACCGGTTGGGGCCGGCGGGGACGGTCCTCCCGCGACGTCCGCGCCGATCGCGACGGTCGAGCCGCCGGTGCGCGACTGCCTCATCGAGGTCGACCTGAATCCGCTCCTTGACCTGTGCGTCGGCTAGCGCGGCACCAACCGGTCAGGGTCGAAGCGGCGCGGCTTGTCCTTCGGGTGGGGCAGCACCTTGAAGCCGTTCGGCAGGATCGCCTGCACAACGACGCGCCGATCCTTGGGGGCGAGCCCGTCCCAGCGGGACTGCACATCGCCCTCGAGGAGGTAGCGAAGCACGCGGGGCGCGGAGCTGAGCGTGAACGCCCTGGCGTTCCTGACCCGGTCCTCGATGATGTCGCGCGCCTCGGTGTACTCGGCGAGCGTGATCCGGCGGGTCGCCCACATGCGCGCCAGATCCTTCAACTGCGCCTCGTCTTCAGCGAGCTGGGTCCGGGTCTGGTCTGCTGTCCCGCCGGAGATCGCCTCCAGCAGTCGGACGACGGCGTCGGGGTCGGAGAGGTATTCCACGATGCGCTCGCTCATCAGGTCCTCTACCGCGATCGCTGTGATGGCGATCTTTCCGCAGCCGCCGCGAGGGGTGGAGCACCAGTAGCGCGGCCCGACGTGCTTGGTCGCCGACGCGTTGGTGAGCTCATGCCCGCACAGCGAGCACCAGAGAGTCCCGGTCAGCCACCGGGTGAGCTGGTTGTTGTGCCCACTCCCCCGCTCCGAGATCTGCGCCCGGACGGCATCCCAGGTGTCCCGGTCCAGGATGGCGGGCCACGTCGCGTCCCCGACGACTGCTCCGCGGAAACGCCGCAGTCCAGCGATCCGGGGACCGGTGAGGATCGACCAGACCGAGCGGGAGTTCCACTGCTGCGCCCGCACGGGCCGCACGCCGCGCTCATTCAGCTGCGCGGCGACTCCGAACAACGTCCCGCCGTCAAGGATCTCCCGCGCCATCCACTTGATGACGTCTGCCTCGTTCTCCTGGATCGTCGTCCCGTCCTTCTCGTAGCCGAACGGCCGAATCCCGCCGCCGCCCGGTCTGCCCTGCGTAGCGAGTTCCTCATGCTTGCGTGTGACACGCCGGGCAGTGTCCCGGCTGCTCTTGTTCGCGATAGCAACCATGACCCGCGCCATGGTGACATCTGCGTCGTTGGCCAGCCGCAGGGATCCCGTGACGGACTCGGCGGGGATGCGTGGATGCTTGGATTCGACCACGTCGATGAGGTCTTCCAGATCACGCGGATCGCGCGCGGCTCGGTCCAGGTCGTAGGCGAGCAGCCCGTCAGCGGTTCCGGTGGCGAGCATGTCGAGACCACGGCGGAAGCCCGGCCGCACGGTCCGGAGGGCGAAGGTCCCGTCTGGGAGCCGGATCTTTCGGCGCTTGAAGGCACTGGTGTCGTTCTCAACGATGACGTGAGTCTCGTCGGGGCCGAGCGTCCACCCGAGCCTTTCGGCGAGGCGTCGCCCGTCTTCGTCCTGCCGACCGACGCCGGCTGCCTCGCCGCTGCGGTCGTCGCTGATGCGGAGCAGAAGGATGGCGCATAAGGGTCTCACGAGACAGCAGCATAGTCTTACTTGTCAGTTTCGGGGGGCCGATGCCGCTCACCTCTCGCAACTGCTCCACGCTGGTGAATCCGCCGTGTTCGGCGCGGAACTCGGTGATGCGGGCGGCCAGGACCTCTCCCACGCCCGGGAGTTGTTCGAGTTGCTCTGTCGTGGCGGAGTTCAGGTCGAGGATGGTGGCGGCCGGGTCTGAGGCGGGAGAGCCGGGAGCGGCCTGGCCGGTGGGTGCGCCCACCGTGATCTGCTCGCCGTCGATCAAGCGCCTGGCAAGGTTGAGCGAGTCTGTGGCGGCGCCGCGGGTCACTCCTCCGGCGGCAGTCACCGCGTCCGCGACCCGGGCGCCTGAAGGGAGAAGGTAGACGCCGGGTTTGCGGATCTTGCCGGTGACGTGGACGGTCACCTTCGAGGTGGGAGACGGTGACGCGGGCGAGATCGGGGTGGGAGGTGGCAGCGGCTCCGGTTGGGGCTGAGATCGCCAGACGAAGAAAGCGGCTACGGCCACCGCGAGAGCGCCGACGGCGAGCAGGACCCGAATGCCTGGTCTGCCGGGGTCGAGGGCAGGGGCCTGCGTGGCCAGGGCTGCGCGAAATGCCTGGAAGGAGGGTGGGATGGGGATCCGACCACTGTTGCGGCCAGGTGAAGGCGGGGCGGGGCCGTCGTTTTGGCTTCCCGAGTGACTATCTGGGACCCGCCCGCCGCCGGGCCGAGTCGGCAACGGGAACGGGTCGTTGTCGTGCCGAATCGGCAATGGGAGCGGGTCGTTGTCGTGCCAAGCCGGTGCGGGGGGCGGACTGTTGTCGCGCCAAGCCGGTGCGGAGGGTTGGCCGTTGTGGCGGCTGAGCGGTGTTGGGGCGAGGCCGCCAGTGTGGTGAGACGGTACGGGAGCCAGGTTGGCGTCGCGGCGGAGTCGATGCGATGTGGTGGAGCCCTCGTTGTGGTCGGTCTCGTGCGTGCGGGGGGAAGTCTCGGCCCATCCGATCGTCGTGCTGTCCTCGTCCGCCAGGTCCAGCAGGTGGTCGGCCCGCACACGAGGCGGGGTGGCGGGCTGCTTGATCTGGGTTTCGGGCGCGCGAGACCTGGTGGGGGAGCCATCGGTGCTTGCCCTTGTCTCGACGGGCTTGCCCTCTCCGCCGGTGCGCCGAGGAAGGAGC
>NZ_VCKY01000169.1 GCF_005889735.1 Nonomuraea turkmeniaca
CCCCCACCCTTCCCGCCGAGGAGAGCCCGACGCCCGAGGCCGTGCCCGAGCAGGACGACCTGACACCCTCGCCGACGCCGACCCGGAGCGCCGAGCCGTCGGCCAGGCCCACGCCGAGCGGGCAACCGGCCGCCTCACGCCCGAGCACCAGGCCCGCGGCAGTGCCGACGGCCACGCGCCGCAGGCCCGCTCCGGCCGGCGCCCGGCTTGGCGTCTCCTGCCCGCGCGAGATCGACGGCGCGGCCAAGATCGGGCTCAGCGCCCGCAACGCCTCGGTGTCCTGGGTGGCGACCGCCGCACAGGGCTTGGACGTCTTCCCGGCGAGCGGGTCGATCAAGACCGGCGGATCGACGAAGATCTGGGTGACGGTGATCGAGCCGAACGACGCCGGCACCGGCCGGGTCTCGTTCACCTCGAACGGCGGCACCGGGACCTGCTCGCTGTCCTGGGACGGCCGGGAGCCCCGGGCGTCCGACCCGCCGAGCGACGAGCCGACGCCCACGCCGGAGCCGACCGAATCGCCCACCGGGATGGAGTCGTCGTCAGTGGAGCACATGAACGGGTAAAACTCTTGTAACGTAACAGTAGACTCATTTTTTAGACGACAATCGGGGATATATCGGACCCTGGCTCGAAGATCCTAGGCCGCATAGGGCATTCTGGTGTGCTTGGGGACCGCGTCGGGTCCGGAGACCACTTGACCGTGTGTTGAACATCACACAAGAAATCTCTGCCTGCCGGTAAACCGGAGCGCGTCGCCAAGCGTCGGCATTGACGTGTCCAGGCGCGGATTGGTCCCATGAACTGCGGATCAACCGCGCTTTACCCAGTAAGAGCAGGAGAGATACAGGAGATGCTCAGGCAGCACCGCAGAGCCCTCGCCTGGTTGGTGGGGCTGGCCTGCATAGCGGGAGCTGTAGTGGCGCTGTTCGACATCGAGACGCCGCTGCGCCCGTTCCTGATCTCGCTGTTCCTTCTGGTGGTTCCAGGAGCGGCAGTGGTGGGACTGTTGCGTGATCGTGACCCACTGGCCGCACTATCCGTAGGAGCCGCGGCAAGTCTCGTACTGAACGTGCTTCTCGCGGAGGCCATGCTGCTCTTCGGCGCATGGTCGCCGCGAGCCGGGGTGGCGACGGTCGCCGTGCTCGGCGGGTTCATGTACGTGCTCCGCGTCTTGTACCGGGGGAAGAGCATGCAGACCGAACAGGGGGCCAGGACAAGGTGAACATCCAGGTAGTTCGGCCGGGTGAGCTCGGGGACTCCGAGCTGGCCCGATGGCGTGAGCTGCAGAAGGCCGACCCGAGTCTGGACAACCCGTTCCTGTCGGTCGAGTTCGCCGTTGCGATGGACCGCTTGCGCGACTACGTGAGGGTGGCGGTCGTCTCCGACGGAAGCGGCATCAAGGGTTTCTTCCCCTACGAGCGGCACAACTTCGGCATCGGCAAACCACTCGGCGGCTTCCTCACCACCTGTCATGGTCTGATCTCGACCCCCGACCTGAAGCTCGACGCCAAGGCCCTGCTGCGGGCCTGCAAGCTCAGCGTGTTCGACTTCGACCACCTGGTGGCCGGGCAGCCGACGTTCTCCCCGTACGAGCAGGACGTGCGCCCGGCCCCGGTCATGGACTTCACCTCCGGCTTCGACGCCTGGATCGAGCAGGTCAAGGCCAACTCGCCGAAGAACCTGAAGACCGTGCGCTACAAGGAGCGCAAGCTCGGCCGTGAGCAGGGCGAACTGCGCTTCGAGTGGCAGTCGGCCGATCCCGAGGTGCTGCGCACGTTACTGGCCTGGAAGTCCGACCAGTATCGAAGAACTGGCCGGGTGGACAGATTCGCGCAGCCATGGATCGTCGAATTGACCGACATGATGCATGCCGAGAACTCATCGGACTTCGCAGGTGTCCTGACCATGCTTTATGCCGGTGACGTGCCAGTTGCCGGACATTTCGGCCTCCGTACGGCGACCACGCTTGTAGGGTGGTTCCCCGCCTACGACACCGAGTACGCGCGCTATTCGCCCGGCATCGTGCACCATCTCCAGATGGCCGAGGCCGCCGCGGACAGCGGCCTGCACATGGTGGACATGGGCAAGGGCGGCAAGGAGTACAAAGACTGGCTCAAGAGCGGGGTCCTGTACGTTGCCGAGGGCCGTATCTCGCGACCGTCCGCGACGGCGGCGGTCCACTGGATCGGCCGAACTCCTTTCAACAAAGCCCGAACAATTGTCATGGATCGACCGTCTCTCTATAGAGCGGCCGACCGTGTCCTCAAGGGCTTTGGTCGGGTGCGCACTTCCATGCAGCAGCAAGAGCCATCCAACGCAGTAGTCAAGGAACCGACCGGAGCACGCTGAGCGCTCCCCGAACCCGCAGCCACACCCTCACTCCACAGGACCCTTCAATGCACTGCTCATCGGCTTCGCCATTCCCGCAGCACCCGGGACTGGATTCGGCCGGCCCGCAGCGGAGGGCCCCGGAAGGATATCCCTCGCCATGAGTCCCGAGATCACCAAGCACAACGGCAAGGTCCACTCCTCGCCCCTCCGGTCGATGCCACCGCCGACGAGCTTCACGCCCGTAACGCCTCACCTGGCCATTTCCCCGACGGTGAGCGTGGTCGTGCCGGCGATGAACGAGGCCGAGAACCTCCCTCATGTCTTCGCCACGATCCCGCAGTGGATCGACGAGATCGTGCTCGTCGACGGCAACTCCGTTGACGACACCGTGGCCGTGGCCAAGCGGCTGCGTCCCAACGTCAAGATCGTCACGCAGACGGGCAAGGGCAAGGGCGACGCCCTGGCCGCCGGTTTCGCCGCGTGCACGAGCGACATCATCGTCATGATCGACGCCGACGGCTCGACCGACGGCCGCGAGATCATCAACTTCGTGGGCGCGCTCGTGACGGGCGCCGACTTCGTCAAGGGATCGCGCTACGCCTCCGGTGGCGGCAGCGACGACCTGACGCTGAACCGGCGCCTGGGCAACAAGGTCCTCACCGGCATCGTCAACGTCATGTACAGCACCAAGTACACCGACCTGTGCTACGGCTACAACGCTTTCTGGGCCCGCCACCTGGACGTGCTCAACCTCGACTGCGACGGCTTCGAGGTGGAGACGCTGATGAACGTGCGGGCCGCCAAGGCCGGGTTGAAGGTGCACGAGGTGCCGAGCCACGAGCGCAACCGCATTCACGGCGAGAGCAACCTGCGCGCCGTACGAGATGGCCTCCGCGTGCTCAAGACCATCCTGAAGGAGTGGCGTCGCCAGCCCGCTCCCGCTCAGCCTGAGCCGACCGCCACTCCCGCCGCTGACCGAGGCGTCGCATAAAAGAGGATCGTTGTGAACACGTCTGTTGTCATCTGCGTCTACACCGAGGACCGGTGGGAGGACATCAGGCAGGCAGTCGAGTCGGTCGAGAACCAGACACGCCCGGCACACGAGCTGATCCTGGTGGTCGACCACAACCCCGACCTGCACCTCAAGCTCAAGCGCGAGTACCCGCAGGCCATCGTCGTGGAGAACACCCACGAGCAGGGGCTGTCCGGCGGCAAGAACACCGGTGTGGCCACGGCCAACGGTGGGATCGTCGCGTTCCTCGACGACGACGCGGTCGCCGATCCCGGGTGGCTGGAGGCTTTGGAGGAGGGCTTCCAGGAACCGGGCGTGGTGGGCGTGGGCGGCCGTACCGACCCCCTGTGGGCGTCGGGCAAGCGGCCGCGGTGGTTCCCGTACGAGTTCGACTGGACGGTCGGGTGCACGTACCGAGGCATGCCGTCGGTACGTGCACCGATCCGCAACGTGATGGGGGGCAACGCGGCGTTCCTGCGTGACGTGGTGTCCGAGGTGGGCGGGTTCCACAGCGGCATCGGGCGCAGCGTGCAGGGACGCAAGTCGCGCCCGCTGGGGTGCGAGGAGACGGAGTTCTGCATCCGGCTGAGCCAGCGCAAGCCCGGCTCGGTCATGCTGTTCGAGCCGCGTGCGGTGATCGGGCACAAGGTGTCCAGGCAGCGCGAGGGGTTCGCCTACTTCAGGTCCAGGTGCTATGCCGAGGGCCTGTCGAAGGCACTGGTGACGCAGGAGGTGGGCACCCAGGACGGGCTGGCCAGCGAGCGCGCGCACGCGCTCAAGACGCTCCCGCTGGGCGCGCTGCGCGGGGTCGGCGAGGCCGTCCGCGGCGACCTGGGCGGTCTCGGCCGGGCGGCCGCGATCGTCATCGGACTGGCCTGGACGACCTGGGGCTACGTGGTGGGTTCCGTACGGCTTAAGGCGGCACGATCATGATCCGCGTTCCGATCCTGATGTACCACTCCGTCACGGACACGCCCAATGACGAGACCCGCCCGCACTCGGTGCGGCCCTCGGACCTCGACGAGCAGCTCGCCTACTTGAAGGAGAGCGGATTCACCCCGCTCACGCTGGGTGACCTGGTGGCCGCGCTGAACAAGATCGACGGCCATGCCGTGCCGGAGAAGCCGGTCGTGGTGACCTTCGACGACGGCTACGCCGACTTCCACAGCCAGGCGCTGCCGCTGCTCGACAAGCACAGCTTCCCGGCCACGGTCTTTCTGACCAGCGGCTGGGTCACCGACGCGGGCAATGACGCCGCGGGCCGCCCGCTGGACGACATGTTGTCCTGGGGCCAGGCCCGCGAGGCGGCGCAGACCGGCATCGAGATCGGCGGCCACAGCCACAGCCACCCCCAGCTCGACCAGCTCCGCATCGAGGATCTGCGGCAGGAGCTGCGGAAGAACAAGGGCCTGCTGGAGGAGAAGATCGGCGCGCCGGTCGCCACCATGGCGTACCCCTATGGTTACTCCAGCGCCCGTGTCCGTCGCGAAGTACGCAAGGCCGGATATTTCGCCGCTTGCGCCGTGAGCAACACGATCGCCGCGGACCGGCACGACATGCTCGCCATCCCCCGGTTGACGGTCGGCAAGGGCACGACCATCAACATGTTCAAGCGCGCCGTCGAAGGCAACGCCGTACCTCTCATCTACCTGCGCGAGCGCATCCTCACCAAGGGGTACGCGGTCGTGCGGCGCACGAGGTACGGGCTGCGGCGGGTGCGCGGAAATGTCTAGCGTCTGGGGAAAGATCCTTCGCGACCTGCGAAATCCCCTCTTCCGGCAGGGCTACGCCCTCATGACGAACACCGTCGTCACCGGCGTGCTCGGCATGGGCTATTGGCTGCTGGCCGCCCACTTCTACACGCCCGAGGAGTTCGGCCGCGGGCAGGCCGTGATCACCGCGATGCGGTTGTTCGCGTCGCTGACCGCGCTGGGGTTCGTGGGGGCGCTCGCCCGATACCTGCCGGTCGCGGGCCGCCGCACGCCCGAGCTGATCTTGCGCGGGTACGGCCTGGCCGCCGCCACGGGCGGGGTCGCCGCGCTCGGCTTCCTGCTGACGCTGCCGATGTGGGGTCAGACCTACCAGGTGCTGGGTGGCTTCGGGCCGGGGTTGTTCTTCCTGGCGTCCGTGGTGGTGTGGGCCGTGTTCACGCTGCAGGACGTGGTGCTGACCGGGCTGCGCAAGGCCACGTTCGTGCCCATGAACAACCTCGTCTTCGGCCTGGTCAAGATGGGGCTGCTGGTAGCGCTGGCGGGCGCGCTGCCCGAAGGCGGGATCTTCGTCTCGTGGGTGATCCCGACGGCGCTCGCGCTCATCCCGGTCAACTGGCTGATCTTCGGTGTGGTCGTGCCCCGGCACGTGCGGGCGGCCGACGCCGGCCAGGAGCCGCCGCGGCTGCGGGAGATCGGCAGGTTCCTGGCCGGGGACTTCCCTGGGACGTTGTCGATCCTGGCGATCGTCTACCTGGTGCCCGTGGTGATCGCCACGCAGGTGGGCGAGGCGACGTTCGGGCGCTTCTCGATGGCGCACACGCTGGCCAGCATGATCGAGCTGCTGGCCATGAACATGGCGGTGTCGCTGACCGTCGAGGCCTCGTTCGATCCGGCCAAGCTGGCGTTGAACTGCCGGCGGGCGTTGCGGCGAGCGTTCATGATCGTCACACCGCTGATCGCGGTGGCGATCCTCGGGGCGCCGCTGATCCTGATGATCTTCGGCTCGGAGTTCGCCGAGGAGGGCACGCTGCTGCTGCGGCTCATGGCGCTGGCCGTGCTGCCCCGAGTGCTCATCGAGGTCTATCTGAGCGCGTTGCGGGCGCAGAGCAAGGCACGGTCGCTGGCGGTCGTGCAGATCGGGCTCGCCGTGCTCGTGCTGGTGTCCACCATCGCGTTGTTCCCGTACGCGGGGGTGAACGCGGTGGGGTACGGGTTGCTCTTCAGCGAGCTGCTCGTAGCGGCGTTGATCTTCGGGAATCTCCGTAGAATTCTCAAGTTCGGTGAATCAGGGAAGGCGACTGTCATCCAGGGGTCGTCCGGGGCCGCATGATGGTCAACGTGAGGCAACGGGACGGCGATGGCATGACAACGGGGATCACCGGCTCCTCGGACGTGCGTGGGGACAAGGAGGAGTCAGACGTGCCCTTCGATCCGGAGGCTACCGGGGTGATCCCGAAGCTGACGTTCGACAAGGAGCCCGCCTCTGCGGAGGCGGATGAGGGCGCGGCTGAGGGCTCTGCTGCCACGGACGAGGGCGAGTCCGCCGCGGACCAGACCACGACGTTCCGGATTCCCGGGCCGTCCCTCCACATCGGCCGGCCGCCGGCCGCGGAGGACGCGGAGGACGCGGATTCGGGGACCGCTGGGACCGTCTCCATGCCCGTCCAACGGCCCGAGGACGAACCGTCGGGGGCTGAGGAGCCGTCGGGGGTCGAGGGCTCCGAGAGTGCTGACGGCGGCTCCAAGACGCCTACCGCCTCTCAGAAGACCGACCCCGACAAGGCGGGCCCGCCCGAGGCGCCCGAGCCCAAGAAGGCCAGGACACCTGAAGCGCCCGCGCCCAAGAAGGCCGGGACACCTGAAGCGCCCGCGCCGAAGAAGACGTCCGGCTCCGAGGCCAACGCGCCGACCAACCCGGGCCTGCGCAACCAGCCGCCCAGCGGGCCGCAGCAGGCTGCCGCGAAGGGGACTGCGGGCGCGAAGCCGGGCGCGCCCAAGGACGCGTCGCCTACCGATGCGCCCGCGAAGGAAGCCCAGGCATCGTCGACGGCATCGCCTGACACCGGCGCGACCAAGCCGGGCCTGCGCAACCAGCCGGCCAGTGGGCCGCAGCCCGCGAAGGAGGCGTCCGCCGCCGCCGGGACGGCGCCCACGAACGTGCTGCCCGCCGAAGCACCTCCCGCCGGCACGCCGGCCCCTGGCACTGCGCCTGGGAGCCCGGCCGCTGGCGGGCCGGGCTCGCAGCCGGGCTCTCAGCCGGGCCCCCAGTCCGCAGGCGGGCCGGGCCCCCAGCCGGGCTCCCAGTCCGCAGGTCGGCCGGGTGGGAGGCCGGCTGCCGGTCGGCCGGCCGGTGGCGGGCCGACCGCGCTGGGCGCCTTGGTGCAGCCCGTTGGGGCACCGCCCCAGAGCCCGGGTGGGCCGGGCGCGGCGCCAGGCGCGCCCCCGCGGCAAGCACACCCCCAGCAGGCGGCCCCCCGGCAGGCCGGCCCGCAGCAGCCACAGCCATTCCCCCAGCAAGCCATGCCGCAGCAGGCGGCCCCCAAGCCGCGCCCTGCCGGAGGCAGGGCCGGCGCGCTGATCGCCAGCGCCCCCAAGTGGCTGCCCGTCCTGCTGGTCCTCGAGGGCCTGCTCATGTACGTCCTCGCCCTCAAGGTCTCCCCAGGACCCTTGCGCGGCGTGGATCCGCGTGACATCGACGGCCTCGGACTGATCTCGGCGCTTCCGACCACGGCCTTCATCGCCATCCTCATCATGATCGTGTCGTTCTTCGTCACGGTCGCCCAGAGCACGGACCGCAAGTTCCTGCTCCTGTTCCAGATCGCCGCCATCACGTTCGCCCTGCACGGCGCGGGCGCCCTGGTGGCGACCGAGCCACGCTTCCCCACCGCGTACATCCACGCCGGTTTCGTGGAGTTCATCAGCAGAACCGGCGAGACCGCGATCAGCATCGACGCCCGCATGGGCTGGCCGGGCTTCTTCGCCCTGTTCGCCTTCGTGACGAAGGCCGCGGGCATCACCGACATGACGCCGATCCTGATGTGGACGCCGCTCCTGTCGAACCTGCTCTACCTGCTCCCGTTCGTGCTGATCCTGCGCCAGGTCGTGGCGACCACGCGGGCACGGTGGTTCGCGGCGCTGCTGTTCGTGCTGGTGCAGTGGATCGGGCAGGACTACTTCTCCCCGCAGGGCTTCACGTTCGCGCTCTATCTGGCGTTCGTGGCGATCCTCCTGCGCTGGTTCGGGCGGGTGGAGCCGCGTATCAAGCCGATCTCGCCCAAGGGTCTGCGCAAGCTGCTCGGCAAGCTGGACGCGATGACCCCGGGCGAGCTGGCCAACACCGGCACGTACCGCGCCGACAAGCTGCTCATGCTGATGATGTTGCTGGCGCTGTTCTTCGCGTCGGTGGCCTCGCACCAGATCACGCCGTTCATGATGCTCGGCGTCGTGACCGCGTTCCTGATCTTCAAGCGGACCTCGCTGACGTGGGCGCTGCCGTTCGCCCTCGGACTCGTGGTGCTGGCCTGGATCAGCTACATGACGGTCGGGTTCTGGGCGAGCCAGATCGACGCGATCTTCGGCGGACTGGGCAACATCTTCGCGAACTTCCGCAGCAACACCGGTGACCGGATCGAGGGCAGCGACCCGGCGCACGCGCTGGTGCTCCAGGCCCGCCTCGGCATCCTCGTGGTCATCCTCGCCCTGGCGGGCGTCGGCCTGTTCCGGCGGTTGCGGCGCGGGGTGTTCGACCGGTCGGCGCTCATTCTGCTGTGCGTGCCGGTGCTGGCGCTCGGCCTGCAGAGCTACGGCGGCGAGATCGGGCTGCGCATCTACATGTTCGCGCTGCCCGGCGCCTGCCTGCTGGCCGCGTACGCGTTCTTCCCGAACCTGCCGGCCGACAGCGCGGACGTGCGCGAGGAGACCGTGCCGCTGCGCAAGCGGAACGTGCGCTTCAACCCGCAGCTCACCAAGAAGCTCTCGGTCGTGCTGGCGGCCTGCTTCGCGGTGTTGTTCGCGTTCGCGTTCCTGCTGGCCAGGTACGGCAACGAGAAGTTCGAGCGGGTCACCGCCGGCGAGGTGGCGGCCATGCACTACGTCTACGAGCACGACAAGCCGAGCGCCAGGGTGATCTACCTGGTGCCGAAGGTGGGGCCCGAGGTCACGCCCACCATGCCGTGGGGCGAGCGGGACGTCGAGATCGTCAGCTTCAACCTGCAGGCCCTGGTGCACAAGGATCCGACGAAGATCACGGACGCGGTCAAGAGGCTGCAGGAGTCGCCACGGAACTCGTACCTGATGGTGAGCCGCGGCCAGGTGAGCTACCTGCAGCTGAACCAGGGGTTCCCGGCGGACTGGGGCGAGCGGTTCCGCGCGGCGCTGGACGCCTCGCCTGACCTGAAGCGGGTCTTCTCGAACGAGGACGCGGCGCTCTACACGTGGAAGAAGTTCGTCCGCGGCACGGAGATCCCCGAGCCGAACCCGTACGTGGGGCGCGGCGACCCCACCTCGCCCTGGACGCGGGTGGGCATCGGCGCGCTGGGGGTGACATGGGTCGCGCTCTTCGGGTACGAGGTCATCCGGCTGAACGGACCGAACCGGGCGAGGAAGGCACGAAAGCGCCTGATCTTCCTGGCGGTGCCCGCGTTCGCGGTGGCCCTCGCGGTGATCATCGAACGGTTCATCTATATCGCACAAAATAGCTGAATTCACAGGAAACACTCAGGATGTGCGGAATGATGCCACTCGATGAGGACACAGAGGACACTTTCCGCAATCACGGACGCACGACCCCCATCCGCGGCGGCGAGGATCGCTTCTGTGGACGCCCTGAGAGGCTTCTCGCTGCTGGGCATCCTCGTCGTGAACATCGCCTTCCTGGCCTCCGGCTACCGGATGGCCGGGCTGGCGGAGCCCGCCTTCCACTCGTCGCTGGACTGGGGCGTGCGGTGGGCCGTGACGCTGCTGCTGGAGAACAAGTTCTACTTGCTGTTCTCCTTCCTGTTCGGCTACAGCTTCACGCTGCAACTCGACTCGGCCGCGCGGCAGGGCCGGCCGTTCGTCCCGATGTTCCTGCGGCGGCTGGCCGGGCTGTTCCTGCTGGGGCTGGCGCACGCCGTGTTGTTGTTCCCCGGGGACATCCTGACGACGTACGCGGCCGTGGGTGTGGCGCTGCTGGTGCTGCGGCGGATCACGCCCCGGACGGCCGTCCTGCTGGCCGCCGGCCTGACCGCCCTGCTGGCCCTCGGCTTCGTGCTGCTGGCCTTGCTGGCCATGGCGGGCCACGACATGTCGGGGACGGTCGCGACCGGGGCCGCTGAAGCCGCCCGATCGGATGCGGCCCTGGGTGGCGGCATCTGGCAGATCATCTCGGAGCATGTCCGCAAACTGTCCCTGATCATCATGTTCCGCGTGCTCTTCCAGGGGCCCGCGGTGCTGGCCGCGTGCCTGATCGGCCTGGCCGTCGGCAAGCTGGGCGCCCTCCGCGACCTGTCCGCCCACACGCGGGCGCTGCGCGGGCTCCAGTGGGCGGGCTTCACGGTCGGGCTGGCCGGCGCCTTCTTCTCCACCCTGTCGGCCTGGAACGGCACCGTGCACGAGTTCTGGGGCGAGGCGGTGGACCTGGTGACGGCCCCACTGCTGGCGGCCGCGTACGGGGCCACGTTCCTCCGGCTCCTCCCGTACATGCCGCGGATCGGGCGGGCTCTGGCCGCTCCCGGGCGGATGGCGTTGTCCAACTACCTGGCGCAGTCGCTCATCTGCTCGTTGATCTTCACGGGGTACGGTCTGGCGCTCGTGGACCGCGTCAGCCCGCCGCTGGAGATCCTGATCGCCCTCGGCATCTTCGTCGCCCAGGTGTTCTACAGCCGGTGGTGGCTCAAGAGGCATCGGTACGGGCCGGTGGAGTGGTGGCTGAGGTACCTCACGTACTGGCGCAGACCCGCGCGTGCCCGGTGAACCTGCTGCCCGGCCGCAGCGGCTCGAGCAACTCCAGCGCCTTGAGGCGTGCACGGGTCGCGATCAGGCGCCTCCAGGTGCGCAGCGAGGACCGTCCCTCGAAGTCGCCGCAGCCGTGCCAGGCCCGCGACCGTGGTACCGTCCCGGCCGCCTGGACGCGATGCGCGGAGGGCGAGGTCCATTTCGAATGGGGCGTGGGACTTACGCCCCACCCCGGCCCGTCCATTTGATTTCGTAGGGCGCCAGGGTGACCTGTTTGCCGTCCACTGTTGCCGTGACTTCCTCCTCGGCGGTGTTCACCATCACGATCTGGCGTTCCTGACCCAGGACCTTTACCCGATCGTCCGAGGACTGTACATCAGCCAATTGCACACCCGACGGGAACCACTTCGTGAAACCGCTCAGCAGGCCGGCCATGGGCATTTCACCGCCTACCTTCGGAGCCCACAGGCAGCCGCCGCATTCGCCCTCGTCCTTTTGCTGCGGGTTCCAATACAGTGCCGTGGTCACACCGCTCTTGGCGAATTCCATCAGGGTCGTGGCCTGGACCGCCGTCCGCTTCTCGTCGGACCAGTCCGAGTTCTCCGGCTCCACGTACCACTCGGCCCACCACACCGGCAGTTCGTTGCTCTTTTCGCGCAGCCACGTCGTGATCGCGCTGAACTTGGCCTGGGCGGCGAAGTCGTTGGGGACGTTTCCCTTGTCGTTCGTCATGGAGGCGCCGTCGACCACGATGAAGTCGGCGCCCTTCTTGTGGTCGATCCAGTACTCGATCGCGTCCAGGGCCCGCTGGTCGACGGTCCCCCACGGGCCGCTCAGCTCGGAGGGGCGGGCGGAGCGGGCGCTGCTCTCGATCGGGACGTACGGGCCCCCGACCTGGATGTCCTTGTTGACCTTCTTCAGGGCCGTGTAGACCTTGTTGTACATCTCGGTGTAGCCCCTGGCGTCCCACCGGTTGGTGGCCGGGTCCCAGAAGCCCTTGAACTCGTTCCACACCATGTAGTGCTTGACGGTCGGATACTGCTTGGCCACCCGCGCGGCCAGCTTGGCGAAGTCGTCGAAGTGCTCGGGCTCGGGTGAGACCGTGTGGTTCTTGCTCCAGTCCGTACGTCCGGCCTGCCCGCCCTTCATCCAGTCGGGCGCGCAGCACAGCGTGATCACGGGCACCGCCCGCGACGACGCCATGAACTTCAACCGCCGGTCGAGGTCACGGAAGTTGAACTGCCCGGGGCTCGGCTCGGGGTTGCCGACTCCCCAGCCCATGATGTGCTGGTTCTGCAGCATCGGGACCCGGCCGAGCACGCCCCTGGCCTGCTCGACGACGTCCTGCGGCTCGTTGTCCGCGCTGTACTGGGTGTGCGTGATGCCCCAGCGCGGCCAGGTCTCCAGCGCCGGCGGCTGGTCGAGCTGGGGAGCGGGCTCGGTGGGCACCTTCGTGGCCACCTCGGCGCCGGTGAACCCGGTGCGGGGCTTCGTCCGCATCGAGGCGTAGACCATGATGCCCGCCACCAGGATGACCGCCAGGATTCCTGCTCCCAGGGCGATCGGCCAGGGCGATCGTCGGCGCGCGTGTCGGCCGTCGGTCGGAATCACTGAAGCGCTCCTCACAAGTCGCGGACGTATCAAAGGGTGGGCATCCAGCATGGCCCAGCCCTGCTTACGGTAATCGTCCGGCTTGCAAGAGACTTACGGTTGGTCTACGTCCGGTTACCGTTTTCGCCGGCTGGGGCTACCACTATCTCGCAGCTGCGGACACCGCTGCCCTTCCGCTCCGTCTACCGCCGTGTCACTGGCGCGGCGCCGTTCCCACGGCTCAGCTCCCCGGTGGCCGCTGGCCGCCGGCAGGGCCGGGGACTCCGGCGTAGCGGTACGGGACCGGCTGCCTCCCGGGCTGGACGATCAGCAGCGTGCCCGGAACGTCGGTGTAGAAGGCGGACTCCACGGCGGCGGCCACGTTCTCGGCCGTGAGCAGCGGGAACCCCGCGTTGACGAACATCTCCCGCGCCTCCGCCACCAACGGCGTGTCCGTGAACCCCGGGCAGACGGCGCTGATCCGGATGTTCTGCGCCGCCAGCGGCTCGGCCAGCGCCCTGACCAGGCCGACGACGGCGTGCTTGGTCATGGTGTAGATCGGGTCGCCGGCGTAGCCGACGAGCCCGGCCAGCGACGACGTGACCACGATGGCGCCGCCGCCGGAGCGCAGCAGGAGCGGCACGGCGGCGCCTACGCCGAAGACCACGCCGTCCACGTTCACACCCATCACCTGGCGGTAGCGCTCCACGTCGAAAGCCGTCACATCCACCCGGGCGGGGATCCCGGCGTTGAGATGCACCAGGTCCAGCCGCCCGTACCGCTGCTCGGCCAGCGCCACGGCCTCGAGCGAGGCCTCCTCGCGGCTGACGTCGGCGGCCAGCCACGCGCCGTCCACCTCCTTGGCCAGCCGCTCGACGCCCTCGCCGTCGAGGTCGACGAGGACGCACCTGACGCCGCCCGTCGACAGGCGCCGCGCCGTGGCGGCGCCGATGCCGCTCGCCGCTCCGGTGATCAGTGCAACTGTGCTCATGGCGCTCGCTCCTCGTGGGTGCGGTCAGGGGGTGCGGTAAGCGATCTCAGGTTTCGGGCTGCGGCTGCCTCGGGTCAAGCCTGCGCTCGGTCGTGGTGCGGCCTGCCTCTGGTCACGCCTGGTCGAGCATGCGGTGCGCGCGGGAGATCAGCGTCGGCACGGCGGAGCCGATCCCGTCGAATCCCTCTCCCACGGTCTTACCTTGCCGGAACCGCGCGTGAATACCCTCCACGATGACCGCCAGCTTGAAGTTACCGAAGGCCACATAAAACCCAAGATCCGAAATATCCCGCCCGGACACCTTCGCATAGTGGCCGGCGAACTCGGCCGCGTTCATGAACCCAGGGGCAACGGTCACGTCTCCCGCCACCGGGATCCTGGCCCGCTCCTCGTCCCCGCGATCATGCCAGTACGTCAGCGTCAGCCCCAGATCGGCCAGAGGATCCCCGAGCGTGGACATCTCCCAGTCGACCACGGCCATGATCTCCAGATCGCCCAGCCGGATCAGCGTGTTGTCCAGCCGATAGTCCCCGTGCACCAGCGTGCCGGAGCCCGCGGTCGACTCGGCGGGCAGCCGTCTGCGCAGCCGGTCCACGAGCCGGTCGTACTCCGGCAGGTCGCCCGTCTTCGACCGCTCCCACTGCTGGCACCATCGGTCGAGCTGCCTGGCCATGTACCCCTCGGGCCGCCCGAAGCCGCTCAGCCCCACCTCGCGGTAGTCCACGGCGTGGACGGCGGCCAGCACCTCGGCCAGCCGCTCCGACAGCCGCCGCGTCAGCTCCGTCGAGGGCGCCGGGTCGCCGAGCTGCTCCCTGGTCCGTACGGCAGTGCCGTCCACGTGCCCCATGAGATAGAACGGCGCCCCGATCACGTCCTCGTCGCCGCAGAACGCGACCGGCTCGGGCACCGGCACGGGCGTCGGCGCGAGCGCGGCGATGACCCGCCACTCGCGTCGCATGTCGTGGGCGGTGGGCAGCACGTGACCGAGCGGCGGGCGGCGCAGCACCAGCTTGCGCTCGCGGGCCTCGATCAGATACGTGAGGTTCGACCGCCCGCCCGAGATCAGCGAGACGGTCTGGGGCTCGCCCGCGTCGGGCACGTTCCGGCCCATCCACTGGACCAGGCTGGGCCGGTCGATGCCAGGTAGGGTCATGGACACAACATTAGAACGTGACTCGGTTATGAAAACCATCTGAGAATTCTGTAACGTTCCGTGTCCACATCGTGGAGCAGTGAACAGATCCCTTAGGCTGGCCGTACATGCCCGTAGCCAAGAACCCCGAGGCATGTCGTCAGTAGGAGCCCATGCGCGTCACCCTTGCCCTCCCCCGTGAGCTGGGCCAGACCGAAGTGAGTCGATGGCGGGCTCTGCAGGAGTCCGACCCCGCTTTCGACAATCCCTTCCTGTCCCCAGAGTTCACGATCACGGTGGGCGAACTGCGGGATGCCGTCCAGGTCGCCATCCTCTACGACGGTCCCGAGATCGTGGGATTTTTCCCCTTTGAGCGGCATCCGCTGGGCATCGGCAAACCGGTCGCCACGGGGCTGACCGACGCCCAGGGCCTGATCCACGCCAAGGACATCGAGATCGACGCGCGCCGGCTGATCAAGGAGTGCGGGCTCGCGGTGTACGAGTTCGACCACCTCGTGTCCGGGCAGCCGCTGCTGGGCCGCCGGCACGAGCGCCACCCGTCGCCGATCATCGACCTGCGGGACGGGTACGAGCAGTACACAGCGGCGCTGAAGGAACATTCCGGCAAGACGTACAAGACCACGCTGGCCAAGTCCCGCAAGCTCCAGCGCGACGCCGGCACGCTCCGCCACGACTTCGCGATCACCGACCTGGAGCCGCTGCGCACGTTGCTCGGCTGGAAGACCGACCAATACCGGCGGACCGGACGCACCGACAGGTTCGCGCACCGGTGGATCGTCGAGCTGGTCGAGCGGCTGCTGGCGACCCAGTCGGAGAGCTTCGCCGGCGTGCTCGACATGGTCTACGTGGACGACCTGCCGGTCGCCGGGCATTTCGGGGTACGCACGCGGACGACGCTCGCCGGCTGGTTCCCCGCCTACGACACCAGCTTCGCCAAATACTCCCCCGGACTCATCCACCACCTGGCGATGGCCGAGCAGGCCGCCGCGGCCGGGATCGAGGTGATCGACATGGGCCGCGGGCAGAAGGAGTACAAGGACAAGCTCAAGAACGGCGAGCTGGAGGTGGCCGAGGGACGGGTGGCCACGGCCAGCGCGGCGGCGGGCGTCCACTGGATGATGCGGGTGCCGGCGCGCAAGACCCGGGCCACCGTGATGGCCAACCCGCTGCTGCTCAAAACCGCGGACAAGGCGTTGAAAACCTACGGGCGCTTCCGTACTGTCATACAGCGGTGAAACACATCGCAGAGCGCACGGGCCGTCACTGCCTGCTGCTTCCGTCCAACCGTCTCGGCCTCTACCTGGCCCTACGCCACTGGTGTGCGCCGGGCCAGCGGGTGCTCATGTCGCCCATCTCGGCCGACGAGATCCTCTTCCTCGTGCTCGCGGCCGGCCTGCGGCCGGTGATCGCGCCGCTGTCGCCCCACGACGGCAACATCGACGCCGGCCGGGTCGATCTCGCCGCGGTGGACGCCGTTCTGACGACCAACCTGTACGGACTGCCCGACCGCGTCGACGCCTTCGCCGGGAAGATCCTGATCGAGGACGTGGCGCACGCCATGGAGACGAGCGTGGGCGGGCGGCCGCTGGGGACGTTCGGCCAGGCGGGGGTCTTCAGCCTCTCCAAGCACCCGGCGGCGGGCTCGGGCGGCGTACTCGCCGTGGAGCGGGAGTCCGACCTGCGGGCCCTCGAACGCGCCCGTGACGCGCTGCTCGTCAACGGCTCGTGGAGAGCGGACCTGATGGGCGTGGCCACCTCCATGGCCAGACAGGCGGCGCTCCAACTGGACCTGGTACGCCCGGCGCTCGCGCTCATGCGCCTGCTCGGCATGCAGGAGGAACGCGAGGGCTACCGCATCGCGCTCGACCCCGCGGGGCTGGAGCTGGCGCTCAAGGAAGTCCCTTCGCTGCCGCCCTTCGACCCCTGGGTCCGCGCCGACCTGCACGACTACCGCGCGCGAAGGGGCCCGCTGGCCCGCTGGCACCAGTCCCGGCGTCTGGCCAAGGTCCCCGCCGACCGCGGGCGGCGGCTGGCGGGCGTCGCCCGGCTGGCGGAGCTGCCCACCGTGGCGCCGGCCGTGCGGGACGACCTGGAGCAGCCGCTGTTCCGGGTGCCGCTGCTGGTGCGCCACAGGGACGCGGCCATCGCCGAGCTGGAGCGGCACGGGGTCGCCACGGGTTACCTGTACGACCCTCCGTACGACGACTACGCCCCAGGCTTCACCGAGCCGTCGCCGGACCCGCTCCCGGCTCGCTGGTGGGCCCGGCACGTGCTCCCCGTCGACCCGGTGTACGCCGAGCGCGCCCTCCCCGTCCTCCGCCGCCTGGAGCCCCCACCCCCGGTCACGCGTTCTTGATCAGATCGGCCAGGGTGCGGCAGCCGCGGCGGACGTCGGCGAGCGACGCGGACCCGTAGCCGATCACCAGGCCGTGCAGCCGCTCCCGCCCGTGGTGGTGGCGTTCGGTGGAGTCGAGCAGGACGCCGCATTCCCTGGCCCGCTCGACCACGGCGGGCACCACGGTCGCGGGAAGCTCCGCCAGCACGTGCAGCCCGGCCGTGTCACCGTGGAGCCGGCAGACCGGGCCGAGGAGCTCGACCACGGCGGCGCGGCGGCGGGCGTACTCCAGGCGCATGCGCCGCAGGTGCCGGTCCAGGTCCCCGCGCTCCAGCAGGGTCGCCACGGCCTGCTGGACGGGCCCGCTGGTGCGGTCGGCCACGGCGCGGCGCAGGCGGGCGATGCCGGCGACCAGCTCGGGGTCGCCGACCAGCCAGCCGACGCCGACGTCGGGCGCGAGGCTCTTGGAGAGCGTGCCCAGGAGCACCACCCGCGACGGGTCGAGGCCGTAGAGCGCGGGCAGCGGAGCGACGTCGTAGCGGAACTCGGCGTCGTAGTCGTCCTCGATGATCGTCGCACCCGTGCTCCTGGCCCAGGCCAGCAGCCGCTCCCTGCGCGGGATGGGCAGCCGTCCGCCCACCGGGTACTGGTGGGCCGGGGTCGTGTAGAGCACCCGCAGATCCGCGGGCAGCCCGTCCACGATCACGCCGTCCTCGTCCACCGGGCACGGCACGACCTCGGCCCCCCGGGCCGCGAACACGGTCCGCGCCACGTGATAGCCCGGGTCCTCCACGCCGGCGCGGGCGCCCCCGCCGAGCAGAGCGAGCGCGCACAGGTCGAGGCCGTTGCCGGTGCCCCTGGTGACCAAAATGTTCTCCGGGCCGACGGCCATGCCTCTGGCCCGCCGGAGGTGGTCGGCGAGCAGCTCTCTGAGCCGCGGCAGGCCGTACGGGTCCGGCGCGGCACGGGGCGGCAGGTCGCCGGCCTTGCGCCAGGCCCGCTTCCACGCCGCCCGGTCGTAGTCCAGGACCCAGGGCTCACCGGCCCTGAGGTCGATCCAGGAGCGCGGGGGCGCGGGCTGGGCAGCGGGCACGTGCGGCGTCTCGCGAGGCCGCCTGGGCGCCTCCATGTCGGCCACGAACGTCCCCGAGCCGTGCCGCCCGTCCAGCCACCCCTCCGCATAGAGCTGCTGGTACGCCTCCGTGACCACGGTCCTGCTCACCTCCAGCTGGGCCGCGAGGGCTCGCGTGGACGGCAGCCGCTCACCGGGCGCCAGCGCGCCGTCCAGCATAGCGCGGCGCAGCCAGTCGGCCAGCTGCGCGGTGAGCGACTCGGTCGCGTCACGCGACAGGGAAACGGGCAGGTCAACAGAGGTACGCACGGAAGTGGTCCCTACGAAGGGGTCGATAGTGGCCCTACAGAATAGGTCCACTTCGCGATTACCGTCGAATCATGCTCTCCACCACTCCTCGCACCACGCTCGGCCGCTCGAAGGAACGCGGCAGCGCCGACAGGAACGACCTGTACGAGATCCTCGACACCGGCCTGATCTGCCACTTGGGCGTCGTCGTCAACGGTCACCCGATGGTCATTCCCACCGGCTACGGCCGCGTCGGCGAGACGCTCTACCTGCACGGCTCCACGGGCGCCACGTCCCTGCGCGCGGCCGGCGACGGCGAGGTCTGCGTCACGGTCACACACCTGGACGGCGTCGTGCTGGCCCGCTCGATCTTCCATCACTCCGTCAACTACCGCTCGGCGATCGTCTACGGCCAGGCCAGGCTGGTGACGGACCCGGACGAGCGGCTGACGGGGCTGCGGGCGCTGGCCGAGCAGCTCGCGCCCGGCCAGTGGGACTACGTGCGGCCGCCGTCGCGCAAGGAGATGGCCGCCACGGCCGTGCTGGCGCTGTCCTTGGAGGAGGCGTCGGTCAAGATCCGGCGCGGCGCGCCGGTCGACGAGGAGGAGGACTACGCCCTTCCGGTATGGGCCGGCGTGCTGCCCCTGGTCACCTCGTGGGGTGAACCCGAGCCAGATCCGTTGCTCCCAGAAGGTATCGATGCTCCTGTTCACATCCTCCATCGGGAGTAGTTCTATAAATCAGGTACCACTTGGCAAACCCGACTCCTTGATCGCACGTCTCATCAGGTGGGCCGGCTCCTGATGGGAGAGGCATATGGAGTGGAGCGCTCCCGGTTACACCGAAGTCAGACAACTCGGCGCGGGCGCCAGCGGGCGGGTCGCGCTGGCCGTGCACGACGAGACCGGCGTCAAGGTCGCGATCAAGTACCTCTCGGCGGACCTGCTGCGCGATCCGGCCGCGCTGGCCAGATTCCAGTCCGAGGCGCGGCTGCTGACCACGCTCCGCGACCCCAATATCGCCACGATGTGGGAGTACATCCAGGACGCAGGCGGCGCGGCCATCGTGATGGAGCTGGTCAACGGCGTATCGCTGCGCGCGCTGATGCGCGAGCACGGCGCGACCGAGCCGGAGGCCGCGCTGGTCGTGCTGAAGGGCTCGCTGCTCGGCCTGGCCAGGGCGCACACGATGGGCCTCGTACACCGGGACTACAAGCCGGAGAACGTCATCGTCAGGGACGACGGCGTGAGCAAGCTCGTGGACTTCGGCATCGCGGTGCGGCAGGGCACGGTCGCGCATCCGGAGGGCACGCCCCCGTACATGGCGCCCGAGCTGTGGGAGGGCCGGCCCGCCTCGCCGTCGACCGACGTGTACGCGGCCACCGCGGTCTTCTTCGAATGCCTGACCGGGCACCGGCCGTACCGCTCGACCGAGCCCAGCGTGCTCGGCTACCAGCACATCCATGCCCCTGTACCGTTCCACGACGCGCCCGAGCCGGTGCGCGAGCTGATCAGGCGTGGCCTGGCCAAGGACCCGGGGCGGCGGCCGGAGAGCGCCCTGGCGTTCGTGTCCGAGCTGGAGGCCGCGGCCAGGGCGGCGTACGGCGAGGACTGGGAAGAGCGGGGCAAGCGGCGGCTGGCCGCGCTGGTGGCCCTGCTCGCCCTGCTGCTGCCCACGCCGCCGGCGCCCGCGCCCGAGGTGTCCACGTCGCTGGCCAGGACGGTCTTCCGCGGGCTGCGCTCGAACGTGTCACGCGTGGCGATGGGCGGCGGGCTGGCCGCCGCCGTGGCGGTGGCGGTGGTGGTGATCGTGGTGGCCAACCGGGAACGGCCACCCGGGCCGATCGGCGCGGCGGCGGCCGTGCCGCCGACCGAGATCACCCCGGAGCTCGCCTCGGCCCCTCCGACGACCCCGGAGTCAACGCCCGAAGGCACACCCGAGAGCAGCCCGGAGAACACGCCAGGGACCGGCCCGGAGAACACGCCCGAGGCGATCCTGCCCGAGGAGAGCCCCACGGCCACCAGACCCGCGACCCTGCCCACGAGGACCCGGACGCCCACGTCGACACCGACCACGACACCCATCACGACACCCACCACGACACGGACGACGACAGCGACAACGACACCGACGACGACACCGACGTCGGCTCCGCCCTCGACGCCACCCGTCACACCGACGCCACCCGTCACACCGACGCCCACGCTGACCACGCCGTCGCCGGCCACGTCGGTGCTCGCGATCGGCCTCGGCGACCTCAGGATCGATGAGAACGGCGTCGCCGCCACCACGGTCAACATGCGCGCCAGCGGCACCGCCGCCGTGATCGCCACCGCCACCTGGGCCGCCTCCGGCACGGACGGCCGCACCGAGCGCGTGCGCCTGATCGGCTCCACGACCTACACCCGCACGCTCACCTGGTCCATGGGCGAACGCCCGTGCGGCAAGACGGTCACGCTGACCGTCACCACCTCCCCCGCGGCCCCCGGCGGCGGCAGGACCGCCTCGGTGACCGCGCCGCCCTGCCCGACGAGGGTGACCGGGTTACGGGTCGGCCTCGTGCTGCCTGCCGCGCCCGCCCGCGCCGCCCAGGCGAGGATCAGGGTGACGGCGAGCGGCACCGGCGAGATCCCGGTCCAGGCGGAGTTCGCGGTGAACGGCGACCCGGTCGGCACCCGCACGGCGAACCTGTCCGGCCAGACCTCCTACGCCCGGACGCTCACCCACACGTTCAGCTCCCGCCCCTGCGGCTCGACGTTGTCGGTGAAGGTGACCGCGGGCGGCCGGACGGCCACCGCGCGGACCTCCGTCCCGTGCCCGCCGGAGCTCGCGGAGGTGCGGCGGGTCTCGATCGTGCGGGCCGGTGCCGGCGACGGTCTCACGGCGACCGTCCAGGTGCTCACGTCGAACACCCAGCCGGTACGGCTCAACGTGGCATTCTCGGCCGGCGAGCTCGGCGGCACACGATCGGAGACGCTGTCCGGCGAGACGTCCTACTCCACGACGTTCGCCCTTCCGGTCAAACAGCTTCCGTGCGGCACGAAGTGGTCCGTGACGGCCTCAACGGTCCCGGCCGCGGGCAACGGCGGCGACACGGCCAGCGGGGTCACGCCCGAGTGCCCGTCCGAGGAGCAGCCGACGAAGGAGCCCACGAAGGAGCCGCGGCCCGAGACGTCCGATACACCGGGCAAGGTTGACTAATACCCGTAATCCAGACTTATCAGGATATTGGTAGCGGGAAAACGGTTCCCTCTGGTTAAGCTACGCTCCGTTTGATGCGGGTGGGGGCCCAGACAAGTCCAGAGGAGGCCGTTATGTACGGCGAGGGGCAATGGGGGGTCCCCGGCTATACCGGGGTTCGCGAACTGGGCTCGGGAGCCGCCGGTCGTGTCGTGCTGGCCACGCGCGACTACGACGGCGCGGAAGTAGCCATCAAATATCTCAGCGACGAGCTGCGATCCGACATGGGCTTCGTCGCCCGCTTCCGGCACGAGGCCAGGCTGCTGGCCACGCTGCAGAGCACGCACCACGCCCGCCTGATCGACTACGTCGAGTCCGGCCAGGGCGCGGCGATCATCATGGATCTGATCAACGGGGTCTCGCTGCGGGAGATCCTCAGGTCCGAGGGCCCGACGGGAGCGGAGGCCGCGCTGGCGGTGCTCAAGGGCTCCCTCCAGGGCCTGGCCTCGGCGCACGCCATCGGCGTCGTGCATCGCGACTTCAAGCCCGAGAACGTCATGGTGCAGGCTGACGGCACCAGCAAGCTCGTGGACTTCGGCATCGCGGTCCGGGCGGGCGAGGACGCGAGCGCGGCGGGCACGCCGCCGTACATGGCGCCCGAGCAGTGGTCGGGCGCGGCCGCCGGGCCCGCGACCGACGTGTACGCGGCCACCGTGGTGTTCTTCGAATGCCTGACCGGCACCCGCCCCTACCGGGCCCCGAACCTGGCCGCGCTGGCCCGCCAGCACCAGAGCGCGCCGCCCCCGGTCGAGGAGGTGCCCACGGCGCTACGTGGCCTGGTCGAACGCGGCCTGGCCAAGGACCCTGCCGGGCGCCCGCCGTCGGCGGAGGCGTTCCTGACCGAGCTGGAGGCCGTCGCGGCCGAGGGCTACGGACCGGACTGGGAGGAGCGCGGGCGTCGCCGCCTGGCCGCCCTCGCCGGCCTGCTGGTCCTGCTCTTCCCGAGCCCGCTCGAGGACCCCGCCCCCGCGGAGACGCGGACCTCGCTCGCCGAGACCCGGTTCCGCGACCCGTCCAGCGTGCTGCGCAAACTCCCTGCGAAGCTCGCCATCGGGGCGGTCGCGGCCGGCGTGCTGATCGGCGCCATCGTGATCATCGCCACATCCTCCGCCGACCAACCGGTGCTCCAGGCGCAGACGACCACGAACACGCCGAGCCCGGGGACACCGTTCACGGAGGAGCCGGCCGAGACGGACGAGGCGTCGCCCACACCGGAGGAGACCACACCCGAGCCGTCGGCCACGACGAGCGACACACCGGCGCCCGTGCCGACGGCGAGTGCCGACCCCACCACGACGGCCACCGCCACGCC
>NZ_VCKY01000016.1 GCF_005889735.1 Nonomuraea turkmeniaca
CTTCTGATGGCACTGATCTTCTCGGTGATCGGCAGCTTCCAGCTGTTCAACGAGCCGGCGTTGCTGCAGCGCCTGGCCCCCAACGTCATCGACAGCGCCTACACCCCCAACCTGTACACCTACTCCCTGGCCTTCGTCAGCCAGGACGTCAACTACGCGGCGGCCGTCTCCTTCCTGCTCGGGCTCGTCATCGTCGTGGTGTCGTACACCGTCCAGCTCGCCGTCGCCCGGAGGAGAAGATGACCGTCACCGCAACGGCGCCGCCCCGGGCCACGGCCGGCGCCGCCCACTCCGCCGCAGCGGGCCGGCGTCGTAGCCCGGTGCTCACGTTGGGGATGCTCGCCGTCCTGGTCTACTTCCTGCTGCCGCTGTTCTGGCTGGTGGTGGCGGCCACGAAGACCACCGGCGCGCTGTTCTCCAGCTTCGGGCTCTGGTTCGGAGGTGACTTCGCGCTGCCGGCCAACGTCCGGAACGTCTTCACCGCTGACGGCGGAGTGTACGTCCACTGGCTGCTCAACACGGGGATGTACGCGCTGGTGAGCGCGGGCGGCGCGGCGCTGCTGGCCGCCCTGGGCGGCTACGGGTTCGCCAAGTTCGCCTTCCGCGGCAACAGGCTGCTGTTCGGAACCGTCCTCGGCGCGATCATGATTCCCAGCACCGCCCTGGTCATTCCCACATACCTGATCTTCTCGAACGTCGGGCTGGTGAACACGCCCTGGGCGATCATCCTGCCCTCGCTGGTGAACCCGTTCGGGCTCTACCTCATGCGGGTGTACGTCGAGGAGGCGGTGCCCGACAGCCTCCTGGAGGCGGCCCGCATCGACGGGGCCGGCGAGTTCCGGATCTTCCGCCAGGTGGTGCTGCGCCTGCTCGCGCCGGGCTTCGTCACCGTGCTGCTCTTCACGCTCGTCGCCACCTGGAACAACTACTTCCTGCCGCTGATCATGCTCAACGACCCCTCCCTCTACCCCGTCACCGTCGGCCTGGCCAACTGGGCCGGGCGGGCGTCGGTGGGTGGAGGCGGCACCGGCGACGTCATCCCCCTGGTGGTCACCGGCTCACTGTTGTCCATCATCCCGCTGGTCGCGGCGTTCCTGATGCTCCAGCGCTACTGGCAGAACGGCCTCACCGCCGGCGGGGTCAAACAATGAACGAAACGAAGGGAACATACGTGTCGCGAGTGCTCTTCGGTGCCGCCTACTACCCCGAATACCACCCCAGTGAGCTGCTGAAGACCGACCTGGACCTGATGGCCGAGGCGCGCTTCTCCGTCATCCGGGTCGGCGAGTCCGTCTGGTCGACCTGGGAGCCCGAGAACGGGCGCTTCAACCTGGACTGGCTCCAGCCCACGCTCGACGGCGCGCACGAGCGCGGCATCGGCGTCATCCTCGGCACCCCGACCTATGCCGTGCCGCCCTGGCTCGCCCGCCAGTACCCCGAGATCGCCGGCGAGCGGGGCTCGGGACGGCGCATCCCGTGGGGCGCCCGCCAGGAGATGGACTTCACCCACCCGGCCTACCGCTTCCACGCCGAGCGGATCATCCGGCGCATCGTGGAGCGGTACGCCGGGCACCCGGCGGTGATCGGCTTCCAGGTGGACAACGAGCCAGGCCCGGTGCTGCTGCACAACCACGGCGTCTTCCAGCGCTTCGTTGATCACCTGCGCGACCGCTACGGCGACGTGGAGACGCTCAACGAGGAGTGGGGCCTGGTCTACTGGTCGCATCGGCTGTCGACCTGGGCCGACCTGTGGACGCCGGACGGCAACGCGCAACCGCAGTACGAGCAGGCCTGGCGCCGCTTCCAGGTTGAGCAGGTCACCGAGTTCATCGCCTGGCAGGCGGATATCGTGCGCGAATACGCCAGGCCGGACCACTTCGTCACCACCTGCATCTCCTACGACCGGCCGGCGGTGGCCGACGACGAGTTGACCCGGCACCTCGACGTCACCGCCGGCAACCCGTACTACGCCATGCAGGACGGTCTCGCGCTGCCCGCCGGGGGGAGCGGCCCGCAGCAGTGGGCCACCCACGACACCTGGGCGTTCTACCTCAGCGCCGACCGGATGTTCGCCTCACGTCAGGAGCCCTTCCTGGTCACCGAGACCAACGCGCAGGCCATCGGTCCGTCGTGGATGAACCAGCCCGCGTACGACGGTCAGTGGCGGCAGGCCGCCTGGGCGCTCGTCTCGCGCGGCGCGAACATGATCGAGTACTGGCAGTGGCGCACCCTGGTCTTCGGCACCGAGACCTACTGGGGCGGCGTCCTGCCGCACAGCGGCCGCCCGGGCCGCGTCTATCGGGAGATCGCCCGGATCGGCGCGGAGCTGGAGACGGCCGGCGAGCTGGTCGCGGGCCTGATCCCGGACGCCGACGTCGCGATGCTCTACTCCATGCCGAGCAATTGGGCGCTGACCGCCCAGCCGGCTCTGGCACTGCCGGACGGCGGCCCGGACCGGCGTTCCTACCAGGGCATCTTCGACCCGTTCTACCGTGGCGCGTTCGAGGCGGGCCTCCAGGTACGGGTGCTGCACGCGGCTCAGGCGGTGGCGGCCGAGCCGGGCGAGCTGGCCGCACGGCACCCGGTCCTCGTCGCCGCCGGTCTGTACGCGGCCGACGACGCCACGCTGGACTGGCTGACGGCCTACGCCGCGGCCGGCGGCCATCTGGTGCTCGGGCCGCGCACCGCGTACGCCGATCACGAAGCACGCGCGCGCCGCGAAGTCCAGCCGGCCCGGCTCGCCGAGCCCGCGGGCGTGTCGTACGACGAGTTCAGCAACCTGCCGGCCGACCTGCCCGTGCAGGCCACGCCTGGCTCACCGCTGAGGCTGCCGTCCGACGCCGCGGGCACCCGATGGGCGGACGGCGCGCACGCGCAGGACGCCGAGGTGCTCGCCGACTACCGGCACCCGCACTTCGGCGGGTGGGCGGCCGTGACCACCCGCCCGTACGGCGCGGGCCGCATCACCTACGTCGGCACCATCCCCAACCCCGGCATGGCCACGGCGCTGTTCCGCTGGCTCGTCCCCGATGCCGGGTCGTGGGGCGGCATGCCGTCGGGCGTGACCTCAACCGGCGCCGTCACGGCGGACGGGCGGCGGCTGCGCTTCCTGCACAACTGGACCTGGGAGGAGGTCGCCGTCCCGGCACCGACGGCGGTGCGCGACGTGCTCGCCGGCGCCGACCACGCGGCCGGCGCGGAACTGCGTCTCGGTCCATGGGATGTACGCGTCCTGCTGGAGATGCCATAGCCGTCGCTGCGCCATGGCCCATCCGAACGGCGGGTGCTGAAGGACCTCAGCCTGCGCGAGATCGCCGTCCGGCTCATCATCGCCCAGGTGCGGGAAGAAAGACCGGCACCCCCTCGCGCGCCGGCGTCATGCGCATGCTGCGCGACCACAACGATTCTTTCGTCGAGGGTTAACCGTTCGAGTAGGTCGTCGACGCGCTTGTGGATCGGCAGCGCGGGGCCCTGAAGGGAACCGTGCCGGCCGCGGGCCAGAGCCGGGAAGCTCACGTGTCAGACCTCTGAGCAGGCTCGATGGAAGTGTGGTCAGCGAAGCTGTCACGAACCTGCCGGGCTGTCAATGCCTCCCAGAAAGGAAATTTTCGTTTAAAAACGTCCCTTGTGTTGCCCGAAACATGTCATTAGTCTCGCGGCAACATAGAAGCGCTTCGACGACTTCGAAGGGTAAACCCCCCATGAAACCCGAGTTGAACCGCAGAAGCTTCATCGGTGCCGCCGCGATGGCTCCTCTCCTCGCCGCCTGCGGCGGCGCACCCCAGCAGAAGCAGAAGGTCGGCACGAACACCAAGACCGGGCTCCGGGCGGCGCTCCCGTCCTACGTGCCGAGCACCTCCGTCAAGGCGGACATCGCCTCCGTCACCGGCTCCGGCGGAGCGGTGACCGAACCCGCCTTCCTGTCCTACCCCTCCGGCGGGATCGCCACGGTCCAGGGCGTGCCGGGCAAGGGCGGCAGCTACACCGCCGTCACCCCGCTCTGGGGCACGGTGCCGCCCGCGAACAACTCCTTCTACCAGGCCATGAACAAGGCCCTGGGCGCCACCCTCACCATGAAGCCGGCCGACGGCAACAACTACGACACCATCGTCACGCCGATGGCGGCGGCCAAGAAGCTGCCCGACTGGATCCAGCTGCCGAACTGGTGGAACGCCAAGTTCGGCACCGACCGGCTGGTCGGCACCCAGCTCGCCGACCTGACCCCGTACCTGGCCGGTGACAAGGTCAAGAAGTATCCCAACCTCGCCGCCATCCCCACCGGCGCCTGGCAGGCCTGCGTGTGGGGCGACAAGCTGTATGGCATCCCCTCCTTCTCCACCAACTTCAGCGTCCCCGGCTACATCACCTACCGGCGGGACATCCTGGAGGCCAAGGGCATCACCCCCGACCAGGTGAAGTCCGTCGAGGACTACATGAACCTCGGCAAGGAACTGACCGACGCCAAGCGCGGCGTGTGGGCCTTCGACGACGTCTACACCTACATGGGCTTCGCCTGGGACATCCCGCTCAAGTGGAAGGTCGAGGGCGGCAAGCTGTTCCACAAGTACGAGCTGCCGCAGCTGCTCGAGGCGCTCGACTGGCATTACAAGCTGGCCAAGTCGGGCTACCTCCACCCGGACGCGATCGCCGGACGGAACGCCGACAGCAACGCCCGCTTCTACGCGGGCAAGGTGCTGATCTCCGGCGGGGGCGCCGGCGGCTGGCACCTCGCCGACTACGAGTCGGGCGTCGCCGCCGACAAGAACTACCGGCGGGGCGCCTTCGACTACATCTCCCACGACGGCAAGAGCCCCGGACGCATGTACATGGGCGAGGCGGCCCGCATCATCAGCTACCTCAACATCAACCTGAAGCCGGAGCAGATCGAGGAGTGCCTGGCGATCGCCAACTACCTGGCGGCGCCGTACGGCTCGGCCGAGTACACGCTGATCAACTTCGGAGCGGAGGGCGTCCACCACACGATGAAGGACGGCGTGCCGACCGCGACCGAGGACGGCAAGAAGTTCGTCCAGGCCTCGACCTTTCCCTTCCTGGCCTCGCCACCCTTGGTCATCAGCAACCCCGGCGCCGACCAGGTCACCAAGGACTACGCGGCCTGGCAGGCCAAGAATGTTAACGCTCTCATCAAGCCGGTGTTCTGGAACATGAACATCAGCATGCCCCAGCAGATCTCCCTGCTGGAGACCTCGCAGGCCATCGACGACGCCATCAAGGACTGCTACCACGGCAAGAAGACGGTCGCCGAGGTCAAGGACGTCATCGACTCCTGGAAGAAGAGCGGCGCCGATCGGCTCAAGGGCTGGATGACCGAGAACGTGCTGAACAAGTACGGCACGGGCCAGTGAACGAGGGCCTGACCAGGCGGGACAGACTGCGGCGCGACCGATCCCTGCTGATCATGGTGGCGCCCGCAGTCGTCCTGCTGCTGATCTTCAGTTACGCGCCGATGGTCGGCGTCATCACCGCCTTCCAGTACTACGACCCGCTGATCGGGATCTGGGACAGCGACTGGGCCGGCCTCGACCAGTTCCAGCAGCTCTTCGCCGACTCGCGCTTCTGGCACGCGTTGAGTAACACGCTCTATCTGAGCTTCGTGCAGCTCATCCTGTTCTTCCCGATCCCGATCGTGCTGGCGATGCTGCTCAACTCGGTGCTCAGCGAGCGGGTGCGCAACTTCGTCCAGTCCGTCGTCTACCTGCCGCACTTCTTCTCGTGGGTGCTGGTCATCACGATCTTCCAGCAGATGCTGGGCGGCGCGGGCGCGTTCAACCAATGGTTGCGCTCGAACGATCTGGCCACCTGGGACGTGATGACCAATCCCGACACCTTCGCGCTCCTGGTCACCTTCCAGGGCGTGTGGAAGGAGGCCGGCTGGGGGATCATCGTCTTCCTGGCCGCGCTGGCCGCCATCAACCCCGGCTTGTACGAGGCGGCCGCGGCGGACGGCGCCGGGCCATGGCGGCGGATGTGGCACATCACCCTGCCGGGCCTGCGCGGAGTGATCGTGCTGATGCTGGTGCTGCGGCTCGGCGGCGCGCTCTCGGTCGGCTTCGAGCAGTTCCTCATCCAGCGCGATGCGGTCGGCCACGAGGCCGCGGAGGTGCTCGACACCTACGCCTTCTACTACGGCATCGCCACGACGAACTACAGCTTCGGTGCGGCGGCGGGCCTGTTCAAGAGCGTGATCTCGCTCCTGCTCATCTGGGGCGCCAACAAGCTGGCGCATTCCTTCGGCGAGGACGGGTTGTACCGGAAATGAGTCAAAGACCAAGTTGGCAGGAGCCGCCAACCCTGGCCGGCCAGTCAACCAAGGGCGTCACCCTCGGTGGGGTGCTGCTGATCGTGCTGGTTCCGCTGTGGATCGTGGTGCTGACCAGCCTGTCCACCAAGGGCGCCATCAACCGGGCCGGCGGCCTGGTGATCTGGCCCGACGGGATCACCTTCGAGGCGTACGAGGAGATGCTGAAGGGCCCGACCGTGCGCACCGCGCTGCTGGTGAGCCTCGGCATCACCATCATCGGCACGGCGATCTCCATGGTCGTCTCCGTCCTGTGCGCCTACGGCCTGTCGCGATCGGGCTCGTTCGGGCACCGCTTCATCCTGGTGCTGCTGATCGTGACGATGTTCGTCAGCGGCGGCCTCATCCCGACGTTCCTGGTGGTGACCGGGCTGGGCGGCTACGGACAGTGGTGGGCGCTGATCCTCCCGGGCGCGGTCTCGGTCTTCAACATCCTGATCCTCCGCTCCTTCTACTCGAGCACCGCTGCCGAACTGATGGACGCGGCCCGGATCGACGGAGCGAGTGACTGGCGGATCCTCTGGTCCGTCATCCTGCCCACCTCGCGGGCGGTGACCGCGGTGATCGCCCTCTTCTACGCCGTCGGCTACTGGAACTCCTTCTTCAACGTCATGCTCTACATGCCGACGGAGAGCGAGAAGTGGCCGCTGCAATATGTGCTGCTGACCTACGTCAACCGCGGCGTCGGCATGCCCGGCTCGGTCAACGCCGGTTTCGGCATGGCGCACTCGCAGACCGCGCCGCTGTCCTTGCAGATGGCCGTGGTGGTCCTCACCCTGGTGCCGCTCGTGATCGTCTATCCGTTCGTCCAGAAGCACTTCCGGACCGGCGTCCTGACCGGCGCCATCAAGGGCTGAACGCATGGTGACCATCGCCGATGTGGCCAAGGCGGCGGGTGTCTCCCCGAGCACGGTCAGCTATGCGCTCAGCGGCAAGCGCCGGGTCTCCGCCGAGACCCGGCGGCGCGTCGAGCGTTCCGTTCTCGAGCTCGGGTTTCACCCGAACGCGGGCGCCCGGGCGCTGGCGGGCAAGCGCTCGCACATCCTGGCCCTGGCAGTGCCGCTCCGCACCGACGTGTACGTGCCGATCATGATGGAGATCGCCACCTCCGTCACCGTGGCGGCCCGCAAGCAGGGCTACGACGTGCTGCTGATCACCAACGACGAGGGCCCCGACGGTATCCGCCGCCTCGCGGTGAGCGGCCTGGCCGACGGCGTCATCCTCATGGACGTCGAGTTGGACGACAAGCGCATCCCGACGCTGGGAGACCTGCGGACCCAGGCGGCGCTCATCGGCCTGCCCGACGACCCCCGAGGACTGTCCTGCGTCGACCACGACTTCTCCGCCGCCGGCGCGCTGTGCGCGGATCATCTGGCCGACCTGGGCCACCGTGACATCGCCTTCATCGGTTACGGCTCCGGTATCTACCGGCGGCACGCGGGATACGCCGAGCGCACCCTCGCAGGGTTCCGCGCGCGTGCGAAGGAGCGCGGTCTGCGTTTCCTGCACCGTCCATGCGAGGGAACCTATGAGGGCACCGCAGGCACGCTCGGCCGCATCCTGTCCGACAGGCCGCACACGACCGGCTTCGTCGTGCAGAACGAGGGAGCCATCGGTCGAGCAGGTCATGTCCCGGATCTCCGCATCCACGCGCGGCGAGCAGCCCACCGACGAACTCGTGCTGCTCAGCCCCACCCTGACCGTCCGTCAGAGCACCGGACCGGTCCCGGAACACAGCCTCATCTAGGAGCACTTCGTATGTCCCCGCATTTCCGCGACCTCGGCGAGGCCCTGGAATGGCGTGCCAAGGGTGAGACCCTGCGCGTCGAGGCGTGGGGCCCGGACGCCGTCCGCGTCCGGGCCACCCCTGGTGGCCCCCTGCTCGACGACCTTCCCGGGGCGCTGCTCGACACGCCGCCACCCGGCGCCAAAGCGCGGATCAGCATCTCAGAGCACCACGCGACCGTGGTCAACGGTGCTCTGACCGTCCGCGTGGACGCCGACAGCGAGGAACGACTCACCCCCGAGCTCCCGGCGACCGCCGGGCGGCTCACCTTCCTGCGTACCGAAGACGGGGCCGAACTGCTCGCCGAGCAACCCGCCCACTTCTGGTGGCCGGGACCCCGGCTCCACACCGCGACCGGGAACGGCTACCACCGGCTGGAGCAGCGCTTCCGCGCCTACCCCGGCGAGCGGATGTACGGCCTGGGCCAGCACACCCACGGCCTGCTCGACCAGAAGGGCGCGGTCATCGACCTGGTCCAGCGCAACGGCGAGGTCTCGATCCCGCTGCTGGTCTCCGACCGCCGTTACGGGCTGCTGTGGAACTCGCCCGCCATCGGCCGCGTGGAGCTGGCTGAGACCGGAACCCGCTGGGTCGTCGACAGCGCCCGCCAGATCGACTACTGGGTGACCGCCGGCCGGCCGGCCGACGTGCTGCGGCGCTACGCCGACGCGACCGGCCACACACCCGAACTGCCCGAGTGGGCCTCGGGGTTCTGGCAGTGCAAGCTGCGATACCGCACCCAAGAAGAGCTGCTGGAGGTCGCCCGGGAGTACAAGCGGCGCGGCCTGCCGCTGTCCGTGATCGTCTGCGACTTCTTCCACTGGACCCACCTGGGGGAGTGGCGCTTCGACCCCGCCGAGTGGCCCGACCCGGCCGCCATGGTCCGCGAGCTGGACGAACTCGGCGTCAAACTGATGGTCTCGATCTGGCCCTCCGTCAGTCCGGTCAGCGCGAACTACGCGCCGATGCTGGACCAGGGCCTGTTCATCGGTACCGAGTACGGGCCGGTCGCGCACGCCGACTGGCCGGACAAGGGGCTCGGCGCCTACTCCGCCCAGGTCGCCTTCTACGACGCCACCAACCCCGAGGCGCGCGCCTACGTCTGGGAGCGCATCAGGCGCCACTACCACGACCTGGGCGTCAAGGTCTTCTGGCTCGACGCGGGCGAGCCGGAGCTCAAGCCCGGGCACCAGCAGGGCCTGCGGTATCACGCCGGCCCGGGTCTCGAGGTCGACACCATGTACCCGCGAGAGAACGCCCGCATGGTCCATGACGGCTTGCGCGCGGCGGGCGAGGACGAGATCGTCTCGCCCAACCGCTCCTCCTGGGCAGGCGCGCAGCGGTACGGCGCCGCGCTGTGGTCGGGCGACATCGACACCGACTTCGCCTCCCTCCGCACCCAGATCAAAGCCGGTCTGAACGTCATGATGTCCGGCATCCCGTGGTGGACCACCGACATCGGCGGCTTCCACGGCGGCGACCCCGACGACCCGGCCTACCGCGACGTCCTGGTGCGCTGGTTCCAGTACGGCGCCTTCTGCCCGCTGTTCCGCCTGCCCGCGACGGAGCCCGGCTCCCGATCCGAAAGGACCAGCCATGACGACCCGCCACCTGATCGACCGCCTCGGCGGCCTCGCCTTCGGCGGCGACTACAACCCCGAGCAGTGGGACCAACCGGTCTGGAAGGAAGACGACACGCTGATGCGCCGCGCCAGGGTCAACCTGGCCACCGTCGGCGTCTTCTCCTGGGCTCTGCTGGAGCCGGAGGAGTGCCGCTACGACTTCGCCTGGCTCGACGCCCACCTCGACCGGCTCCACGCCAACGGCGTGGCCGTGGACCTGGCCACCCCCACCGCCTCTCCGCCACCGTGGTTCACCCTTGCCCACCCGGACGCCCTGCCGGTCGCACCGGACGGCACCCGGCTCACCCACGGCAGCCGCGACACCTACTGCCTGGCCGCCCCCGCCTACCGCAACGCCGCGGTGCGCATCGCCACGGCCCTCGCCGAGCGGTACGGCGACCACCCGGCGGTCGCGATGTGGCACGTGCACAACGAGTACACCACGCTCTGCTGGTGCGACCACACCGCCGTCGCCTTCCGGGACTGGTTGCGTGCCCGCCACGACTCACTTGAGGCGCTCAACGAGGCGTGGGGCACGGCGTTCTGGAGCCAGCGCTACAGCGGCTGGGATCAGGTGCTGCCTCCGCGTGCCACCCAGTGGCACCGCAATCCCGGCCAGGCCCTGGACTTCCGGCGCTTCTGGTCCGACACGGTCCTTGCCGCCTACCGGGAACAGCGCGACGCGATCCGCGCTCGCAGCGACCGGCCGGTGACGACCAACATGATGCTCCCCGGCTATCAGAACCTGGACCTGTGGGCCTTGGGCCGGGAGGTCGACCTGGTCGCCATCGACCACTACCCGAGCGCGCCGGGTCTGGACGCCGCCGCGGACACCGCGTTCGGCGCCGACCGCGCCCGCTCCTTCGCGGGCGGCCGTCCCTGGCTGCTGATGGAGCAGGGCACCAACACCGTCTACGACGGCGACCGCACTCTGGGCAAGGAGCCGGGCGAGATCCTGCGTCACACGCTCGGCCACATCGCCCGTGGCTCGGAAGGCGCCCTGTTCTTCCAGTGGCGGCAATCCCGTGCCGGGGCCGAGCAGTGGCACTCGGCGATGGTCCCGCACTCTGGAGCGGACAGCAGGATCTTCCGTGAGGTCCAGGCGGTCGGAGAGGCCGTCGCACGTCTTGGCGAGCTCGCGGGCTCGACGGTCACCGCACAGGTGGCCGTGCTGCACGACTCGGACGCCTGGTGGGCGCTGGAGTCCGATGGCCTGCCGTCGGCGGACCTCGACTATCACGCGACCCTGCGCCGCGCCCACCGGGCACTGTGGGACGCCGGCGTCACGGTCGACTTCGCCCACCCCGCACACGACCTCAGCCGTTACCGGCTCGTCGTCGCTCCAGCCCTGTTCCTGCTCTCCGACGCCGGCGCCGCGAACCTGCGCCGCTACGTCGCAGACGGCGGGACGTTGCTCGTCCAGTACTTCAACGGGTTCGCCGACGACCGCCTCCATGCCCGCCTCGGCGGCTACCCCGCCATGCCGCTGCGCGAAGCGCTGGGCATTCGCGTCGAGGAACCTCGGCCCCTCCGCCGGGACGAGCGAATCGTCCTGTCGGACGGCACACACGGCACCGTCTGGAGCGAGTCCCTGCGCGCTGAGGGCGCCGAGGCGTTGGTCACCTACACCCACGGCATGCTCGCGGGGGAACCCGCGCTGACGCGCCATCACTTCGGCGCGGGCCGGGGCTGGTACCTCTCGACGCGCCTCGACGATCCGGGGTACGCCGTGCTGATCGGCAGACTTCTCGACGAGACCGGGGTCGACCCCGAACTACCCGGCCTCGAATCCGTCACCCGGCACGCTCCGGACGGCACCCGGTGGCAGTTCGTCCTCAACCACGGCGCCTACGCCGTCAGCCTGCCCGAGCCCGCCCACGACCTGCTGACGGGGGCTCCCGTGGACGAGCTGCCAGCAGGCGGCTGCGCCGTACTGAAGCACGGGAGGACCCCGTGACCAGCATCAGTTGGGGCCACGACGCCTTACGACTAGAGATCAGTGACGCTCGCCTGACCTACTTCGGCCCGCCCGGCGGCGCGGTCCTGGACCGGGTCCGCGAACGCGGCATGGTCCCGGGTCTGTGGCTTGAGCCGGAAGTGATCGGCGTTCGCAGCCCGCTCGCCGAGTCCCTGCCTGACGAGGCATTCTTCCGCCGCGACGGCATCCGCGTCACCGACAACCACCGGCACCACCTGGACCTGCGCCACCCCGCCGCCCGAGCCCACCTCGACCGTGTCGGGGACCGCCTGGTCGGCGAGCTGGGCATCGGCTACCTCAAGCTGGACCACAACATCGACCCCGGCTCCGGCACGAGCAGCCGTCCCGGCGAGACCCCCGCGGCCGGGCTGCTCGGCCACAATCGCGCCCATCGCACCCCCCGCGCCCACCGCCGTCCCTCCCGAGCAGGGCGCCGTCTGGGCCTATCCGCAGCCCGAGGACTCGCTGGATGAGGTGGCCTTCACCATGATCAGCGCGCCCCTCGGCCGGATCCACCTGTCCGGCCGCATCGCGGACCTCGATCCCGGCGCCCGCGCCCTCGTCCACGAGGCCGTCGCCGTCTACAAGGCCATTCGGGCCGACCTGCCGCAGGCCGTACCCTCCTGGCCACTCGGCCTCCCGGCTTGGGACGACTCCTGGATCGCACTGGCCCTGCACGCTCCTGCGGCTACCTACCTCACTGTCTGGCGACGCTCCGGCGCCGAGGACACCACGACCATCCGCCTGCCGTACCCGCTCGACGCGGCGGTTCGCGCAGAGCTGCTCCATCCCCCGATCAGCAAGGCGACGACCGTGTGGGATTCCCGCACAGCCGAACTCATCCTGACTCTGCCCACCGCTCCTTCAGCGGTGCTGCTCCGTCTCGCTCGCTCAAGGGAGGACGATCCTTGAACCGACGAGCACCGAGACCGGCCCGGACCGGGTCGGTGCCCACGATGACGACACCGGCCGCGACCACCGATCAATCACCGATGAAAGGACCACACGGGGTGCCAGACCATCCTCAGGCGGCCGCCACCGTCGCCAATCCCGTGATCGCCGGGTTCCACCCCGATCCCAGCGTCTGCCGTGTCGGCGACGACTACTACCTCGCCTGCTCCAGCTTCGAGTACTTCCCCGGTGTTCCTGTCTTCCACAGCCGCGACCTCGTGCACTGGACGCAGATCGGCAACGCCCTGGAGCGGCCGAGCCAGTTGCGCCTGTCCGCCGACACCCTCTCGTCGGCCGGGGTCTACGCGCCCACGCTCCGGCACCACGACGGCCGGTTCTGGCTGATCGTCACCGTCGTGGCCGATGGCGGCGGCAACATGCTGTTCACCGCCGCCGACCCGGCCGGGCCGTGGTCCGACCCGATCCGGCTGCCCGGCCTCCCCGGCATCGACCCCGATCTGGCCTGGGACGACTACGGCACCTGCTGGTGCACGGTCGCCGGGGTCGGGCAGGTGCGTATCGACCCGCGGACGGGAGAGACGTTCGGGGAGCTGCACAAGCTCTGGTCAGGCACGCCGGGCGCCGCGGCCCCGGAGGCGCCGCATCTCTACCGGATCGATGACTACTGGTACCTGCTTATCGCCGAGGGCGGCACCGAGCGGGGCCACGGCGTGTCGATCGCCCGCGGTCCCGCGCCCGACGGGCCGTTCGAGCCGTGCCCGGCCAACCCGATCCTGACGCACCGCAGCACCGGCCATCCGGTCCAGAACACCGGCCACGCGGATCTCGTCCAGGCTCCCGACGGATCTTGGTGGATGGTCCTGCTGGGTGTACGGCCGCGCGGAGGGACTCCCGGCTGGCACGTCCTGGGCCGGGAAACCTTCCTCGCCCCGGTGACCTGGGTGGATGGCTGGCCCGTCGTCGGCGAGCTCGCCTCGGGCACGCCGGACGGATCGGCCGTGGCGGACCGCGACGACTTCGACCTCGCCGAGCTCCAGGCGTACTGGATCTCGGTGCGGAGCCGTCCGGCGGATCGGTGCACCACGAAGGAGCGGCCCGGCTGGCTGACGCTCCGCGCCCGCGGCCCGTCCCTGGACGACCCCGACGTGACCTTCCTCGGCCGCCGCGCGCAACACCTGAAGTGGCGCGCTCGCACCCTGATCGACCCCACGCGGGGGCGCGGTGGCCTGGCGGTCCGGCTGGACGAGCGGCACCACTACGAGATCGAGGCAGGTGACGGCCGGGTGCAGGTCATCGCCCGCATCGGCTCGGTGCGAACCGTGGTCGCCGAGCATCCGTTCCCTGCCGGTCCGCTGGTGCTCACCGTCCAGACCGGCGGACCCCGGGTGCCGGGCGAGGCGCGCGCAGAGCCCGACACGCTGTCGTTCGGCATCGAGGGTTTGCCCGCGCTCGCCACTCTCGACGGCCGCTACCTGTCCACCGAGGTGGCGGGCGGCTTCACCGGCCGGGTGATCGGCATGTACGCCGCGACCGGCACCGTGCACTTCGACTGGTTCGACTACGAGGCCATGCCATGACCGCCCTCAGCCCCGTACCGGAACCGTAGCCACCTGCTCAACCACTCACGGAAGGAAAGAAATGAGGAAGAACCCCCTCTCGCGCGCGGCGAGCGTCCTCATCGCGCTGATCACTTTAGTGGTGGGGCTGACCGCGAGCCCCACCGCGGCCACCGCCGCCAAGCGCGTCCACAGCGCGACGGATCTCGTGGCGGCGATGCAGCCCGGCTGGAACCTGGGCAACACGCTGGACGCGTTCCCCGATGAGACCTCGTGGGGCAACCCCCTGGCCACCAAGGCGCTGTTCCAGAAGATCCGATCCGAAGGCTTCCGCAGCGTCCGCATCCCCGTCACTTGGACCGACCACCAGTCCGGCACCGCGCCGTACACCATCGACGCGACGTGGATGAACCGGGTCAAGGAGGTCGTCGACCTGGCGCTCGCCTCCGACTTGTACGTGCTGATCAACGTCCACCACGACTCGTGGCAGTGGATCTCCAAGATGCCCGCCAACCACGACGAGGTGGTCGCCCGCTTCAACGCCTCCTGGACCCAGATCGCCGCCGCGTTCCGCGACGCGCCGCACAAGGTGCTCTTCGAGAGCGTCAACGAGCCGCAGTTCGACAACGCCACCGACGAGGAGAAGATGACGCTCCTCGCCGAACTCAACCGGTCCTTCCACGGCATCGTCCGCGGCTCTGGCGGCCGCAACGCCGACCGGATCCTGGTCCTGCCCACCGTTCACACCAGCGCGGACCAGAAGTACCTGGACAGCCTCTACAACGAGATTTCCGCGCTGAACGACAAGAACCTGGCCGCGACCATCCACTTCTACGGCTACTGGCCCTTCAGCGTGAACATCGCCGGAGTCACCACGTTCAACGAGGAGACCCAGCAGGAGCTGATCGGCTACTTCGACAGGGCGGCCCTGACCTTCGCCTCCCGCGGCATCCCGGTGATCGTCGGTGAGTACGGGCTGCTCAGCTTCGACGTGGACTGGAACGCCGTCCAGCAGGGCGAGAAGTTGAAGTTCTTCGAAATGCTGGGTTACCAAGCGCGCGCCAAGAAGCTCACCACGATGTGGTGGGACAACGGTCAGCACCTCAACCGGCAGACTCTGGGGGAGTGGAAGGACCCCGGTCTGTTCGCGCAGATCAAGTCGAGCTTCACCACCCGTTCCGGCACGACGTCAAGCGACTCGATCTTCTTGCCGAAGTCGGGCGCGATCGAGGCCCAGTCACTCACCCTGAACAAGAACGGCACCTACTTCCGCGGACTGTGGCACGGCGCCAGCAGGCTGCATCCGGGCCGGGACTACACGGTCTCCGGCGACAAGCTCACGTTCACGGCGGCGGCCCTCACCCGGCTGGCGGGCGACCGGTCCCACGGCGTCAACGCGACGATCGAGGCCCGGTTCTCCTCGGGAATCCCGTGGAAGATCTATGTGATCAGCTACGACACACCGGTCTTGTCGAACGCGACCGGCACCACGGAGTCGCTGGCCATCCCCACCCGGTTCAACGGCGACCGGGTCGCCACGATGGAGGCCAAGTACGCCGACGGCACCAACGCCCTACCCCACGACTGGACGTCCTACAAGGAGTACGGCAGGTCCTACTCTCCCAGCTACGAAAACAACTCCATCCGCCTGCTCAAGGAGCTCGTCAGCCAGATGCGGGAGAACACGCCGCTGACGCTGACCTTCCACTTCTGGAGCGGCGCCAAGGTCACCTACCAGGTGACCCGGTCCGGGGACACGGTCACCGGCACCACGTCCTGATCTGAGACCACCGCCCCGCTGGTACGCGGGGCGGTGGTCCCTTTTTCAGGAGGTCTCGGTGAGGATGAAGGCGAAGTCGGCGGCCCTGACCTCGAGCCTGTGCTGGGGAAGGACGCCGGGACCGACCGCCCCCGATCCGACGCCGTTGCACGGCGTGGTCGGTGTACAGGTAGATCAGCGGCTCGGGGACCAGGTCGGTCTGGTGCCGGGCCGCCGCGAGCCGCACCCGCCCGCCTCCATCGGAGTAGCCGGCGTGAACGAAGACGTCCCGGATTCCGCCGACGGGCCGGGCCAGCAGCGCGACGTCGCGGAAGATCCCGGACAGCCGCCAGGTGTCCTGATCCTCCAGATAAGTGCCCGACGAGTACTGGTGAACCCGGACGGCAAGGATGTTGGGGCCCGGACGCAGGGCCTGCGTGGCGTCGAACTCCACCGGTAAGCGGCTGCCCCTGGTCACCCCCAACTTCACCCCCCGTTGAGCCAGACCCGCGCGCACGAGTCCACGCCTTCGAAGCGCACCACGGCCGGGATCCCATCCCACGACCCGGGCAGATCGAAGACACGGCGATAGTCGCCGGTCTGGTTCTCGTCCGGGACGAACGGCGGGTCCACCCGGGATCGGGTAGGGGATGTTCAGATAGGCGGGCTTGCCGTACCCGTGGCGCTGCCAGTGCGAAGGGACGGGGAGCCGATCCCAGTCCTCGTCGTCGAAGGCGGGGGATTCGAAGCCGGCCGGCGCGTCGAGTCCGATCGAGGAGAAACGGAACGCCCAGTCACCGTTCAGGTCGAGCCGCGGGGCGTCGGAAGGGAGTGCGGCTCGCGGCGCGAGCTTTCCGTAGCCAGGTGAGAAGTCTTCAAAGGAGCGAGGGGACACGCATTTCCTCTTCTCGTGCGAAAGTTTCGCACGAATCCGTAGTATCGAACGCCCGTTGCGGGAAGGCGTGGAGCTTGGCCTTTCGGTGTCAGGGGGATACCTCGGGTGCGGACGCTCACCGTCACCGGGCACTGGAGACGAGAAAGTTTTTCTCGGACTTGCTCTATAGTTTCCTTGGATCCACTTTTACAGCCAGAAGGGTGAACGTGACCGAAAACCCATCGAGGCAGAGCTCGCAGGGTGAGGGGCCGCCTTCGGTCACCATCGCGTTCATCGCCGAGTCCGCGGGCGTCTCGATCCCCACCGTGTCGAAGGTGCTCAACGGCCGTTCAGGCGTCTCGGAGCAGACCCGCGCCCGGATCGAAAACCTGATCAACGAGCACGGCTACCGACGCCCCTCCGGCAACCGGAGCGGCACCGTGGAGCTCGTCTTCCGCAAGATGGAGGACATGTGGGCCGTGGAGATCATCCGCGGGGTCGAACGGGCGGCCCGCAAGAGCCGGATCGGCGTCATGGTGTCGGAGCTCGGCCCCCACGACTCGTCGCCCGCCGCGTCCATCGACGACACGGTAGGCCGCCGCTCCAACTGTGTCCTGTTCGTCTCCCAGATCTTGGCGACCGAGCGTGAGAAGCTGAAGGCGAAGGACATCCCGTTCGTCGTCGTCGATCCGATCGACGAGCTGCCGGACGACGTCCCCTTCGTGGGCACGACCAACTGGAGAGGCGGCCACTCGGCCACCCGGCACCTGCTCGACCTGGGACACCGGCGCATCGCGATGATCAATGGGCCCGACCATCCGTTCTGCCGGGCACGCATGGCCGGATATTTTTCCGCGCTGGCTGAAGCCGACGTCACCGCGGATCCTGAGCTCATGGTCCGCACAGCCCTCACCCGCCAGCACGGCTACTCCGCGGCCCTCGAATTGCTTTCTCGCGCTGACCGGCCGACTGCGATCTTCGCTTCCAACGACATGCAGGCGTTCGGCGTCTACCAGGCCGCTCGAGAGCTGGGCTTGTCGATCCCGGGAGACCTGAGCGTGGTGGGCTTCGACGACCTCGTCGTCTCGGACTGGGTCGACCCGCCTCTGACCACCGTGCACCAGCCGTTGTTCGAGATGTCGGTCGCAGCCACCGAACTGGCGCTGACCCTCGGTCGTGGCGAGCCGGTTCCCCAGCTCGGGCTGGAGATCGCCACCACCCTCACACTCCGTGACAGTACGGCACCGCCGAGGAGCTGAACTGCGACCAGTTCACGTTGAAGAGTGTGCCGTTGACGCCATCCAGGCGTAGCCCGCTCTTTCCGCCGCCCGCCGCCGAGGCGACTCTCCCGGTGAACGAGCCGTCCGGCCCGTAGGTGAACTTCTCCACGGCGACCGAACGGGTGAAGCCGACAGCCCCGTCCCCATCGTCGCCGCCGCCCTCGGCTACCACCCGGCCACCCTGCCCAAACTCGCCGACGAACTGCGAACCACCTACAGCCGCTACGCTCCCGGCGACCACGCACGGTCCTTGCCGAAGGCACGCTGGCGCAGAGGGATGGAGGCGCTGGACCCGGCGGCGGCCGCTACGGCGCGGGAGGGCGCCGATGGGGCGCGCCGCCTCCGGCCGGCGGGCGGCGACCCGCCGAAGATCGAGGATCTGCTGCAGCAGGTGCAGATCGACCACACGCCCGTCGACCTGGAGGTGGTCGATGAGCGGCATCGGCTGTCGATCGGCCGCCCCTACGTCACCGCGGCCATCGACGTGGCCAGCCGCTGCGTGGTCGGCCTGGTGGTCACGCTGGAGGCGTCCTCGGCGCTGTCGGCCGGGCTGTGCCTGGCGCACACGGTGTGCGACAAGCGGCCGTGGCTGGAGCGGCTCGGGCTGGAGACGGCGGCCTGGCCGATGAGCGGCAAGCCGCAGGAGATCTACGTGGACAAGGCCGCCGAGTTCCGCAGCGAGGCGCTGCGCCGGGGCTGCGCTCAGCATGGGATCACGCTGACGTACCGGCCCAAAGGGCATGCCGCACTTCGGCGGCATCATCGAGCGGCTGATCGGCACAATGATGCAGATGGTGCACGAACTGCCCGTCACCACCTTCTCCAACCCCGCAGAGCGTGGCAGCTACGACAGCCAGGCCACGGCGGTGTTGACCGTCGCCGAGCTGAACCGGTGGCTGGCCCTGGCGGTGGCCGCCTACCACGGCCAGGTGCACGCCACGCTGGGCCAGACTCCGGCCGGACGGTGGGCTGAAGGCGTCGCGGCCGGCGGCCGCCCCGCGACGGTGACCAGCGAGACCGCGTTCCTGATCGACTTCCTGCCGGTGATCCGGCGGACGCTGAGGCGGACCGGCTTCACCATCGACCACGTGCAGTACTACAGCGACATGCTCAAGCCCTGGATCGCCCGCCGCGACCGGCTGGAGAAGTTCGTGCTGCGCCGCGACCCGCGCGACCTGTCCCGGATCTGGGTGCTGGACCCTGATGGGCACGCCTACCTGCCGGTGCCGTACCGGATGCTGTCGCGCCCGCCGATCAGCGTGTGGGAACAGCGCGCCGCGATCGCCCGGCTGCGCCAGGACGGCCGCGCCCAGGCCGATGAGAACGCCCTGTTCGCCATGGTGGAGCAGCGCCCTGGACGCATCCGGCCGTTGACGCGTTTTATGCGTCCTTACCTGTGAAACACGGCCTGCCCAAACACGGGCCAGCCGAGCTGAGCACAGACCCCGACCTACGGCGCACTCCTTAAGGAGGACGTGCGCTACCTCGGCGACATCATGACCCCCGTGCGCCACCACATGCGCGGGCAGCCGCCCCGCTCGGCGGCTCCGCGCAAGCGCCGTACTCGGTCAGATACCAAGCACGGCCTCGAGGTCGTCGATGGCCGCCAGGGACTGGGCGAGCTGCTCGCGTTCTGCCTCGGTCAGGGTGAGGGCGCGCGCCCGGGCCAGGGCGTGCCCGGCGGCGGCGTGGTCCTTGGCGCGGACGGCGAGCTCGGCCCGGTAGACCAGCGCCTCCAGTAGCTCGGCCGCCGACGCGGTGTCCTTGTCCCGCTCCAGGGCGCCGTCCAGGATCTCGGCCGCCCGCTCGTGATTGCCGTTGGAGTCGCCCATCACGACCGCCCGGTCCAGCGAGGTGGTGAGCCTGCTCGTGGCCTCCTCCTTCTCCGGCAGGGGGCGGGCGGCCATGAAGCGGATCCAGTTGCCGCCGGGGTCGATGACGGCGAAGCCGGAGTGGTTGCCGTCGTTCTTCCGCCTGCGCGGCCGGGTCATCCGGGGGATGCCGGAGACCAGGAGCTTGCCGTGCGCCGCGCGCATGCCCGCGGCGAACGCCTCGAACAGCTCTCCGGTGTCCGGCACGACGATCACGCAGGTCCCGTAGGAGTCTTCGGGCTTGAACGCCTCCGGCATGCCGAAGAAGCCCAGCTGGAGATCCTCGCGCTTGAGCAACACGTACGGGTTCGGCCGGACCTGGTAGTAGATCCGGCGGAAACCGAGCATCGTGTAGAAGTCGACCATCTCGTCGATGGAGCGGCACGGAAGCAGCGGTATGGCGATCTCGTTGGCCATCGGGGGAACTCCTATTCGCCGGCCATGGTGAACGCGCCCTCTTCCAGGCGGTGGATCATTCGGTCGGTCCACTGGGCGCCGGCGTCGGCGGTGCTCAGCCACAGGGACAGCACCTCGCCCACCGGGCCCCAGGTCGCCAGATCCGTGCCCTCGGGCAGGTACGCGGTGATGCTCGCGCGCCACTCGCGCATGGCGCGGGCCCGCTTGCGCAGCAACTCCAGGGCCCGCTCCCGGGGAAGGTCCTCGATGAGGCCGACAGCGGCGCCCAGCACGTCCAGGCTCGGCTCGCGGTCGGCCAGCGCCTGACCCAGCAGGTCGAGGTACTCCCGCTCGCCCTGCTGGGTCAGCTCGTACTCGATCCGCGGCGGCCCTCCGGCCTCGGAGGCGACCGTCTCGTGCGTCACCAGCAGGCCCTGACCGGCCATGCTCTTGAGCGCGTGATAGACCGAGCCCGAGGTGGCGGTCGACCACTCGTGCGCGCCCCACGACTCCAGATCCGCGCGGACCTGGTAGCCGTGGGCGCGCCCGCGCCTGCGCAGCGCGCCCAGGACCAGCAGCCGTACCGGCTTCATCGAACCCTCCCGAACTTCGCTAGCCAAATTTGGCTAGCTGCTACCGGGAGCTTACCGCACCAACGTGGAGGAAATCGGCGTAGCGGCCGCCGCGGCGTACCAGCTCCTCATGATCACCCTCCTCGACGACCCGGCCACCGTCCCGGAAGGCGATGCGGTCGGCGCGCTGGACCGTCCGCATCCGGTGGGCCACCATCACCACCCGTCCGGCCGACCATCAGGCGCTCGATCCGCCCTACGGGTGACGCCCCGAAGTGACCGCCTGGTGCGGGATCGCGCCAGGTCGGGGTGGCCGTTCCGGTCAAGCGGCGGGTCATGTCGTCGGTCATCGACCAATAGATCATCGACTCGGAGCCGGCCGATCGGGTCTCGTAGTCGCGGGCCGGCGATGCGGCATCAGGGTGCCGAAGACCCGCTCGGCCGCCGGGTAGCTTCTGGACCGGCAACTGGCCGCTCCGACCGAGGCGGGCTGCCTGCGGATCTTCGCCGACAAGAAGCCCATCAGTCCTGGCCTCTACCTCGCCGCCGCCATCTACCGCCCATTCGCCGTCGGCGCTCCGCCCCTCAGCGCGCGTGTGCAGACGACTCCTGATATCCGTGCACGCGACTCCGGAAAGCGACAACGGGGCACGGGCGGGATGGGTGCACGCCGCACCCGGCGGCTGGCAGATCCACGACCGTGACGGGCGGCTCGTCACCACCCTGCCCGCCGACGACGCGCACGGGCGCGATGTGCTGCTCGCCGCCCGGCACGCGGCGGCCGCGCTGGGCATCCCCGGCGCCGAGCACGCGGCGGTGACGGTCGGCCCGCTCCACGACGACCGCGGCAGAACCATCGACACCTCGCCGGCGGGCCTGGCGTCCTGGAGCCTGCTCAAGAGCCGCGTGCCCGGCCGCACCGACGTCATCGTGCGCAGCCGCTGCGTCGGCTGGCTCCAGCGTGACGATCGCGGCCGTGACGTCGCCTGCACGATCGACGGCCCGGTGCCCGGATCGGCCAGCACCAACCGCGTGCAGGCCGTGACCGCGCTGCTGGCCGCGCTGGTCGCACCCGCGCCCTGCGCGACCTCGGGCCCGAGGCCCGCACGCCCCGCAGGCCGCGCGCTCGCTCGCCGCGTGAGCGGCCGATCAGTCCCTTCACCCCGGCGCAGCTGGCCGCCGCCGCGCTCACCGACAACCTGCCGCGCCTGCCTGATGGCTCCTACCGCGTGCACATCCACGACGGCTTCGACGACACCGAGCTCGGGCGTGTCTATCGCTCCGGCCGCCGCTGGCAGGCCCTCGCTCCCGACGGGCGCGTCGTCGTGCATCGCGCTGCCACCCGTACCGAGGCAGTCGACCAGCTGCTCGCCACTCCCGGCCCGCTCTTCGGCGACCCCGCCGACACGATCCTTCACGACCTATGAGACCCCGAACCGTACGTCAGTAAGTCGCCACTGATTCACGTACAAGATCCCCAGGCATGCAGACAGGGAGAGCGTGATGGACGGAGACCTGGACGCGCCGCGGTCGCGTTGCTGAGGAACCTCAAGCCTGTCGGCCGCCGACCGTGAGCGGCTTTACGAGATCGACGCGGAACTGTCGGAGGCTGAGCGCCGGACAAAGGCCAGGAGGCGCTGACCACCCCCGCCGCGCTCTGCCTCGGCGGCCTACGAGGCGTTGGCGTCTGCGAGAGCTTTGTGACGACGCCGATGGAGACGTTGACCCCGGCGGCGATGGTCCGGGATGGATTCTCCGCGTTCGCGGCGGGCGAGGACCACGGCGCGTTTGTCGTCGTCGACCACGGGGCGCCGGGCGGGAATGGGTGGAGGCCGTAACGATCAGTTTTCGCGGGTGACGGAGGTCCGGATGCTCCAGGGGCTGCAGTCGGACTTGAAGGTGCCACGGTCGCAGCCTTCGACGCTGAAGCTGAACGTTGTCGTGCAGCCGCCGTGGGCGCTGCAGGACGCGTACTCCTCACCCTCCGGGCCCGGATCGTACACATCGACGGGGAGGCTGAAGGCGCCGCTCCATGGGGTCTGGCGGGCGACTCTGACCTGGCGGTTCCCGGTGCCGTTCTTGTCCCAGAGGACGTTGAAGTAGTCCCAGTCGCGGCCGAGGCCGCTCCAGGCCAAGAAGACGCGGTCGCGGGTGAAGTAGGCCCGGACGAGAGTGCCGTTGCCGAGGTTCGGCGACCAGACGATCTTGCCGTTGCGGAAGCGCTGCCAGGAGCCCTTCTTGTCCGAGAAGCCGAACTCCTTGGTGGTCGGGCAGCCGTACACGCTCTTCTGCCCGCCTTTGGACCGCCAGAAGTTGCCGATCAGGCTGCCCTGCGGGGCCACCAGGGCCGGGTTGCACGCGGAGGTGGTGGAGGCCTGCGCGGTGGCGGGCGCGAGGATCGCCAGGCCGGCTGTTGCCGTGGCAGCGGCGAGTAAGAAGCGGATCTTTACCATGGTTGGGTCCCTTCGGATGCTCATCAGGATGAAAGTTCACAGGCCGGCGGATCGGCGGGAGGAGCGGGGTCAGTGGGCGAGGCTGATGGAGGTGGGAATGCTCCACGGGCCGCAGTCCGAGCCGAAGGTGGTCTTGTCGCAGCCCTGGACGACGTAGGCGAACGTGTCGGACCCGTGGCCGTTGGTGGTGGTGCCGACGCCGCCTTGGACGTACGGGGCCATCCGGTACTGGCCGCTCCACGGAGTCAGGCGGCCTGTCTGGACCTGGGTGGCCTTGCCGCCGTCCTTGCTCCAGCGGACGTTGAAGTAGTCCCAGTCACGGCCGAGACCGCTCCACTTGAAGACGATGTTGTCGCCCTTCTGGAAGACGCGGACCAGGGTGTCGTTGCCGAGGTTCGGCGACCAGACGATCTTGCCGTTGCGGAAGCGCTGCCAGGAACCCTTCTTGTCCGGGTAACCGAACTCCTTGGTGGCCGGGCAGCCGAACACGCTCCTCTCGCCCCCGTTGGAGCGCCACAGGCCACCGATGAGGCTGCCGGCGGGCGCCACCAGCGACGAGTCGCACGCGCTACTGGCGGATGCGGCCTGTGGTACGGCGAGACAGACAGCGGCCGTCGCCACGACGGCGGCCAGACCGGTGAGTGAACGGGAAGCTGTGCGGCCCATGGGAGTGCCCTTCTAACGAGAGGTTGGGTGCGGCACCCCTTGTGTAGTGGGGTGCCACTTTCATGCGGGCTTTCGACAACTTGACGGGCTCTTGAGCTGCCTGGCGGTGATCCTCACTGGGTCCAGATGGCGGCGTATCGGCCCAGCTCGGTGCTGATGTGGACCGGGTAGAAGCCCTTGGCCCCGAGCTCGTCGAACCGGCTCTGGTAGACCGGGGCGGTCATGTTGACGTAGGAGTACCAAGGGCCGGACTTGTCGTCGCGCCAGACGGTGGTGTACTCGCCGGTCGTGCTCATCGTGATGGCCGCGGCGCGGTAGCCCTTCGCCACCTGGCGCTTGAACTCGGCTTCGTGCCGTGCCTGCGACAGGCCGACCTTGACCAGCCAGTTCACCCGGCCGGGGTTGGCCGACCAGACCGCGGCGTAGCGCCTGGCGGCGGCGGTGCCGTACACGTCGACCGAGGTGAGCATCAGGCCCTGCGCGCGGGCGGTGCTGGAGGTGCTGAGCAGCTCGGCCGCGCTGATACCGTGCTTGGCGATGAACCGGGAACCGGGCTTCTTCACGAAGATGGCGGCGAAGCGGGCGCCCGTGCCGGCGCCGGTGGCGCTGACCGCGGCGGGCTGGAAGCCCTGAGCGGTGAGCTGCTCGAAGCGCTTCTGGTAGCCGCTGGGGGACATGTCCTGGTAGAACGCCCAGGGCAGGTCGCCGCCCAGGGCGCGACCGGAGGTCGACCACGTCGCCGAGTAGCGGCTGTGGAATAGACCAGTCGCCATCCACCGCAGCGAGTGGCCCGGCTGGTGCGCTGGTTCCAGTAGCACACGCGGATCGCGATGGTGCGGGGCCCGTCTTCGTCCCAGGCGCGCATCCCGGAGCGGCCGTAACCGTTGGGGCCGCACTTTTTGACGGTGTGGTAGCTGGGCTTGTCCCATTCATCGGGGTTGGTCATCTTGATCTGCAGGTAGCCGCACAGCCAGGGCGGGGAACTGTGGTCGTAGACGCGGGCTTCGAAGTTGAAGCTGCCGTTGTCCTCGTCGTCCCACGTCCGGCCGTCGGCGTGGGCCCGTGAGCCCTGGAAGGGTAGGGAGCGCACCGGCCCCCACCCGACGTCGTCGGGGCCGGATGCTAAGGCGGGGGCGGCGAGGGCGGAACCGGCCAGCAGGACGGCCGCGCAGGCGAGCGTGGGCGTGATGGAGCGCTTCATGATGATCCCCCGGTAGGGCTAGGCGAGCGTCATGGACGGGCGGACGGGACCTTGACGACAGCGTGTGCGAGGGGAGCCAACCGTCGTCGTCTCATTCCTCGCCGCCGCTGCGTCGCACGTGCAACGACTCAGGCGCAGTGCCCGAACATCTGCACGTACGTCAGAGCCGGGGTGGTGGAGCCGGCGGCCGGGTCCGCGCTTCCCCAGGCGACTCTGGTGTACAGCACCGTGAAGTCGGGGCTGAGGATGTTGTTGCGGTGGCCCTCGCTGCCCATCCACCGCGAGACGGCCGCCCGGGCCGTGACATAGCCGCGTCCCCACCCCGCGTAGGTGTTCTCGGCGATGGAGGGGGTTCCGCGGCGGCAGTAGCCCACGGCCTGGGCCCGGCTGAGCGGAGTCGATTCGGTCTGCGGATGGATGTGTGAGTTGCAGGTCTTGGACTCGTCCTGGCTGGTCTTGGGATTGTCCTTGTTGGGGACGCACTTCTTGCCCGGCTGCACCTCTCCCCACCAGCGCAGCTTGACGGCGTCTGCGGCGTGCCTGGCCGCCGCGTTGCCGAGGGTGGGTGGGCTGTTCTTGCCCATCTTGCCCAGCGCGTAGGGCCTACTCAGCGGTCGTAGCCCGCCTGCGGTCCGTTCGGCGTTGACAAGGCACAACACCGCTCGTTCGATGGCGGATGACTGCATGCGGTAGTCGACGCGTCCCCTCGCGGTGTCGGGGAAGGCGGATTTGTCCCGGTAGACCATGTCGATGTTCGCGCAGGTTCCGGCGCCTTCCAGCGGCGTGGCCGCGGCGGCTACCGGTTGTGCCGGGGATAGGGCGGCGGTCAGGCCCAGCAGGAGGGTGCCGCTCGCCAGGGCGGCGGCCCGCCGCGAGCGGGACTGGGCGCCATCACGCACATGCCGCTGCCGGTGGGAGAACGGTGAGAAGTGGCTCACGAGGGATTCCTTTGCTTTCGGTGTCGGTCATTGATAGAGGTCTGGAACCGCATCGGCGGTCGCGATCAGCAGGCGGCGGTGAAGTCCGCCTCGGTGGCGCGGCGCATCTCGAAACGCACCGGCCGGTCGCCGGGCCGCCACCGGTCGGCGGCGATGGTGATCGCGTGGCCGCCCGGCCACTGGCCGTCGAGATGGCCGAGAGACGTGACAGGGGATGTGGCGGGAGCCTGGCGGCTGGGGCGGGTGTTCAGGGAGAAGCGGGCGGCGCTGCGGTCGCTTACGTGGCCCCACATCTCGTTCATGACTTGTTCCTAATCGTGTGGTGAAGGTCCCTCTGGCGGGAAGGGCTGCGGATCGCGTTGTCATCAGCGTGCGGTGGCGCCGTCCCCAATGACGAGGGGGCGCATGGCCAGGCCGCCGGGAGGATTTCCCGGCCGGATCAGGGGTTTGCTCCCTTGTCGGTCGTGTGGGGTGGCCGTGCGGGCGCGGTCCCGCGAGGTCGATGTCCTTGACCGGCCCCATGGCCGTGGTACGGGTGACGACTACCCGGTGCGGGGAGCCACGCTTGCGGCTCGTGGGCGCAGGAGCAGCCCGATACCGGCGGCGATGGCCCACAGTGCGATGCCGGTCGCGGTCGGGAACAAGGGGTCGAACAGCGGGGTGAACAGGGCCGTTCCGCTGGCGAGTGCGTAGCCGAGGCCGCCGAGGATGCCGGGCACGGCCGTCACCCAGTTGCCGATGACCAGATCTCGCCGTTCCTGCGGATCAACGGGCAGAGCGCGTCGGAGATCACCGGGCCCGCCTTCAACCCGGCCGGTGACGGCTGTACTTCTCGTCCCAGCGCGGGACGTCGGGGTCGTCGTCCGGCGGCATCACGTACTGCGTGACCGGCCCCTTCCGCACCTGACCGACCCGATCGGCCGGCACACACCAGCGCCACCGGCTCCACCGGCACGGCCCCACTGACACCATTACGGCGGTCCACAGCGCCGTCGTCCGCACTTCCACGGCGGCGGCGCCGACCCCGCCATGGCGGCCGGCATCCTCGCCTCCGCGACGCCGACCAGTGCCGGTGCCGGTCTGGGTGCCCACGTGCCGTCCGTCCACACGAACATCGAACGATGCCGGAATCTCCGGCACCGCCGGGTGACCGGCTTGCCGAATCCGAGTCACTCCTCGCGACGGCGCATGTCGGGAAACACGGCCGCCAGGGTCGGGCTGTCGGGCCGGTACAGGTCCAGCGGGTCGGCACGCATCGCCGCGTCGAGCGCGTGGGCGTCATCACCGACCAGGATGCGCCACGTGCCAGTGCGTACGCCATCAAGGATGACGGTCGCGGCGTCGGCGGCCGACAGCGGCGCGGTGTCGCGAAACCACTCACCCATGCTCTTGACCGCAGCCCGAACCTCCTCATCACTCAACCGGTCGGCGGGAACGCCCGCGGCGGCGGCGGCGAGCACGCGGGCGTCCGCGAGCTCCTCGGCGGTCATGTCGTCAGGCTCGGAGTGGCCGTGGATCCGGCGGGAGTTGATCACGATCTCCGTGCCGACGTGCCCCGGCATCACCAGCGCGACCCGTACGTGCGGCGCGTTGATCCGCAGGTCCGTCAGCATCGCCTCGGAGAAGCCCTTCACGGCGAACTTGGCGGCACTGTACGCGCTCATCGGCAGACCGGGGCCGGCCGCCCAGAACCCGTTGACACTGCTGGTGTTGACCAGGCACCCCTCATCACTGGCGATCAGGAGCGGCATGAACGCACGCGTGCAGTTGTACACCCCGCCCCAGCAGACGCCGAACGTACGCTCCCACTCGGCTCGCGGACTGGTGACGAAGCTGCTGCCGCCGCCGATGCCGGCGTTGTTGAACAGCAGGTTGATGTGGCCGGTCCGGTGCCGCTCGACCACCTCGTCGCGGAACCTCGTCACCTGAGCCTCGTCCGACACGTCGCAGTGGTGGGTGGTGACCCGCACATCGCCGCCGCCGGGTGCGGCTTTGGCGGCTCGCTCGGCGGTGACGGCCAGCCCGGCCTCGTCGACGTCGCACGCGGCGACCGAACAGCCTTCGGCGGCCAACTGAACGACCAGTTCGCGTCCCATCCCGGCGCCGCCTCCGGTGACGACGGCCATCTTTCCCGTGAACGATCTCATCGCTCAGCCCCCTCCGTCGCTGACCACCCTCGCACGTACCGGGGCGGCCATCAACGCCTGGTCCACCTCACAACAGCCGCCTCGTCGTCGCCCGGCACCGGCGAAACGCCGGCGGCTCCCCCGGCCGCCTGGCCGGCTCGGGCAACCATCGACTGCCGGCCGTCGAGGTCTGCGCGTTGGGCTGATGGACACACGTGGCAGGCTCCTCCCTATACTCCAGTCCTGACCGTTCGACCAGGCGGGCGCCCCTTCCGCGGAGAGATCCCATCAGCGGGAAATTTCCCGGTGATGTGCACAAGAATCCGGCACCGGCTGGCGCCCGGTTCGCGCGCCAGGTAGAAGATCCTGTCGCCCGCCAGCGTGAAGTCCGAGTACTGCGGGAGCGCGCCGCCAAGCTCGCGGGTCCGGGTCAGCAGCTCCTCCCGGCGGGGCAGGGTGTCCAGCTGCTCGCGGGCATGGCTGGCCTGGCCGTCGAGCCAGCGGTGGAACTCCTCGCCGTCCGCCTCCATCCACCGGTAGGCATCGTCGAGCGTGATGCCGTGGTGAACGTCGCGCACCACGTCCACTCGGGCGATCGGGGGGCCGCTGATGTCGCTCATCCGCATGATCATAGGCGACGCTTGCGAAGCCGGGTGAGCTGGTGGCGGTGACCGAGATCGCCGCCGTGCTGTCGCGCTCGGCTATGCGAGTCGATGATGCGGCAGCGGGTCATGCAGCTTGCCACATCGGACCGGCCTGGCCTGTGCCGCAGGTCGAGTGGCAGCAGGTGGGCCGTTACTGGTTGATCCCCTGGGACGACTGCCTGAAGAGCTATTTCACGGCGCGCGATTGCCCTGCTACCTGGGTCAACTCCGCTCGGGTGTACTTGGTGACAGCTTCCTTGACGACAGGCCGCCTAGGAAGCACCCGAAACCCTGCGTCTCCTGGTCTGACGGCCGTTGTGTTGGATGCTGAGATCAGATGTTGAACATGGACAGGGGAGCGGTGCAGAGGCTCTGCTCAGCGCCGAACTCCTCGAACGTGCTGATGGGGCGGAAGCCAAGGCGGGCGGCGAGTTTCAGAGATCGCTTGTTCGCGGTCTGGGTCACGACCAAGACCGGCTGGTCGGGGAGTTCGTCAGCCGCAGCGCGCAACGCGGGCCGTTGCGGCCTCGAATGCGAACCCCGCGCCCCATGCACTGCGCCGCAGTACATAGGACAGTTCCAGTTTCTCGCCATCCTCGGTGACATGACGGGGGCGATCGGTCGGCCGGCGGTCGAGCACCAAGGTTCCGATAAGTCGGTTCGTCGTGTTGTCCGCGATGACATAAGCGCCGTGGACAGGGGCGCAGGTGTATGCCGTGAGGCAGACTCTGCCGGCCCGGTTTCGCGCGATGGTGGACGCCGGTGCCGGGCTGGGCCTGCGCCAAGGGGAGATCCTGGGCTTGTCTCCCGATGATCTGGGCTGGCCACGTGACATCGTGACGATCCAGCGGCAGATCAAGGTATGGAAAGGCAGGCTCTACTTCGCCCCGCCGAAGGGCGGCAAGATGCGTCAGGCGCCCCTGCCGCAGAGCGTGAAGCACGCGTTGGCCACGCAGATGGAAGAGTTTGCGCCGGTCACGGTGACGCTGCCGTGGCAACGCCCCGACGGCGTGCCGCACACCACGCGGCTGTTCTTCAGCATGCCGGGTAACGCCTATGGCGGGGCGATCCACAAGGACAGGATCAATCACATCTGGCATGCGGCCTCCAGGGCGTGCTCCATCAGCCCGCGTGCCGAGCCCCTGCCTGCCGTACCTGCTGGCGACCAGCATCATGCCGACGTCGGCCAGCGAGTCGCCGTAGCGGGTCACCACGACGCACCCGGCCAGGCCGTCACCGTCGGCCGCGTCGACAGCGTAGACCTCGCCCGTCTCGAACATCAGCCGCCATTTGGCCTCGTCGGTGGACCACTCGCGATCGCATTCGAGCCGCTGGCACAGGGGCAGTTCCTCGGGACCGAGAAGTCGAATATCACTCAAAGGCGAGAACCTACTCTGTCGGCCACTCCGGCACAGCCCCGGAGGTCCTAGAAGACTCCCCCTCTCCCGCAGGCTCGCCTCACCGACTTGTCGGGGCGTCCGATGCCGCGTTCGACGAGGTTGGGTTGCTGCATCAGCAGCCACCAGCCGTACGGCCCCCATCGGGAACTGCGGCGACGCCAGTGGGTCCCGTCACATACCAAAGGACCGGACGGCGCACCGCTGCTGATCACCGAACGCGTCAATGTCGACGACCCGGACCCCGGTGCTCACCGAGCCCAGTGCGATCGTGGCGCCCGCGGAGCAGCTGCTTGGCCGCTCGGCGGTCGTCACGAAACCGGCGAACTCCTCGAAGGTTCCGCGGACCTCGCCCATCAGATGGCGAACAGAGAACCCGATGACGCTATGCGCCGGGTCGATGGTCCAGATTCCCGCGGGAACCTCTTCGAGAGCGTCGATCGTCAGCGATGCGGCAGTCATGACTGTGCTCCTCCTCGATGGACTACGCGGTAGCGCAGATGTGTGGCGTCGCTACCTTCGAGTCTGCGCACAGGCTCCAGCTCGATGGGATCGAGTCCCGTGGCCTCGAACAGCCGACGGCCACTTCCCAGCAGTACGGGGACGAGGTGCAGCTCGAGTTCGTCGAGCTGATCGGCTGCCAGCAACGCCTGCGCCGCACCTGCGCCGTGCACCAGCACCGCACGGTCTTGCGCGGCTTCTCGGGCCTCGGCGGCACACACATTGACGTCGGTGTAGAACTTCGCGCTGCCAGGTGGCACATCACCCGCCTCGACGTGGTGGGTCAGCACGTGGATCGGCACGCCGTCGTGATGATCGCCCTGCCACCTACCCGCCAGCTCGAACGTGCGGCGCCCCGAGATCACGGCGCCGGTAGCCATAGCCTCGCGGTACACCTGCCCATCGACCCCAGCGGACATCCGCTCGTCAAGCCAGTTGAACAACCGCCCACCCCCGCGTCCCAGCTCCTGGCCCTTGCGGTCGTCCGGCCCGGCGATGAAGCCATCGACGGACATGGCCATGTACAGACGGATCGGCGCGTCACCCATCGGAGTCATCCTTCCCATGCGGCCAATCGGCCGCGGTCATGCCGTCGGCGTGGCCAGGAGGCCACTGGACGAGCTCGATCCTGCGGCCGTCCGGGTCGGCGACGAACGCCGTCTTCAAGCCGTCCTCGCTTTCCTGACCAGGGTCGACAGGCTCGATCCCATACGAGGCGAGGGCCTCCAGCGTGTCCGCCATCGACTCGACCTTGACGACGAGGTGGCTCACATCGGTGCCGCGTACGACCGGCTTGGCGTCGTGAACGAGCTCGACGGTCACGAACTCGTCGTCAGGCAGCTTGAGCATGGTGAGATGCCCGATCGGCGTCTCGGGCACGCACCCGACGACCCCGTAGCCGATAGCCTCATAGAACGCCAACGAACGCTCGAGGTCGGTCACCCGCAGCCCCATGTGCAATGTCCTCATCGTGGCTCCTCCATTCCGTGCGACCAGCCTCTCGCGACCGCATTTTCGCGGCTATCCCACATTTCTGGGGGTCCGGCTACGCTGAACCATGGTCTACGGCCAGGCGATGCGTGAAAGGGTCCGCGACGATATCGGGCGGCTGGTTCACCGTGGGATGCCGGTGGAGGCCTACTGGCGTGCGGTGAGCGATGCCCTGGATGTTGCGGTGCCGTCCGAGGGTTCCTGCTTGATGACCATGGACCCGGCAACCATGCTGCCGACCGCAGAGTTCGTCGAGAACGGGCTGCCCGCAGATTCGATCAGTCGGCTCGTCGAGATCGAGTTGCGCGAACCGGACTACACCAAGTGGGTCGACATGGCGCGCGCGGGCACGGCGGCGGCGAGCCTGAGCCACGTCACCGCAGGCGACCTCGACCTCAGTCGCCGTCAGCGAGAGGTCCGACGTCCTGGGGGCTATTCCGACGAGCTTCGGGTCGTCCTGTCCAGCAGCACCGGTACATGGGGCGCTCTCACCGTGTTCCGCGAGACGGACAGCCCGTACTTCTCGTTGTCTGAGGTACGGCTCCTTTCATCGCTGACCGGGTTGATCTCGGACGGGCTGCGCCGGGCTCTGCTGCTGGATGACGCATGTGCCGACCGCCCTGACACCGGAATGCTCGTGCTGGACCCCGACGACGGTGTCGACCTTGCCAATTGGGAGGCTGAGCAGTGGGTCGACGAACTCGGAGTCGGCGAACGAGCCGGCACCAGGCTGCCGCTCGTGATCCGCTCCGTCGCCAGCCAGGCGCGTGCCATCGCCGCCGGGGAACGGGTTGCCGACGTCGGGCTGGCTCGGGCGCGCGTGCGAACCCGAACGGGCCGTTGGGTGATCGTCCGCGGGTCATTGTTGGGTGAGGGTCCGCTGGCGCCAGTCGCTGTGTTGCTCGAAGCGGCCCGTCCTGCCGAGATGGCACCGTTGCTGGCTGACATGTACGGACTCACCCAGCGAGAGAGACGGGTCACCGAACTCGTCGCGCAAGGACTACCGACCAGACAGATCGCCAACCAGCTTCACATGGCGACCTACACCGTTCAGGACCACCTGAAGTCGATCTTCGCCAAGTCCGGCACCGGGTCCCGGGGTGACCTGGTCGCCCGCCTGTTCTTCGACCAGCGCACCACATCCCTGACCGCCCCATCGGCAACTGCGGACGATTAGCGCGACTTTGACGGTCGCGTAAATCGGCTCTGGCGCCAGCTCGATGAAGGCGTTTCTCAGTTCTTGGACGCTGTGGGTGCCGAAGATTCATCGCAGGTCGGCGTGGTAGGGCGGGTGGGACTTGAACCCACGACCCACGTTCGTCCTCGCTGGGCTGCTCCACCGCCTGCCGATGGACCAGCTGCGGCGCCACATGTTGCTGCTGCGGCCGGAAACCATCCTGCGGTGGCATCGTGATCTACTGCGGCGCCGTCACGCCGCGGCCAGCGCATCACAGCGGCGTGGACGGCCGCGCACGGTCCGCTCCATCCGCGTCCTGGTGTTGCGCCTGGCGCGGGAGAACTCCTCGTGGGGCTACCGGCGTGTTCACGGCGAGTTGGCCGCGCTCGGTATCAAGGTCGCTGCCTCCACGGTCTGGGAGATCCTTAAGGACCAGGGGATCGATCCGTCTCCCGGTCGGGCGGCCACCACATGGGCCGAGTTCTTGCGCAGCCAGGCTGGCACGCTGCTGGCGTGTGACTTCTTCGAGGTGCGCACGCTGACCGGTGCACGGCTATAGGTGCTGGCGGTCATTGAGCACGCCACCCGCCGCGTTCGGATTCTCGGCGTGACCGCGCACCCTACAGGGCAGTGGGTCACCCAACTCGGCCGCAATCTCGTCATGGAGCTGCAGGAAGCCGGTGGCATGGCCAGGTTCCTGATACGTGACCGGGATGCCAAGTTCACCGCGGCCTTCGACGCTGTGCTGGTCGATGCTGGAATCCGCGTCGTCAGGAGCGGTGTCCGGGTACCGCGGATGAATTCGATTATGGAGCGGTGGATTCAGACCTGTCGTTGTGAGCTGCTGGATCGGACCTTGATCTGGAACCAGAAGCACCTTCTCCAGGCGCTGCGTGAATTCGAGACGTTCTACAACGAACATCGGCCACATCGAGCGCTCCAGCAGGCAGCTCCGCTTCGAGCGCTTCCTGATCCAAGCACAGAGATGTGGTGCCGGTCGGCCGAGACGGTGACCGAGCCCCAGCCTCCGTCGTCATGCCAGCCGCTGGAGGAGTGGGCAGCGGCCGGTGGAGTCTGTTCAGGTCGGTGATTCGCTCGGGGTCTGTGATCGGGTCCGGGACGGGACGCAGCGGGGCGGCTTGGTTCAGGGCTTGGTGAGCTCGGTGCTGGTTGTAGAAGTGTTCGTACTCGCGCAGGGCGTGTCGAAGATGGCGTTCGTTCCATACGAGGCAGCGGTCGAGGAGCTCGCGGCGGCACGACTGCACCCACCGCTCCATGATCGAGTTCATGCGAGGCATCCGGATACCGGTGAGCACGGTCTGGATGCCGGCCTCGGCGAGGATCTCGTCCATGAGCGCGGGAAACTTCCCATTCCTGTCTCGGACCAGAAGGCGCGCCCGGCAGCCCGCATCGTCCAGATCCATCACCAGATTCCTGATCGCCTGGATGACTCAGTCGGCGGTCGGGTGAGCGGTGGTGCCCAACACGCGGACGCGCCTACCGGCGTGCTCGATGACGGCCAGGATGTACTGACGCTGCCCGTTCAAGGTGACGGTCTCGACGAAATCGCAGGCTAGCAGGGCGTCGGCTTGGGAGCGCAGGAAGTCGGCCCACGTGGTGGAGGCCCGCTCGGGCGCCGGGTCAAGGCCTGCCTGTTTGAGGATCTCCCAGATCGTGGACGGTGCGACCTTGATGCCGAGCGTGGTGAGCTCACCATGCACCCGCCGATAGCCCCAGCCGGGGTTCTCTCGTACCAGGCGCAGGATGAGGGCGCGGACGGTGGGCGGGCGCCCATGCCGCTTCGGCCGTGCCGGCAGGTACGGGCGTGACGCTGCTTCATCAGATCGCGGTGCCATCGCAGGACGGTGTCCGGGCGGACGAGGAGCCGCAGCCGGTGCAGGACCTCGCGGGGCAGCGATGTCAGGAGGGCGGCGAGAAAGGCCCGGTCATCCGGGGTGAATCTCACCCGGGTGTCGGCGCCGAGTCGCCGTTCAAGGACGGTGATCTGGTGGCGCAGGGCGAGAAACTCCACGTCCTTGTCCCGATCGCCCATCGGCAGCAACCGCAGCGCGGCGAACGTGTTCGTGACGGTCAGGTAGGCCAGGCGAAGGAGCACGGCCGTTCATCATGCCGCACTTGGTTCTGTCTCCTGGGTGGCCGGAGCTCGCGTACGCCACGCGAAGCCCTCACATGGTCATGACCTGGGAGGATGTGATTTATCGGCAGGCGCAGTGTTAACTCACGCCAGTGCAGTGGGGCTCCTGCGCCAGCATGAGCTAGATCGCGCGCCAGTGCAGTATGTCTCCTAAGCCAACGCGAGTCAGGTCGCGCGCCAGCGCAGTAGGTCTCCTGCGCTGATGAGCCGGCCGGCATGGGCGGTGATGGGGCCGTCGGCCGTGCCGTACTCCTTCCAGAGCGAATCGGGGGGCAGTCTGGTCTGCAACCGTCCGGTTATGTCCACGCCCCACAGGCGGCCGTTCGCGGCTGCCAGCCAGATCGCGCCGCCGGCTGGGCCGCAGGGCTCCCACTGGCTTGCGCCGAAGTCCAGCCGCCACATGACGTCGTCGGCCACCACGTAGAACGCGCAATCAGCCGTGGCCAGGGCCATCGCGCCGGCGGGTGCTTCGCCCATCACCCGCCACGTTCCGTTGTCCCGAAATTTCAGCATCCCGTTGGGCGTCACGCCGAACAACCCCTGCGGCACCCCAGCCATGGCTTCGCGCGGTACGGCCAGCGCACAGACGCCGCCACCGGAGCCTGTCGCGCGCCAGGGCAGGTTCTGCCCGCACAGCTCGCGCTCGACCAGCTCACCTTCCTGGTTCACCCCGTAGAGCGTCCGGCCCAACACGGCCATGGCCCGTACGCCGCCTGGACCGATGACCTCCCAGTCGGGTCGTGGTTCCGACAGCCGATCGAGGACGTTGCGCGTGATGCGCGCCACGACGGGGTCGCTCAGGGTGTTGCCCCAGTTCACGGTGGCGGCCGTGAACACCGTGCCGAGTCCGCTGGTGAATACCCCCATCGTGGCCATGCCGCCTTGGCCGTACCGGTTCCAGTGCCGTAGGTCGGCGGTGGCCAGTACGACGAAGGAGGCGGGTGTGCCGTCGCGTCCCGTCACCCGGGGCACCCCGTCGATCTCCTCGAACTCGGCGGCGTCGGTCTCGTAACCCAGGCAGCCCTGGCCGAACGGGGAGCCGTCAGCCAGCCCGGTGCCCTCGAACACCCAGTGGTCGGCGAACCGTACCGTGTAGGACTCGCGCAACATCAGCTTCATGTACGGTCCCCACGCGCCGGCCCCGGCACGGAAGCTGACGCCGGTCAGCGTGTTCTCCGGTCTGCCCACGGTCGACCACTCCGCAGTCGCCAGGCGGCGGTCGCTCACCGGGTCCGCGTGCGGATCGCGATAGCAGATCATCGTGCGGCCCTCGAGCCGGATCTGCCACCACGCGGTGTTGCCGGAGAAGAAGGCCACGTTCCCCCCGCGACGGACGAACTCCTCGACGCTGTCGCGCATTCCGGCAGACCAGTATTCGTCGTGGCCGTTGACCACCAGCAGGCGGTGGCCCGACAGGAACTCCAGCCCGTCGTGCAGGTCGAGGTTGGAGCAGTAGGCGACGTCGTAGCCCGCTGGGCGCAGCCAGCGCATCAGGCCCTCTTCCCAGCGTTCCGGCGGCGGCCCGCCGCCCGGCCGGTCGAAGCTGACGCAGCTCGCCCGGGTGGGAGACTCGGTCCAGTAAATGCTCTGGCCGGGCTCCCCTGCCCGGTTGTAGGCCTGCCATGTCGTGAACGGCACGCTCACCAGGATCGGAGAGGTCGGTACGGCCTGCCGTACCACGAAATAGACCTCGTTGTCCGGGCACGGGGTTTCGCCGGGGAGCCCGTACGGCCAGGCCACCTCCTCGCCGAACACCGCCCGGTAGAGCGAGCTGGGCCAGGAGTCGGGGATCGGCAACTGCCAGTCGGGGGTGGCGTGGCCGGTGAAGACCACCCGGTCATCCGTCGCGTCCCGCACCACCACCGGCACGGGGCCGGAAACTCGGAATTTCAGCGTTTCGCCCTGGGCGCAGGAGGTGGCTGTCGCATACGCGCTGACGTTCACCTGACGGCCTCGATGAGGGTGCTCTCCAGCGAAAGAAGGAACCACTCCATCTCGGGTTTGGGCAGGAACCGGGTGTCGGCGGTAACGGAGATGTTCAGCGGATCCGTGATGTGCACGCAGAAGCGGCAGTTGAGCATGTCCTGGCTGAGCGGCCAGGACAGGGTGGACAGGGGCCGCGCGACTGCGATCTCCTCAGGGGAGACGTCGATGGGTTCCGGGTGGCTGGATCGCATGTCGTTGAAGCAGGCCAGGGGCTGTACCCAGGATCTGTTCGCCCGGTCGGCCGGGTCGTGATAGGCGCTGCTGTACGCCCGCAGCGCCGCAGGGCGCGCCGCACGGAACCTCTCACCGAGGTCCTCATGGATGTCGAGGGTGAACAGTCCTTCTTGAGACAGGGTGCTGACCATGCGGGCCGTATCGGATCTGAACCTGTTGTGCACGATGGGCAGGATCGCGACCTTCGCGCGGCCGGTGACCTGCCCGACGAGCGCGGCCACCGCTGTCAGCGCGACCGTGGAGGTGCTGGTCCTGTGGCGGTGGGCCAGGGCGCGTAAGGCCAGGTCCAAGGCGGGGGACGCCAGGTCGGCCCGCCAGATCGGCGGGCTGGCGGGAGCGCCGGGTGGGTTGTCGAACATGACGACCGGTTCGCACGCCTCCCAGTGCTCGGCCGCCGTACGGGCGACCTGTCTGCCCTCGGGACTGATCTGCCAGCGGGCCAGGTCCAGCGGCTGCGGCGGGAGTGGCCCGGAGACTCTGCCGCGAACCAGTAGCATCCGAAGATCCCGCAGCGCGATGTCGCCGCCCAGGCCATCGGTGGCCATGTGGCAGAAGACCAGCACGATGCGGGTGACCTCCCCGCCGTCGGTGATCAGGCCGACGCGAAGCGGCCACTCCTTCTCGTAGTCGAAGGCCGGAGCCTCCAGTTCTTCCGGCGCTGCGCCCGGCCAGATCTCAGGTTCCGCGTGTTCTTCCACAATCTGGTACGGCTCGCCGCCGAAGCCCAGCCGGGTGCGCAGCGCGGCATGCCTGGTCACCAGATCCTCGACGGCCTGGATGGCGCGGTCGGCACTCAGCGGCCTGGCCCGTTCTGGAACCTCGAGGATCTTGGTGAAGTTGAAGTAGTGGTCATCCGGCCTGGTGCGTTCTACGGCTTGCCATATCGCCTTCTGGCCCCAGGTCAACGGTCCGTTCATGATCGATCCTTCCGATCAGGTCGTCGGGGGTCGCGTCCGGGACGTGGGTGTCGAACCTGGACAGAATCCTCGTGCGCAGCGCTCCGGCGACCAGCAGGGCGATGAAGAGGCCGAAGGCGAGGTAGATGAGGGCGATACCACGGCCGGGTCCCGTCCCGATGATCTGGCCGACCGTTGTGGCGAGTGCCCCGCCGGGCAGCAGAAGGGGGTCGAAGGCCCTTTCCGCCAGCGGAGTCAGCACCCCGACGCCGAGCGGGATCGTGGACCAGGCCACCATCTGGTTGAGGGCGAACACCCGTCCATGGAACCGCTGAGGGATCTTGACCTGGATGATCGTGGCGTAGACGCCGTTGACCAGAGCGAGGCCGAGCGACACGCCGAACGCGCCGATCCCGATGAGGACCAGGTCACGGGTGAGGCCGATCAGGACGCAGCACACGGCGATGATCAGGGTGAGCAGCAGCATGCCGGTCATGCGTCTGCGGCGCGGCCCACCCCACACGCTCATGGCCAGGCCGCCGGTGGCCGCTCCTGCACCGCCGCACAGGGCGATGACACCGACATCCTGCAGCGTGGCGAACGACAGGACCAGTGGCGAATAGAGCATGAAGACCGGGGAGAGCACCAATGCCAGCAGGGCGAAGAACACCACCATGGCGCGGAAGTTCTCGTTGCCGATCGAGATGCGGAAGCCTTCTTTGATCTCTGTGACCACGGGTTCCCTGCGGCGGCGGGCGAGAGTGGCGGGGAAGGTGGTGACGGCCAGAATGGCGGCCGCGATCACATATCCCGAAATATCGGCGATGAGGATGCCTTGTAGGCCGATGGTGGACATCAGGCCCACGGCTGCCAGGGGTGCGACGAACTGGGCGACACCCGCCGCCATCTGGGCGACACCATTGGCGTGTCCCAGGTAGCGCTTGGGCACCAGCTGCGGGATGGCCGAGTTGTAGCCGACCCGTTGGAAGGCCAGTGCGATCGACAGCAGGGTGAGCAGAGGGTACAGCGCCTCCACCGTAAGATTTCCGGTGAACAGCAGCCCGGCCGCGGTGGCCTGGATCACCAGCCCGGCCAGGGTCGCGGTCAGTATCACGCCCCTGCGGCTCGACCGGTCCACCACTGCGCCTACCAGGGGAGCGGCCAGCACGCCTGGGATGACCGCCAGCACGGTGAGAAGCGCCATCTGAACCAGCTGCCCGGTTTGCAGATAGATCCAGATCGGCAGCGCGAACTCCGTGATGGTCCCGCCGGCGATCGTGGCCATCTGCCCCAACGCCACCACCAAGAACCGCCCCACACTCGGGTCCGGCAGGTCCGACTCTTGGCGGCTCCCCGGGCCCAAGTGGGTGCCGGGGGGTGCGGTGAGGATGGCGGCCAGCTCAGCCGTCCGGTACTTCTGGAAGTAGTGGCCGGCTTCGGGAATCACCGCCAGGCCGGTCCGATCGGTCAGGAACCCCCACTCCTCGTAGCGCTCCTCGTAGTAATCCGTCGTCGGATCCCGGTCGCCCACCACGGAGATGATCGGCGCGCTCAGCGGACGGGCACCTGACTCGAGCAACTCGGTGAAGTACGTCTCCGCCTGCCGCCCGTCGTGGCGCATGTTCCTGATGACGAACGCCTGTTGTTCCACATCCAGGTCACTCAGGTCGGCGCCCATCCCGGTCAGCCAGTTCAGCTGTCCCCGGTCGCTGCGCCAGCGGTCACTCCCGGTCAGGCGCGCCCATACCCCCAGGAACCCCCGCGTGGGTTTGGCGAAGGGGAACACCCCGCCTAGGTAGACCGCCTCAACGGGCCGACCGGCGCTCTCCAGCAGGCGCGCGATCTCCACGATCAGCGCGCCGCCCACTCCGCAGTGACCGTAGAGGAAGAGTGGGCCGGAGATCTTCTCCAGGATCTCGCTCACGCAGCTCTGTGCCACCTCGGCCAGCGGGCGTGGCTCTTCGGCCAGGCCGAGGTCGTGCCCGGGGACCGCCACCGAATACAGCGCCGTGTCGTCGGGTAGCCCATCGGCCAGCGGCTGGTAGACGACCGCGCTCGCGCCGCCGTACGGAACGCAGACAAAGGTCCTGTCCACCGCGCGGGGCGGTGTAAGCCGATACAGCAGTCCGCGCGGCCCTCCGCCGCCTCCTGCGATCCCGGCCAGCCCACGGACCGTGGGGTGCTGGAAGAGATCCATGACGCTGACGGGCACATCAAGCTCCCGCGCAAGCCGGGCGATCACCCGCATCGCCAGCAGTGAGTGCCCGCCCAGGTCGAAGAAGTCGTCCAACACGCCCACCCTGGACACACCGAGCACCTCGGCCCACGTCGCCGCGATGACCTCTTCCACGCGGTTGACGGGCTTCTCGTACGGCGCCGCCTGATCGGGCCGATCCCCGGAGGGCTCAGGCAGCGCGGCCCGATCGACCTTGCCGTGCGTCTTGAGCGGCAATCGATCCAGCCAGACATACCGGGTGGGCACCATGTAGTCGGGGAGGCGGGTGCCCAGCAGCTCGCGTAGTTCGCGGGCCGGCCTTTGCTCTCCGACCAGGTAGGCGACGAGCTCCTTGGCGCCAAGCTCGCCGCGCGCGTCGACCACCGCGTGCGAGATGCCCGGCACCTTGGCCAGGGCCTCGTCGATCTCGCCGAGTTCGACCCGGTAGCCGCGGATCTTGACTTGGAGATCCCGGCGGCCCAGGAACTCCAGGTCGCCGGAGGGCAGCCAGCGGGCCAGGTCGCCGGTGCGGTAGACGCGCTCGCCGTCGTGCTCGACGAACTTCTCGGCGGTGAGGTCCGGCCGCCCGAGGTATTCGCGTGCCAGGCGGTCGCCGCCTACACACAGTTCGCCCGCCACACCGATGGGCACGGGTCGCAGGTTCTGGTCCAGGACCATGATGCGGGCGTGCCCGAGCGGGCGGCCGATGGGCGTGATCGGGCCGCTTACGTCGTCGTCGGGTTTGACCGTGTAGGTGGTGACCCCGACGGTCGACTCGGTGGGCCCGTAGTGATTGACGATCTCGCACCCGCCCAGCATGGCCAGATCGCGGGCGTAGGCCCAGCTCAACGCCTCTCCGCCGAAGATCAGCAGGCGCCGCGGGAGGAGGCGCTCGGGGGGCACGTCGGAGGCGAGGGCGGCGAAGTGCGATGGAGTGATCTTGAGGTAGTCCAGCCCGTGATCGGTGAGCTCTGGGCCGGAGATCCGCGGGGGATACAGGTGGAGGGTGCCGCCCGTCATGAGCGCCAGGTAGAAGACGGTGATCCCGAAGTCGAAGGACAAGGACTGCAGCAGGCCGAAGCTGCGGCCGTCCTCGACACGGAAGCGCTCCTGGACGTCCGCGAGGTAATTGAGCACCTGCCGATGCTGGATGGCCACGCCCTTCGGCTGTCCGGTCGACCCGGACGTGTAGATCACGTAGGCGAGATCGTCGGGCCCGGCTGTCCGCTGCGGTGCGGATGATGCCACCTCTTGCGGGATGCCAAGGACCGGGCCGGAGAAGCCGCCCACCGGTCCCGCTGCGACCAGCGCCTTGGCACCGGAATCGGCCAGCAGATAGGCCAGCCGCTCGGCGGGTTGTTCTGGGTCGATGGGGACATAGGCCGCGCCCGCCTTGAGCACGCCGAGCACCGCCATGGCCAGCTCCGGCGACTGCTCCAGGCAGACCGCGACCCGGTCATCACGGCCGATGCCCAGGTCCCGCAGCCGGTGCGCGAGCGCGTTGGCCCGGCCGTCCAGTTCCTCGTAGCTCACCCGGCGGGAGCCGTACACGAGGGCGGTCTTCCCCGGCCTGACGGTGATCAGCTCGTGCAGGGCGCGTGCGGCGGGTGGGACGGGTTTGCCGCGGCCCCACTGATCGAGCAGCGCGAGTTCGGCGTCATCGGCCAGGCGCAGGTCGGACAGGCGGATCCTGGGGTCGGCGGCGACCTGTCGGAGCACGCTGGTGAAGTGCGCACAGAACCGCTCAGCGGTGGCGCGTTCAAACAGGTCGGTGCTGTAGATGAGGAAGACCCGCAGGCCGCGCGGTCCGGCCGCGACCTCCATGGCCAGGTCGAACTTCGCCCTGGCGGTGCCCGGGTCGTACGGCTCGGCCCGCACTCCTTCGAAGTCCAGCCCGCCTGCCACGTCTTCACCCATGACGAACTCGACCTGGAACAACGGCGTCCGGCTCAGGTCCCGTGGCACGTCCAGGGCGTTCACCAGCCGGTCGAACGGCACGTCCTGGTGACGGTAGGCGGCAAGACACGTGCCGCGCACGCGGCGAAGTACGTCGGTGAAGGCAGGGTCATCGGTCAGGTCGGTACGCAGCGCAAGCGTGTTGATGTGGAAGCCGATCACCGGCTCCAGTTCCTCGCTGGTCCGGGTGGATGCCGGTGTGCCGATGCAGATGTCCTCCTGCCCGGTGTACCGGGACAACTGGGCGGCAAAGGCCGCGAGCAGCGTCATGAACAACGAGCAGCGCTGCCGCCTGGCCAGCTCGGCGATGTCACCGGCGAGCCCGGCGGGCACAAGCATCTCCACCCGGTCTCCGGCGGAGCCCTTGATCTTCGGCCGTGGCCGGTCGGTGGGCAGTTCCAGCGGCATGACTCCGGCTAATCGGTCGAGGAGTTCCTGCGGCGGATCGGTCGGCTGAACGTGTGAAATTTCCGGCAAAGGGGGAAGAACGGCTTCTGTGCCACGGACGGTGGCGTTGTAACAGGCGGAGAGCTCGCGCATGAGGATGCCGAGCGACCACCCGTCGGCGGCGATGTGGTGCATGACCACGATCAGGATGTGGTCCTCGGCGCCCAGACGCAGCAGGCTCGCCCGGATGACCGGATCTTCGGCAAGGTCGAAGGGGCGGGAGGTGCGGTCGGCGACCATCTCGGCCGTCGGCGCTTCCACCACTTCGAGGGGAATGCGTGGAAACGGGTCGACCACGGCTACGGGCTCGCCGTCGTCGTCGGTGTAGCGGGTGCGCAGCACCTCGTGGCGGGCCACGACCGCGTTGAGCGCATTCTGGAGGGCATCGTGGTCGAGCGGCCCGATCAGCCGCTCGGTGATGAACATGTTGTAGGCGGCGTTGCCCGGATCGAGCCTGCTGAGGAACCACAGACGGCTCTGGCTCGACGTCAGCCCCTTGAGGCTGGTGGTCATCGTCCGACCGCCCCCTAACTGGAAACCTTGTTTCCTATTTTGGTCAGGGTCAGTGTGGCATTTGCCGGAGCTAGTGCGCAAGGCGGCCAAATTCCCTAGTTTTACGGGCTTGCGGCCACGTTTGTGATCATGCAACACTGGACCAAACCCAAATAGTAAAGATTCTTTCTAATTATGACGACTCTCCTCCAGCTCCTCGACACCCGGGCGGCCTCCGAGCCGGATCGGGTGGCCTTGATCGTTCCGGGTGCCGAGCCGCTGACCCATGGACAATGGGCGGAACGGTCGCGCCGGGCGGCGTCCGGGCTGGTGGACAGGGGAGTCAAGCCAGGCGATCGGGTCGGCCTGGTGTTCGGGGCCGCTGCTTGGCCGGACTACGCGGTGGCCTTCATGGCTGTGCTCAGGGCGGGTGCGGCAGCCGTACCACTGTCTGCTCGTTTAGCCCCTGCCGACCTGCGGTTCAAGCTCCACCACTGCGACACCGTCGGTGTCATACACACCGGCGGCGCTCCGGACGCTCCAGGCTGGACGGCCAGGCTTGATGACCTGTGGGGGTCCGCCGAACTGCCGGATCCCAAGCCGGCGGATCTCGCGCAGGTCCTCTACACCTCAGGCACCACGGGGAGTCCCAAAGGGGTGACCGCTACGCATGCGAATCTGGTCTGGGGATGCGGCGGGCGGCGCCGGCCCTTCGCTCACTCCCGGCATCTGGTCCACGGCTTCCCCATCGGGACGAACGCCGGCCAGCAGATGTTGATCAATGCGCTCGACGCGCACCCGGCCGTGGTCACCTTGCCGTGGTTCACACCCGATCGATTCGCCGCACTGATCGAGACTCACCGTGCCGGTACGGTCTTCCTCGTTCCCGCGATGGCCATCGAACTGCTCAGCGCCCGCGTCCACGAGGAACACGACCTGTCCAGCGTGCTCCTTCTCGGGTCGGCCGCCGCGCCGCTGCCCGGCCGCGTGGCCGCCGACCTGTGCCGGGTCTTCCCGAAGGCGACGATCGCCAACTACTACACCTCGACCGAAGCGGCGCCTGCCCAGACCGTCATGATCTACGACCCTGAGCGGCCAGGGAGCCTGGGGCGTGCGGCGGCGGGATCCGCCGTGAAGATCGCCACTGCCGACGGCGAACCGCTGCCGTCCAACAGCACCGGCGAGGTGTGGATGCGCTCGCCCGTCTCCCGCTCCTACTACGGCGACCAGGGGTCGAAGGTGTTCCAGCGCGGCTGGGTGCGGATGGGCGACCTGGGATACCTGGATGAGGAGGGCTACCTCTACCTCGTCGACCGGGAGAGCGACGTGATCAAATCAGGGGGATTCAAGGTCTCCACCATCCAGGTCGAGGAGGCCGTCTACGCCTGCCCCGGCGTCGTCGAGGCCGCTGCGGTCGCGATCCCGCACGCCATGCTCGGCAAGGCGGTCATGGTCGCGGTCGTCGGCAGCGTCACGCAGAAGGACCTACGGATCTTCCTCAAGGACCGGCTGGCCGCGCACGAGCTGCCTGTCAAGGTGATCACCGTCGACTCCATTCCCCGCAATCACAACGGCAAGGTCGACAAGCGAGCACTGCGTGAGGCTGTCACGTGAGCGAGGTCAGCTTCATCCAGCACGGCATCTGGATCAACGAGCAGCTGGGGGCGGGTACCGCCTACCGGATGCCCATCGTGATCACCTTCGCCGCGGCGCCCGAGCCCGCAGCCCTGGCCAAGGCCATCGACCAGCTGGTCGAGCGGCACCCGATGCTGGGCTCGGCGATCGAGGAACGAGACGGCGTGCTCCACCTGGTGCCCGCGGCCCGCAGACCCGCACTGGGCGCGTCGTACGAGCTCGACATCGACACCGGGCCGCTGATCACCTTCACGCTCAACGGACGGACACTGACGATCGTCGCCCACCATGTGATCTTCGATGGTGCGTCCAAGGAGATCCTGGTCGACGACCTGGCCGCATTCCTCGACGGCACTCCGCCGCCGCCTCTTGCCGCGCACGACCACGCGGCCGGCCTCCGGCAGCGGGTCGCTGCCCGGCTTGAGGCCGCCAAGGAGTTCTGGGCGAGCAGGTGGCGAGAGCCGCAGGAGATAGTCGTCGCAGGGAAGACGGTGCGCGGCCGGAGGTTCAGCGCAGGCCACGAGCACAGGTTCTCGCTGGAGGTGCCCAGGGTGCCGGGGCTGACGCGGTTCGAGGTGTTCGTGGCGGCACTGCACACCCTGCTTCATGAGTACGGCAACGCCGAGATCGTCACCGCCATCGACCTGTCGACGCGCTCCGTCGCCGAGGAGGGACACGTCGGTCCCTTCGTCAACGAGGTGCCGCTGTTCTCATCGCTTGATGGACCTTTCGAGAATCTCGCGGCCGGGCTGCGGGCCGAGCTGCGGCAGCTGTACCGCTTCCGCGAGGTGCCGCTGGCCAGGGCCGTCCCGCGCATCAGGCCGCACGCCTCGCTGGCGCCGATCTCGGTCAGCTACCGCCACGGGGGACGGCAGCCGCCGTGGGGAAACGTGGAGTGGCTGACGTTCAACGGCGCTGTACGCGGAGCCTTGCAGCTCCAGCTCCTGGATGCGCCGGACGGGCTGCTGGCCGGCCTCCGCTACAGCCAGGAGGCAGACGACGTGGCGGAGATCTTCTCCAGGGATCTGGCTGAAGTCCTGGGGCGTGTCGCGGCCGTTTCTCCCGGGGAGCTGCCCGCATTTACCGAAATATCAGACAAGTCAACGGGGTGAGTTCTGTGCTGGACAACGCTGTCGTAGATCCGCGAGCCGCGGAGATCCGGGCCATTTGGGAGGAGGTCCTGGAAATCTCGCCGATCGCCTTGGATGACGACATTTTCGACCTTGGCGCCCACTCCCTGACCATCACGCAGATCATCGCGCGCATGCGCAAGCGCCTGGGCGTGGAGGTGAACATCGAAGACTTCTTCGACAACCCCACCATCCGCGGCGTGCTCGAGGTTCTGAAGTGACCGAGCTGCTGGATCGCAGCGTCGATGAGGACCTGGAGCTGATGCTCACGATCAGGGCCTTCGAGCGCAAACTCCTGGAGCTGTACGGCCAGGGCCTACTCAACGGCACCACCCACACCTGCCTGGGCCAGGAGTACGTGCCGGTCGCCTTGGAAGCCCTCCTGCTTGCCGACGACTACGTCTTCAGCAACCACCGAGGCCACGGCCACTATCTGGCTCGGTTCGGCGATCTCGAGGGGCTGCTGGCCGAGATCATGGGCCGCCAGGGCGCGGTCTGCGGTGGCGTCGGCGGCAGTCAGCACATCAAACGGGGCCGCTACCTGTCCACGGGAGTCCAGGGGGAGTCGCTCCCGGTGGCCGCGGGGGTGGCGCTCCACCTGAAAAGAACCGAGCCAGGCCGCCTGGCCTGCGTCTACATCGGCGACGGAACGCTCGGCGAAGGCGCGGTCTACGAGGCTCTCAACATCGCCGCCCTCTGGCGGCTACCGCTCCTGGTGATCGTGGAGAACAACGGCATCGCCCAGACCACCCCCGCGGGCATACACCTGGCAGGCAGCGTCGCGGGACGGGCCGCCGCCTTCGGGATCGCGTATCAGCGCGTAGACACCGTCGACGTGGCCGCGATCCGCGACCGACTTGCCATGCCGGTGGCCGCAGTCCGAACCGGATCGCCGCTGGTCGTCGAGTTCGTCACCCATCGCCTGGGCCCGCACAGCAAGGGCGACGACACCCGGCCGCCCGAGGTCCTGCGCGCGGTCGAAGACTGGCAGGCGGCGGTGGATCCGGCGCAATCGGAACGCCTGGAGCGCCGGGCACGCGCCCGCGTGGAGCAGGTCGTCGCCGAAGTGATCATGCGGGGACCGGCATGAGAGTGGCCGAGAACCTCAACGCGGCCCTGCACTCGCTGCTGGCCGCCCGGCCCGACCTCTACGTGCTCGGCGAGGACATCCTCGACCCGTACGGCGGTGCCTTCAAGATCACAAAGGGATTGTCCAGTCGGTTTCCCGACCGCGTGCTCACCACACCCATCAGCGAAAACGCCATCACCGGCGTGGCGGCAGGGCTGGCCCTGGCGGGCGACGAGGCGATCGTCGAGATGATGTTCGGCGACTTCATCGCTCTAGCCTTCGACCAGCTCGTGAACTTCGCCAGCAAGTCCGTCACCATGTACGGCTCGCGCCTGCCCTTACGCATGGTGGTGCGCTGCCCGGTCGGCGGTGGCCGCGGATATGGCCCCACCCACAGCCAGAGTCCGCAGAAACACTTCATCGGGATCCCGAACCTGGCGCTGTACGAGGTTTCGCCGTTCCGCGACAACCTCGAGGTGTTCGCCGAGATGCTGGGCCGCGGTGAACCATGCATCCTGTTCGAGGGCAAGGTGCTCTACACCCGGCAAATGCACGCGGTGCCCGAGCCGTTCACCGTACGCCTCGATGACGGGGTGGCAACCGTCTTTGTCGAGAAAAATCCGGATTTCGTGCTGATCGCTCCGGGTGGGATGGCCTATCAAGCCCTCGAGGCGATGCAGACGTTACTCATGGAGGACGATCTGCTCGGCACCTTGATCGTGCCCTCCCGGCTTTATCCGTTCGAGGTGGACGTGCCGGATGTGCCGTACCTCTTCGTGGTGGAAGAGAGCACCGCAGGGGGAACGTGGGGGGCCGAGGTGGCCCTTGGCCTGAACCAGGAACGCTGGGGGCGGCTGGCCCAGCCGGTCACGGTGATCCACTCGCAGGACAGCATCATCCCGGCGGCGGTCCACCTGGAAGACCAGGTCCTGGCGAACGAGGCGGCCATCCGGCGCGTGATCAAGGAGACCCTCCGTGGCTGAGCTTCGCATGCCCAAGCTGAACTCCAACGACGCCGAATATCTGCTGGTGGAGTGGCTGGTCCCCGACGGAACAGAGGTCAAGGCCGACGACGTGGTGGTGTCGGTGGAGACCTCCAAGGCCGTCGAAGAACTCACCGCGGACGCCGACGGCCCCCTTCACCACATCGCCGCTCCTGGCACCTGGTGCAAACCCAACGAACTCATCGCCAATATCGACCCCGCGCCGTCCCTATCCCCTGCGCGCCCGTCCGAGAAGGCCTTGTCCAGCACTGGGACTTCGCTCATTACCGCGCCCGCGCAGGCCCTAATGGACGAGCTGGGTATCTCTCGTGAACAGGTCGAAACACTCGGTCGCAAGGTGATCCGCAGGACGGACATCGAGCAGTTGAAGCCGCACGGCATCAAGCTGTCCAAGGTCCAGCACGCTGTGGCCAGGGCTGTGGAGCTGTCTCACCAGGCGATCCCGGCGGCGTACACCGTCGTTCGGATGAACCTGTGCCCCGCGCTGGAGAGAGCGGCCGCGGCGACTCGCGAAATTCGCCGCCCGGTCGGTGTCGCAGAACTCTTCGTCCAGGCCGTGGCCACGATGCACGCCGACTTCCCGCTGTTCTTCTCCCACATCGATGGCGATCAAGCCATACCCGCCACAAGCCCGAACGTCGGCATCACGGTGGACGTGGGCGAGGGCTTGTACGTCCCAGTCCTGCATGACCCGGGCGGCCTGAAGGAGATCGCCACCACCCTGATGAAGTACCGGGTGGCCGCCGCGTCCGGTTCGTTCAAGGAAGCCGACCTCAGCGGCGCCAACTTCATGATCACCCTCCACACCGAAGGCGAAGTGGTATTGGCGATCCCCTTTGTTTTCCCCGGCACCACTTGCGCGCTGGCCGTCGCCTCGCCCGGTGAGTCCACCTACGTCGGACTCGCCTATGACCATCGCCTGATCAACGGCCGGGAGGTCGCCCTCTTCCTCGCCGAGCTCCGCCGCCGCATGGAAGCGCTATAGAGCGCGCCAAGCCGCATCTGCAACTGCTCGGCGCCACCCTGTGGGTGCCACGCTCTCGGATGCCGACATCCGACGCCTTCTGTCCTCCGGTCCCCAGCAATGATCCACATCGTGTCGGCCATGCGCGATGTTTCCCATGCGACCGTCACCGCGATGGGCTCGGCTCGGTCAGGCAGTGTTGCACGATCGGGCCGAACCAGCTGACCAGGTCGTCAACGGAGGCGGACGCGACCGGCTCGATCCGTGCGACGTAGCGCGCCACCGCGAGGCCCAGGATCTGCACGTTCAGCATCGCGACCCGCACCGCGGCGTCCGGTGTGCCGAGCATCGTCACCAGTCGGGTGGTGATCTCCCGGTCGAGGTACTGGCGGAGCAGGATTTCGGACTCGTCGTGCGTGAGGGCCGAGCGGGTGAGCGTCACGAGCGGGGTGCGGTTGGACTTGTCCAGGTTCTCCACCAGCGTGCGGACCATGCGTGCACCGATGCCGTCGAGGCCGCCGGTGAAGATCGACTCGATGGCGGGCGGGACGTGCTCGGGCATCTCGATGGCGGCCCCGAACAGGCCCTGCTTGGTACCGAAGAAGTAGAAGACCATCGCCGCGTCGACCCCTGCCTCGGTGGCGACCGCGCGCACCGTGGTGCCGCCGTAGCCGTGCTCGCGAAACAGCGCGCGGGCCGCTTCCAGGATCCGCTGCTTGCTCTCCGCGCCTGACCGCCAGCGCCCGGGGCGGCCTGAGGGGTTCGGTTCTGTCATGACCGGAACACTCTATCGAATGCTTTCTTCATCGGTCGATTGAGTTTCGTGCTCACGCAAGGCTAGAGTGAAACCTCATCAATCGGTGAAGAAAGGCATGAAGCGATGCGGGTGATCGTGGTCGGCGCCGGGCTCGGCGGATTAACGCTGGCCCAGGGGCTACGTCTGGCGGGGATCGACGTCGTGGTGTACGAAAGGGACGAGGAACACGGCCGTCCCCAGGGCGTGAGCCTGCACATTGACGATCGGGGCACGGAGGCGCTGCGCGCGTGCCTGCCCCGGGGGCATGTGGCGATGGCGGAGGCCACCATGGGCCGGCCGCGTGACCGCACCTTGCAGGTGTCCGAGATGGACGGCGAGCTCGTTGTCACGCACTCGCGACCGGCCGACGGCACGGCGGGGCTGCGGCCGGGCCGGCAGGCCAGTCGGCGCCTGCTGCGGGCGGTACTGCTGACCGGGCTGGAGGACAGGGTGCGGTTCGGGACGGCGGTCACACGGTTCGAGCAGCGCGCCGACGGCGCCGTCCGGGTGTGGCTGGCCGATGGCCGCACGGAAACCGCGGACGTGCTGGTCGGCGCGGACGGGGTCGGTTCGGCGGTCCGCCGCCAGTATCTGCCGCACGTGGAAGTGGTCGACACGGGAAAACGCATGCTGATGGGCGCGACACCGCTCCGAGCCGTGGCCGGAACCGGGCTGCCCGCCCTGATCGGCGACAGCGGTACCAGCGCGCAGGTGCGCGGTATGACGATGGCGCTGGGCGTCCACCGGTTCACCGAGTCGCCGGTCGCTGCCCGGGACCGGTGGCTGCCCGCCCTTTCCTCCCGCGTAGTCGCCGACGCCGAGGACTACGTGATGTGGTGCCTGCCCGTCACCCAGGCTCACCTTGGACGCGCCAGTTCACCGGCCGAGGCCTGGCGGCTCGCCCAAGGGTTGGCCGCGGATCTGCACCCGACGTTGCGGCTGGTCGTCGATGCGGCGTGGCCGGACGTCACGGTCGCGCTGCGGATCGGGATGATCCCGCCGGTTCCGGCGTGGCCGGCCGGTCCGGTGACGGTCATCGGCGACGCCGTCCACGCGGCCCCGGGGTTCGGCGCCAACCTGGCGATGCAGGACGCGCACCGCCTCCGTGACGCCCTGGCCGCGCACGCCCGTGGGGAGCAGGATCTGTTCACCGCGATCGGCGCTGCCGAGGAGGCGATGCGTCGCGACAGCCTCCCCACCCTCGACGCCCAAGGTCGCGCCCTGCCGCGCGAGCCCCGTCCCGGCGGAGCGGTCGGGCCGGTCCCGGTCGGCATCGGCACCGCGGAGCCGGACACATGCCCCTGACCGTACTGACACAGAAGTCGCTGTCCCTGTTCACCGCCGTGGGCGGCTGGCGCACCGTCGCCGAGGCCGTGGTGTCGAAGACGGTGTTCTTGATCGCCCATCTGCTGACCGGCCAGGTGCCGCTCTCCGCGACGGTGGCGGTCGGTGCCGTGGTGGTGTTCGCGATCGTCCGAACGTGCACCGACCGCAAGTACTGGCAGGCGGCGGGCGGGCTCGTGATCGTGGCGGTGGCCGCGTCGCTGGCCAGCAGCAGCGGAGAGGCGGTGGACTTCTACCTTGTGAGCGTGTTGGTTTCGGTGGGCGCGGGGGCGGTGTTCCTGGTGTCTTTGCTGGTGCGGTGGCCGATCATTGGAGTGGTGGTCGGGGGGATGCGCGGTGAACGGTCCGGCTGGCGGCGCGATCGGGCGCGGTTGCGGCGCTACCAGGCCTGCACGGCGGTGTTCCTGGTGAAGTTCAGCCTGTCCACGATGGTGATGGTGCCGCTGTACCTGGCGGGTCAGGTGACCGCGCTCGGAATCGCCTCGACGTTGCTGGGCACGCCCGCGACGGGCCTGTGCGCGTACGTGTGCTGGCGGATCCTGCGCACCGAAGCGGATTCCACCGGGTCCGATCCGGCCATCACCGCACCGAGCCATGGTTGAGAGCGGTCTTCCCGCCATCGAGCGGGTTCGGGCCGAGCACCACCGGGAACCGTGCTGGAAGATCGCTTCCCGAACGTACGTTGATCGTTTGCTGAGAATCAATGTGATGACAAGATCCTCGCGATGCCGGACACTGGCCAGATGGATGACGCAGCTCACCACACCTCAGCAGGGCCGCGTCGCAAGGATGGCCTGGGAGCGGCCGCTGGCCGAGGCCGCGCAGATGGCCGGTGAACGGTATCCGTTCCGGCCGCGCCGCACGATGCCGCAGGCCAGGAACCTCATCAACCCCTGGTGCGCCGACCATCGGCCGACCGGCGGTTTGCCTGCGCTGTCGTCTGGGCTCCGGCGCGATCGTGGTCACCGTCCCCGATACGGAGCGGTTGATCGTCTGCCGCGCCGTCTGCTGCTCAGTGCCGTGGGCGTCGAGCAGCCAGGGCAAAGATTCGGGCTCCGGCGAGGGGTTCGCATGAGTTTCACCGAGCACGACGTCCAAGAATGCCGCCGCCTGATGATCGGCTGCCGCGTCAACCAGCTGGCCATCGGCGACATCCTGGCGGCCGAATGGGCCGACAACACCGACATCGCCGCCGGCGTCATGATCCCCGACGGTCGCCGGCTGCGGCGGGCTGTCGGGGTCGTCCGCGTGATCGCGGCCGATCGGGGCGATCGTCTGGAGCGGTTCATGCCGTCGGGTGTCGGAGCTGGTTTCGTACTTGTCGATTCTGGTCTGGTCGAGCAGTTCCCTGACCGGGTCGGCGTCCCACCAGGCGAGGAAGTTGATGGAGGACGGTTTGCGGCCCGCCGTGTTGCCGGTGACGCTGCGCAGGTTGCCGTCGGCGGCCGACCAGAACTCACTGGCGATCCTGACCGTCGAGATGTCCCCGGCCACGCCGCGGCCGTTGTCGGAGCCCGAGGCGGTGGACCAGAGGATCTGGCCGGTGCGTGGGTCGATGTAGAGCGAGCCGGGCTGGGAGGTGGACTCGCTGACCTTGAAGTACTCGAGGCCCGACCGGGCGGGGTCGAAGTCGCCCAGGTGCTGGGCGTCCCCATGGCCGGTGCGCGTGCTCCACATGCCGGTGCCGTTGTCGTTCACGGCCATCGCGCCGTACACGATCTCGTCGCGGCCGTCGGCGTCGACGTCGCCGACGGACAGGCTGTGGCTGCCCTGCCCGGCGTACTGCGAGCCCGCCGAGTTGCTGTCGAACGTCCACCGCTTGGTGAGCGTGCCGTTGCAGAAGTCCCAGGCGGCGATGACGCTGCGGGTGTAGTAGCCGCGGGCCATGATGAGCGAGGGGCGTTCGCCGTCCAGGTACGCCGTTCGGGCCAGGAAGCGGTCCACGCGGTTGCCGTAGTTGTCGCCCCAGGAGGAGACCGTGCCGCGTGGCGGGTCGTAGTTGACCGTGGACATCGCGGCGCCGGTCAGGCCGTTGAACATGGTCAGGTACTCGGGGCCGGCCAGGATGTAGCGGCTGGAGTTGCGGTGGTCGGCGCTGGAGTTGCCGATCACGGTGCCGGCGCCGTCCCTGGTGCCGTCGGCGGTTTTCATGGCGACCTCGGCCCGGCCGTCGCCGTCGTAGTCGTACACCTGGAACTGGGTGTAGTGGGCGCCCGCGCGGATGTTGCGGCCCAGGTCGATGCGCCACAGCCGGGAGCCGTTCAGGCGGTAGGCGTCCACGTAGGCGTTGCCCGTGTAGCCGGACTGGGAGTTGTCCTTGGCGTTGGACGGGTCCCACTTCAGGATGATCTCGTACTGCCCGTCGCCGTCCACGTCTCCCACGCTGGCGTCGTTCGCGCTGTAGGTGAAGGCGACCCCCTGGTGGAGCCGCGGTACACGTTGAACGCGACGCCGTCGGGGTCGGTGCCCAGTAAGCGCAAGGACACGAGGTTGCCCGAGCCGGACCGTACGCTGATCAGCCCGCGATCCAGGTCCTCCATCTGCTTGGTGGGCGGGGCCGCCTGAGCGGGAGCCACGGTCGTGGTCGTGGCCGCTGCGAGGGTGAGGACGGCGGCGGCCATTCTTAACCGCATCGAGGGGCCCTTTCTGTAGGAGCGGTAAGCGTTTTCCCAATGGTCGAAAAGGAAAGTTTCATGGGGTCGGACGGACGGGTGTTAGCGTTAACGCCGCTGGGCAGGGGCGGGGAAGGTGTGCTGGACCTGCGGGGACGGGCATGTGGTCTCCTGGTCGGCGGCGGGGGTGCGGAGAGCCGGGCTCGGCGTATTAAAGCCGTCTCACCCGGGCCCGGCAAGCGGTCGCGAGGGGGCGGGTTTGCCTTGACGCCGGTGTCAGGGTTCTAGCGTGGGCGCGGAACCTAGCGGAGGGTATGCGCACATGACGGTGAAGTTCGGGATCAGCTACAACACCGCCCATTTCGGCGTCGATCCGGAGGGGATCGTGGAGTTCGCCCGGCATGCCGACGAGTGCGGTTTCGAGTCGCTCTACCTGCCCGAACACGTAGCCCTCTATCCCGGCGCCAAGGTGGGGCCGTTCGAACTCCCGCCGACGTTGCCGTACGTCGATCCGCTCGACTGCCTAGCCTTCGTCGCCGCGGCCACCCGGCGGATCCTGCTCGGGACGGCGGTGCTGCTGTTGCCGTACCACCATCCGGTGATCCTCGCCAAGCGTCTGGCCACCATCGACGTTTTGTCCCAGGGCCGGATGCGGCTGCTGACCGTGGGGCTCGGCGCTCTACCCGGCGAGGCGCAGGCGGTGGGGGTGGACTTCGCCACGCGGGGCCGGCGCGCCGACGAGGCGATCGACGTGCTGCGGCTGCTGTGGGGCGGCGGCGCGGACGGGGTCGGCTTCGCGGGGGAGTTCTTCGCCTTCGACGATCTGTGCAGCTTTCCGAAGCCGTACGGGGTCACGCGGTTGCCGATCCACGTCGGCGGGTCGAGCCGGGCGGCGGCCCGCCGGGCCGGGCGCCGCGGCGACGGCTACTTTCCCGGCGGTGCGCTGGACGCCAAGGAACGGGCCGCGCAGTGGGAGCTCGCCCGGTCGGCCGCCACCGAGGCCGGGCGGGATCCGGAGGCGCTGGAGTACACGCGGTGGGGGGCGATCGACATGACGGAGGAGGATCTCGAGCGGCTGGCGGGGCAGGGCGTGACCCGGATCGTGGTGAGCCCGGCCGCCGCGGAGCCGGAAGGGCGACGTGACGAGCTGTCGGCGTTCGCCGAACGCTTCGGCCTTCGCGCCGCCGTCACCGGTTGACGAGCGGCCGGCCGTCACCGGTTGACGGGCCGTCGACCCCTGGCCGCCGACGTGATCAGCCCAAGGTGCGGCGCTCAGTCGAGGGAATCCGCGGTGGGTGACGGCGCGACGGACTCCCGGCTGCGGACGGGCATCGGAACCCGGTGCACCTGGCCCACCTCCTCGGTGTCCGCGCGGTCGCGCTCGATCTCGGTAAACAACACGTCCACGGCCTTACGGCCCAGCTCGTAGTGGGGCAGCGCCACAGTGGTCAGCCTGGGCCGCACCCACGAGGCTATGGGGTGGTCGTCGAAGGAGACGACGGAGACATCCGCGGGCACCTTGAGCCCGAGGTCGTCGAGCGCCTGGTAGGCGCCCATCGCGATCCGGTCGTTGAAGCAGATCAGCGCACGCGGCTGGACGGTCCGCAGGAGGTCCTGCGTCGCGGCGAGGCCGTACTCCGGCTGCCAGTCGGGGCAGGTGCGGGCGCCCGCCACCTTGACGCCCGCCTCGCCGAGCGCCTCACGGATGCCGACGAGCCGTTCCACCGCCGCGAGGCTCTCCGAGGGCACGTTGCGCAGGCCCGGACCGGCGCCGATCAGGTAGATGCCGTCGCGGTGGCCGGCGTCGAGCAGAACGCGGGCCGCGCGGCGGCCGGCCTCGACCTCGTCGGGGAGGACGGCGGGCAGGGGGGTGGGCTGCTTGGGCAGCGCGTTGAGCAGCACGGCGGGCCCGGCCGTGATGGCTTTGGGCACCTTGATGGTGCGGGTGAACATCGAGGCCAGGATGAGCCCGTCGACCTGGCGGTCGTGCATGGCCTGCAGCAGGAGGCGTTCGAGTTCGGCGTCGCCTTCGGTCTCGCCGATGAACAACATGAAGCCGCGCTCACGGGCGGCCTCGAGCGCTCCCTTGATCATGTCACCGGCCAGCCGGGTGGTGGCGACGGTGTCGGAGACGAAGCCGATCGTCCGCGACGAGCCCGTACGCAGCCCCACGGAGACGATGTTGGGCCGGTACTGCAATTCGTCGGCGGCTCGCAGGACACGCTGCTCGACGTCCTGAGAGATGCGCAGTTCACGGCCGCGGCCTGACAGCACGAGCGAGGCGGTCGTGCGCGAGACACCGGCGGCCTTGGCTACATCGGCCAGCGTGACCCGTCGTGGACTCACCCAAATCTCCGATCGTCAAGAGTGTGTTACGGGGGGTTGACATCGTGCGACGCGCATGGTGAGACTAGCGGGCGCTAACCCGATTTAGCAACGGAGTCGGGACATCAGCCCGGTGCCGATTGTCCCAGGCAGCAGAGGAGATGCACATGGCTCGTCGAGTCCGCCCCGGCAGGTCCGGGGCCGCGCTTGTGATCGCCATGGGGACGCTGGCCGCCGCCTGTGCGGCTCCCGGCAGCAACAGTCCGCAGCCCCAGGCCACCGGCACGTCGTCGGTGTCCGCGGCTCCCGGCTGCGGCTCGGCGCCGATCACGATAAACGGCTACTTCGAGACCGGCTTCCCGCTGCCCAAGGCGCTGACCACCGAGTTCACCAAGCAGCACCCGAACGTCACCTGGGATATCCGCGAGGACCAGTTCGCGGTCATCACGCAGAACGCCCCGCGGGTGCTGGCGGACAACCCGCCCGACCTGATGCGCCTGCCCCAGGTCTCTGAGCTGGTCAAGGACAACCTGCTGAAGAACCTGGACGGCTACGCGACGGCGTTCGGCTGGGACAAGTGGCCGGCTTCGCAGCTTGAGCAGCTGCGCCTGGGTCCGGGCGGGCGGCCGCGCGGTGAGGGCTCGCTGTACGCCCTGGGGCTCAACTTCAGCATGACCGGCGTCTTCTACAACAAGAAGCTCGCCGCCCAGATCGGCATGACCGCGCCGCCCACCACGCTGGCCGAGCTCGACCAAGTGCTGGACAAGGCCAAGAACGCGGGCATCACGCCCATCATGCAGTTCAACGGCGGCGCCACCGGCGGCCTGGCATTTCCGCTGCAAAACCTCATGGCCTCCTACGGCCCTGCCGGGCCCATCAACGACTGGATCTTCCAGAAGCCCGGTGCCACCATCGACACCCCGTCGAACCTGCAGGCCGCACAGCACCTGGAGAAATGGATCAAGGCAGGATACTTCCCGAAGGACGTCAACGCGCTCGACTACGCGACCATGATGAGCCGTTTCATCGACGGCCAGGGCCTGTTCATGTTCAACGGCGACTGGGAGTCGGGCAACCTCGACAAGCAGATGCCGGGCAACGTCGGTTTCCTGCTGATGCCGGCGGCGCAACAGGACGGCAAGCTCGCCGCCATGTCGGCGCCCCTCACCTTCGGGATCGCCGCGAACGCCAAGAACGCCGACTGCGCCGCCTTCTTCCTCAACTGGGTCGCCACCGACAAGCGGGCTCGCGAGATCGGCGTCGAGGTCGGCGGATCGCGTCCGATGGGACCGGCCGACGCGTACATGCCGGCCGTGGCAGCGGACAAGGTCACCGCGAGCACCCTGGCGGCCGGGGCGGAGATCGCCAAGGACAACGGCGCGATGGACTTCATCGCCAACGCCACCGGCGCCATCTACGCCAAGAGCTGGACGCCACAGCTGCAGAAGCTGGTGGCCGGAGAGCAGACCCCGCAAGAGCTGCTGAAGACGGTCCAGGCCGACTACGCCGGCCAGCTCGAAGGGAACTGAGACACTTGATGACCCGCTCCGCCGGCGCGCGATCCTCGCACCGGCGGACGGCCGCGACCAAGCTGCGCGACGCGCGCGGCTTGGTCGGCTGGCTGTTCGTCGCCCCCGCACTCGCCTTCTACGCGGTGTTCGTCCTGCGCCCGATCACCCTGACGTTCCAGTACTCGCTGTACGAGTGGGACGGCATCGGCGCCTCCACCTGGGTGGGGCTGGCCAACTACGGCAAGGTCTTCACCGACCCGGACCTGTTCGACTCGCTCGTCAACGCCTTCCAGCTGATCGTGTTCTTCAGCGCGATCCCGGTCGTGCTGGGACTGGCGATCGCCGCGACGATCCGGCGCATCGCCGAGAGCCGGCTCGCGCTCGTGGCGCGGACCGTGCTCTTCCTGCCGCAGGTCATCCCGCTGGTGGCCGCCGGAATCGCGTGGAGCTGGTTGCTGGCCTCCACCGGAGTGATCAACCAGCTGCTCACACTCATCGGCCTCGGCGGGGTGACCCGGGCCTGGCTGGGCGACTTCGCCACCGCCCTGCCGGCGGTCGGCATGATCGGCGCATGGGTGCTGCTCGGCCTGTGCACCCTGCTGCTGCTCGCAGGCATGAGCAAGATTGATCCGGCCTTGTACGAGGCGGCCCGGCTGGACGGCGCCGGAGCGTGGCGGGAGTTCATCTCCATCACGGTCCCCAGCCTGCGGCAGGAGATCGCGGTCTGCGTCACCGTGACCGTGATCGCGGCCCTGGCGAGCTTCGACATCATCTACATCTCCACCCAGGGCGGCCCCGGCAACACGACCATGGTTCCCGGCCTGCAAATCTTCTACCTGGCCTTCGCCGAACGCGAGGTGGGCATGGCCTCGGCCCTGGCCGTGGTGCTCATGGCCCTGGTGATCGCCTGCGCCCTTCCCATCCAGTGGTTCGCAAAGGACGGCAAGCGATGATCACCGCGTGGCGGGAGGCTTGGGTCGGCCGGCTGCTGCTCGTCGGCATGATGGCGGTCACGCTGCTGCCGTTCCTCAGCCTGTTCGTCACCGCCCTGCATCCCTCGGGCGCCTACCCGGCCGGATTGGCCTGGCCCGACGACCCGCAGTGGGGCAACTTCCTGCGGGCCTTCGAGGCCGCGAACATGGGCGAGCTGCTGAAGTCGAGCGCCCTCATCGTGCTGGGCGTGGTGCCGATCTCGATCCTGCTGGGCACGATGGCCGGCTTCGCCATCGGCCACTTGCGCGTGATCGGCGCCCGCGTGATCTTCCTGCTGTTCGTGCTCGGCCTGACCCTTCCCTTCGAGGGCGTCATCACGCCGCTGTACTACCAGATCCGCGACATGGGGCTGCTGAACACGCGCTGGGCCATCATTCTGCCGCTCATCGGCTTGTTCATGCCGTTCAGCGTCTTCTGGATGCGCGCCCACTTCGTCAACATGCCGGGCGAGCTGTCCGAGAGCGCACGGATGGACGGCGCCAACGTGTGGCAGCTGTTCCGGCGCATCCACGTCCCCCTGGCCATGCCGGCGATCTCGTCCCTGGGCATCCTGCTGTTCCTGTGGACCTGGAACCAGTTCCTGCTGGCCATCGTCCTGGTGGACGATCCCACCAAGCGCACGATGTCCGGCGCCCTGGGCGCCTTCCAGGGCCAGTGGGGCACCGACATCCCGCTGCTGTGCGCCGGATCGCTGCTGATCCTGACGCCCACGCTCGTGATCTTCCTCATCTTCCAGCGCCACTTCGTCAAGGCCCTGCTCCAGGGCTCTCTGAAGGGCTGACGGCGATGAGCGCGACGCCGCCGCGGCGTGGGAGCCGTGGCGAACAGGCCGGCTGATGCACGCTCTCCCGCGTCCGGAGTTGGGCCACATCCGCCTCCGGTGAGGCGACCCGCCAGCGGTGGGGACAGCGTGCCGCGCTTGCCTCGCCGTGCCGTGACCCATAGGTCCCAGCCGGCTCCATCACATCCCACGAGTGAAAGAAGAGGTCATCCATGGTCCCACGAGGACGGCCAGACGCCGCGCGCGGAGCGGCCACCGGATCGTGCGTGCTTCAGAGTCTGGCCGGTGGTCACCGCCGCCCGCAGGGTGCCACGTGAGCGGTGGCCGACCGGCGCGCTGGACCCGCCGGCACCTCGATCTGCTTGCCGACACCGGTGCGACCACGGCACCCGTCATCGACCCCTCGGCCGTACCGCGGATCCTGCCGGACTACGACCTCTGGGACCTGTGGCCGATCCAGGAGGAGGACGGCTCGACGAGCGTGGCAGGTGGCTACGAGCTGTGGATGGCCCTGTCGGCTCCCGCCCTCGGGCACCCCGAGGAGCGCCACGATCAGGCCCGGATCCGGCTGCTCGGCAAGAACGGCGAGGAGTGGAAAGACCTGGGGAACGCCTTCGCCGACGGCATCTCTCCCGGCAGCCGTGAATGGTCAGGATCGGCGGTCCGCCGGCCCGACGGCACCGTGTCGGTGTTCTACACGGCCGCCGGGCGGCGCGGCGAAGCACGCCCGACGTACCGGCAGAGCGTCATCGAGACCCGCCCCACCCTGATCGCCGACCGTGGCCGGATCCTGCTGCAACAAGACGCCCAGCATCGAGAGGTCCTGCGCTCCGACGGCCGGATGTATCTGCCGGCCGACGAGGCCGACGGGGCACCGGGCCGTATCAGGGCCTTTCGCGATCCCGGCTGGTTCCGCGACCCGGCCGGCGGGCGCGACCATCTCCTCGTCGCCGCCTCCACCCCCTGGAAGGATGGCTTCACCGGCGCCATCGCCCTCGCCGAGCCACGGGGCGACGCCTGGTCCCTGCTCCCGCCCCTCCTCGTCGCCGAAGGCGTCAACCACGAGCTCGAACGACCGCACGTCATCGTCCACGGCTCCTGGTATTACCTTTTCTTCTGCACCCAGCGCCATAACTTCCACCCGGCCGGCCGTGCGCCCACTGGGCTGTACGGCTTTGCCGCGCCCAGCCTGACCGGACCGTACGAACCGCTCAACGGATCCGGGCTGGTGATCCAGAACCCCTCCCTCGAACCCGACCAGGCCTACGCCTGGCTGGTGCTGCCGGACCTCCACGTGGTCAGCTTCGCCAACTACCGCTCCCACCAGGGCGTGGACCCCCGATACGCGGTCGCCGCGCAGGCACGGGCCGACTTCGGCGGCACCATCTCCCCGATGCTCAGGCTCACCCTGGACGGCATGACCACGTCTGTCGTTCCGGTCGCGACAGGTCTGCAGAACACTCCAGCCAGTTCTTGACGTGGCTCCCCGGGGCGCCGCCGCTCCAGGCGGCGGGCGGTCCCGGGGCTTCGAGCTTCGTCTCGGCCGCGCCTGGGCGGCGGGCACGGGCCGCCGCCCTGGCCCGCAGTAGGTTGATCTTCGTCCAGCGGGTCGGTCCGGTCGTTCAGCAGACATGGGGAGGGCTGAAACGGTGATGATCGTGGCCGGAGCGGACGGGACGCCGAACTCCGAGCCGGCGCTGCTGCGGGCCGCCGGGCAGGCCGGCCGTGAGGGGCGCCTGGTGATCGTGCACGCGTAGGAGGCGGTGCGCGCCGTCCTCGGGGTTGCCGGAGGGCGCGGGCGGGTACACGTACGGCCTGCGCGAGAAAGGCCGGGTGTGCCGATGATCGGAAGGCTGGTGGAGCTGGACGGCTTCGGGATCGAGGCCGTGGCCACGCTGACCCGCAGCGGGCTGCTGGCCCCGGTGCCGCCCGCCACGCTGGCCCGCATGGTGGAGGCGTACCGGCACTTCCACGTGTCGCCCGCCGCGGGCGTGGCCATGGCCGCGGCGCGCTGGCCGGAGCGGCGGTCCGTCGTGGACGAGAGCTGGCCGGGTTCAAGACGCCGCGCGACATCACGTTCGTGGACTCCGTGCCGCGCAACCAGACCGGCAAGGTGGACCGGCTCGAGCTCCTCTTATCTGATCTACAATGTAAAGGCGATCGGAACATGACCCAACCTGCCAGCTAATCCCAACGGAAACAGGCGGCCGCGACGACACCTCCGAGCAGCAGGCTCACGACCAGTCCGATCAGGTGAGCGGGTTGCACGGAGGCGCCCACCCAGGCGGCCGACATGGCCTGGACCGAGGCGCCGAACGGGAGCCAGGCGCCCACCGTCGCCACGACGTCAGGAAGGCCGCTGCGACCGCCGAACATGCCGCCGAGGGCGCCGAGCGCGAAGAACAGCGACAGGCCGATCGCCACGGCGGAGTTCGGGGTGGGCGCGAGCGCGGCGACGATCATCCCGACGGCGTACATCGTGGCCGTGGACAGTGCGAGGATCCCGATCGCCGCGCCGGCGTTCACCGGCGGCTTCGCCCCGAACGCCACCATCGCGAGGATCCACGCGGCGGCGATGCCCAGGCCCGTCTGCAGCATGCCCACGGCCACCTGCGCGATGAGGACCATCGCGGGCGAGGCCGGCGTCACCGCGAGCCGCCGCAGGATTCCGCTCCGGCGGTAGTAGGCCAGGAACGACGGCATGTTCACGATGCCGGTCGTGGCCACCACCATCGTGAACACCAGCGGCAGCACGTAGACGTCGAGCGCCGTCCGGCCGTTCGCGACGGCCTGCTCGCCGGCCGCCGACGCGTTCATCACCAGGATGAGCATGGGCAGGCCGATCGGCACGATCAGCCCGGCGGTGTCGCGGACGACCATCTTCAGCTCGCAGGTCAGCATCTCGGCCCATGACCGGAGTCCGGGGCGGTGCACGGAGATGTCCGTCATCGAAGCGCCTCCTTGTCGTCGTCTTGGCGCTCGTGGTCGTGGCGCTCGTTGTCCAGGTGGCGTCCGGTCAGGGCGACGAAGGCGTCGTCCAGGGTCGCGTGCTCGCCCCGCGTCTCGGTCACCACGATGCCGGCGCGCACGAGCGCCACGCTCACGACCTGGAGCAGGTCGCCCCGGCCCTCGACGACGACCCGGCCGCCGTCGGCGCGTACCCGCTCGACCCCGTCCAGCCCTTCCAGCAGCCTCTTCGGTACGGGCTCCGCCGCCAGAAAGGTGACCCGCTGGGCGAACCCGGCCCGGCGGACGAGCCCGGAGGGCGAGTCGAGGGCGACGACCCGCCCCGCGTCGAGCAGCGCGACCCGGTCGCACAGCCTCTCGACCTCCTCCATCGCGTGGCTGACGAGCAGCACGGTCACGCCGTCGTCACGCAGGCTTTCGACGGTCGACCACATCTGGCGGCGCGCCTCCGGGTCGAGCCCGGTCGTGAGTTCGTCGAGGATCACCACTCGGGGCCGCCCCACCAGGGCCAGCGCGATAGACAGCCGCTGCTGCTGGCCGCCGGAGAGGTTCTGGAAGCGGACGTCACGGGAGCCGGTCAGGCCGACCGACTCGATGAGCTCGCCGGAGTCCAGCGGGTCGCGGTAGAAGGTCCCGTACAGGCGGACCAGTTCGGCGACCGTGAGCGCGGCGTGCAAATGGCTCTCCTGCAGTTGCACGCCGAGGAGTTGCCGGAGCCGGGCCCGGTCGCGTTGCGCGTCCAGGCCGAGCACCCGGACGGTGCCCCGGTCGGGCCGCCGGAGGCCGGCGACCAACTCGACGGTGGTCGTCTTGCCGGCCCCGTTACGCCCGAGGATGCCGAAGATCTCGCCGGCCGGGATCGACAGGCTGACCTCGTCGACGGCGACCTTCGAGCGGTATCGCTTGTGCAGGCCGTCGGCTTCGACGGCCAGTGATGTCCCAGGCATGTCCCCGACGTTAGGAGCGGGCAGGCCATCGAAGCCTGTGCTGATCGTCAGCCCGCGCACCCATGACTTTCGGCACCCCCGGCGCCGTCCGCCGCCCGACTAGAGTGATCGCATGCGGCGAATCGGGCCGGACACCTGGGCGGGTCTGGCGGTGCTCCTGATGTGCGTCGCGGTGGGGACGCCGACCCTGCTGGGCGGGACCGAGACCCTGATACCGCGGGCCGTGTGGGCCGTTCTGTTCGCCGGGCTGCTGGCCACCTTGCTGGTCGCCGCTTTCAGCGTGGAGAGCCATCCGTGGGCGGCGCGGATCTCCTACGGCGTGGCCGTGGTCCTGAGCTGGTTCACGGTCCTGGTAGCACCCAGCGCCGGATGGTTGCCGATCCTGCTCGTCTTCACCGCGTCCCTGAGCGCGTACATCCTGCCGTGGTGGGCCGGGCCGGTGGTGATCGCCCTCAACACCGTCGTGATCGGCCTGGCCGCGAGCCGCACCGAGGCCACCGAGACCGGGATGCTCCTGGGCGCGGTGCTCTACCTGCTGATCCAGTCGGCGACGCTGCTGAGCACGGTCGCGATCATCCGGGAGCAGCGGATGCGCCGCGAGCTCGCCGAGGCGCACGTCGACCTGCGGGCGGCCAGCGTCGTGCTCGCCGACTCCACCCGCGCCCACGAGCGCCTGCGGATCGCCAGGGAGCTCCACGACCTCATCGGCCACCAGCTCACGGCGCTCACCCTCGAGCTGGAGGTCGCCCAGCACCACGACGGCCCCGCCGCGCGCGAGCACATCAAGCGCGCGAACCGGGTGGCCAGGGAACTGCTCGGTGACGTACGGCAGACCGTCGGCCGGCTCCGCACCGACGCGCCGGACCTGCGCGAGTCCCTGACCGCCGTGGTACGCGACATCCCCGGCCTCGACATCAGCGTCCACATCGACGACGACGTGCACGCCACCGAAGAGCTGACCATGACGCTGACCCGCGTCGTCCAAGAGATCGTCACCAACACCATCCGCCACGCGGACGCGACCTGCCTGCGGATCCGCATCGAGACCGCGCCGGACCGCACCCTGCGGCTCACCTCCGTCGACGACGGCCGCGGCACGCCCGCGATCAGGCCCGGCAACGGGCTATGCGGCCTGACGGAGCGGATCGACGCGATCGGCGGCGACGTACGGCTCGACGGCAGCGACGGCTTCCGCGTCATCGCCCGGGTGCCCGCGCCGTGATCCGCGTGCTCGTGGTCGACGACCAGGCCCTCGTCCGGCAGGGCATCCGCAGCCTGCTCGACCTGACCGACGACATCGAGGTGGTGGGTGAGGCCGATGACGGCATGACCGCACTGGCCGCCATCGCTGAGCACACCCCCGACGTCGTCCTCCTCGACCTGCGCATGCCTCGCCACGACGGCATCTGGACCCTCACCGCCCTTCACAAGGGTACCGCGGACGCGCCCCCGGTCCTCGTCCTGACCACGTTCGACAACGACACCCTGGTCCTCGACGCGATGCGCGCGGGCGCCTGCGGCTATCTCCTCAAGGACGTCACCCTGGAACAACTCACCCACGCCATCCGCGTCCTGGCCGACGGCGGCACCCTGATCTCCCCCTCGATCACCGACCGCCTCATCCGCGCCGTCCACCGCCGGCGCCGCCCGCCCGACACCGGCCTTCCCCCGATCCAGCAGCTCACGGAACGGGAGCTGGAGGTGCTCCGGCTGGTCGCCGAGGGCTACAGCAACCGCGAGATCGCCCGCGCTCTCTTCCTCGCCGAGGGCACGGTCAAGAACCACGTCTCGACCGTCCTCCTCAAACTCGGCGCCCGCGACCGCACCAATGCCGTATTACGGGCACTTCACGAGAATGTGCTGAGCTGACGCAGGTTGTCGTAGGTGACCACCCTCCAGCGAGACGCACGCTCAATAGGGCGGGTCTTGGAACAGCCGTCGCGGGTGGACGGCCGCGTCGGCGGCATCGAACGCCCGTCTCGCTGCGACAAGATCGTCTAGGAATTCGTAGTCTGCCAACGGCCAGGCGGCAAGGGTCCCGCAAAGGCCAGTCGGTTACCCGGGCCGCCGCGTGGCTACGAAACTCGGTGAGTGCCTTCTCGGGCAGCCCCTCCTGATCAGGGGACTCCCCGATGAGCCGCCAGACCGTGAGCAGGTCCTCCAGGCCGGGCGAGTGCGCCGCGCCGGGCGCGAACAGCTCGGCCATCCGGTCAGGCAGCTCCTCGGCCGGCACGTCCCACTGCCCGAACATCGTCGAGTCCGCCGCCGCCGTGGCGAACAACCCCGCCCTCGACCCGAAGTAGCGGTACACCAGGGCGACGTTGACGCCGACGTCCTGACACGTTTCTTACCGGCACCGCCACCCGCCGGGCCGCCACGCGGCAGCCGTGTCAAGCTGTGAAGTGTCCGGTGTGCTCCCGTACCCACTGCTCGAAGGTGCGCGGTTCCCGGCCGGTGATCTCCTGCACGGCCGGTGACACCGTGTACGCCTCGGGGGGTGGGTTGCCCTGCCAGGAGGCCAGCAGCTCGATCAGCTCCTCGGCGTGGCCGGCCTGCCGCCACCGTTCGCGCGCCTGCTCCTCGGTCAGCTCGTTGAACTCCAGCTCTCGGCCGAGGATCTTGCCGATCGTCGCCAGCCGCTGCCGGGCGGTGTACGGCTCCGGCCCCGTCAGCGTGTACGTCTCGCCGCCGTGCCCGCCCCCGGCCAGCACGGCGGCCGACACCGCGCCCACGTCGGCCTCGTGGATCACGGCCATGGGGACGTCGCCGAAGGGCTCGTACACCCGGCCTTCGGCGCGGACGGCCGGCGCCCAGCCGAGCGTGTTGCTCATGAAGTCCACCGGTTGCAGGCGGGTCCATTCGACGTCGCCGCTCTCGAACGCGTCCTCCACCGGGCCCGGCGCCCCGTTCCACAGCAGCGTCACCCGCCGCACCCCGGCTTCGGCGGCCATCTTGGCCAGCTCCGGACCCGTGCGGAGGGTGGCGTAGTCGTCGCCGCCCACCGTCAGCAGGTGGACGCCGACGACGCCGCGCAGCGCGGACCGTACGCTGTCGGGGTCTGTCAGATCCCCCTTGACCACCTCGACCTGGCCGGGGAGGCGGGCCCTGGCCGGGGCGCGGGTCAGGGCCCGCACCGGGTGGCCCAGGCGCAGCAACTCTTCGACGACATGCCGACCGGCCCTGCCGGTCGCTCCGGTCACCAGGAACGTCATGGCTCCGACGCTAGGACCGGCTGCCGCCGTCCGCCTCGGTCTCCGGTCCGAGGTGGACGGCGGACTTCCGTCCTAGGCCTGCCGGGGTCAGGCGGTGCCGTGCGGGTTGTCGATGACGTAGCGCCATTGGCCGTCCGCGCCGCGGCGGACGACGTCGGTGGCGGTGCCGCTGAGGTCGACGGCGCTGCCGTCGCGTGCGGTGCCGCGCATCGACCAGTCGACGATGAGCAGCGCGATGTCGCCGGCGACGTAGACGTGACGGGGGTGGGCCTCGATGGGGACTCCGAGGCTCTGCAGGTGCTGGTTGGCGGCCGTCCGGGCGGGGCCGGTGACGGGGCGGCCGGGAATCGGGACGAGAAGGGCATCGTCCTCGTAGGCGTGGTCGAGCGCGTGGGGGTCGCCGGAGTTCATGGCCGCGACGAAACGCGGGACGGGGGAGTCGGCGAGGATCGTGTGCGGCTGCGAGGTGTCATGACTCTTCATGACAAAATGATCATATCACCTGACGCTGGTCGGGCTGCGTGCCATGGGCGTCTGATTCGCCCGGGTGGAGGCCGGCGGGATTGTCGTGGGCGCCCGCTAAGGTCCCGATCATGGTGAGCCGATACTCGCAGGAGGCGCGCCGCCTCCGCCAGGAGGTGTCCGCGTGAGCACGTGGGACGACCTGCTCAAATACATCCGGGCCGGCGACGCGCCCGGCACCATCCGCCTGGTCGGCGAGCTGGATCTGGCCGAACGCAAGGTGGTCGCGGCCGAGCTGTCGACGTACCTGACCGGGCAGCCGCGCCGGGAGGTCGACTGGTGGGAGTGGCACCGGCAGCTGACGCCCTTGCTCATGACGGGCGCGGGTTGCCTGAGCGGCGCCTCGGCCGTGACCGGATGGTTGCTGCGGCGCGACTTCCGTGATCTGGGCCGGGACCGGGTCGTGGAGGGCGTTCTGGAGCTGCTGCGCCGGCGCCCCGTGGACTGGCAGGGGGACGTGGCGTTGCGCCTGGCCGGGCGGCTGCGTCACGCCGACCAGTGGCCGTGGGCGGTGGCGGCGGCGCTCGTGCGCGAGACCGGTGTGCAGCCGCCGGGCGGCGACGCGTTCATGACGGGCTGGTTGCGGCAGCTCGACCCGGCTGCGGCGGCCGGTGACCCGCTGCTGGCCGCGTACGGGCCGCGCCTGTTCGAGATCGACGGCCTTGGCCTGGTCGAGCTGTGGCGGGTGGTGGAGAGCGTGGTCCGGATGGTCGAGGATGGGTTGCTGGAGCGCGCGGCCGTGATCGACGGCCTGATCGGGCGGCTGCTGCGCGACGGGTCCGCGGCGCTGACGCCGCTGGTGGGCCTGCACGACCGGCTTGACCTGGACCTGGACGAGGCGGTCCAGCATGCCAGGGACTACGCCAGGCTGCTGCCGGCCGGGCCGGTCGCGGTGGCCGACATGGCGCTGGCGCAGCTGCGGCGGCTGGAGGAGGCCGGGCGGCTGGAGGAGGGGTTGTTCGCCGAGGCGCTGGAGGCGCTGGCGTTCCGGCCGGAGAAGAAGCTGCTGCGCGCGGCCATCTCCTGGGCCGGTGACGCGGTGTTGCGTGCGGATCCGCCGGAGCGGGTGGACACGGCCTTGCGTGCGATGGCCATGATTTTCGCGCAGGACACGCTGGCGTTGCAGGAGCGGGCCGTGCGGCTTGCCGTCAAGCTGGCGCCGCGGGCGGGCGTGGAAGGGCGCGAGGCGGTACGGGACGCGGCGGCCGGGCTCCCCGGCGACCTGAGGGAGAAGGTGTCGGCCGCCTACGGGGGCGGCATCGCCGCGGAGGAGCTGATCGTCACGCCGTTGTCGGCCGCCGGCGACAGCCGCCGGATGGGGCCGCCGTTCGGCTCGGCGGAGGAGCTCGCGCAGGCGGTCACCGTCTTCGCCTGGCCGCCGGATCCGTACGACTTCGAACGGCTTCTGGCCGGGCTGGCCGAATGGTGGCACCGGGACCGCGAAGCGTTGCGCACGGCGTTGCGGTCGTGGTGGGACCCGTTGGATCCGCATTTCTTCGGCGTCTATGACCACGAGATCCACGAGAGCTTCGTCGAAGCCCTTCGCCGCGCCTTCCTGGCCGCCGTCTCCCCGCAGGACAGCAGCGCGTTGCGCCAGGGCAAGCCGCGGTCCCGCCGAGGCTGGCCGATCGACCACAGGGCGCTCGACGAGCTCTACCTGCGCCGCGCCCGCGAGCTCACCTCCTGCTTCGAGAACGGTGGCCCCTACCCTGTCCTTCTGGCCACACCCACGGCCGGCACCGGCCACGTCGATCCCGGCGTGCTGATCGACCGGGTTGAACGCCTGGAGGCCGCCGGTGTGGAGGCCTTGCCCGCAGACCTGACCCAGGCGCTGCTGCGGCTCCCGCGCGAGATCTCCGCCGCGGACGTCGGCCGAGCGGGGCTGCTGGGCTCGCAGGCGGGCCGGGCTTGTGATGCCTGGATGCGCGGCGAGCGGCCGGCCGACCCGGAGGTGACGATCGCGCTCGAGCGGCGCCAGAGCTACGGCGGCTACGACTGGCACGAACTGGACGTCACCATCGCCATGCCTGCCGCGTCCGAGCCGATTCGCGAGCTGCTGAGGACCCAGTCGGGCTACTCCTACACGTCGGAGTGGTGGCCGCCGGCCATGCCGTCGCACCGGGAGATCGTCGCCGCGCATCTGGCCTGCATCCTGCCGTCCGCGATGGAGGGCAGCGACGGCCACGCGCACGTGCTGGTGGGCCTGGCGCACGGGGACGGGCCGCTCGGCGATGGCATGGCGTACGCGCTGGCCTGCGCCATGGGACACGCGCAAGCGGCCGAGCGGGCGGCCGCCACCGACGTGCTGCTGACGCTGACCGCGCGCGGCGAGGTCCCGGCGGCGGAGCTGGCGCAGGCGGTCACGATGCTGGTCACGACCGAGGTCGTCAAGCTCAACCGGGTAGTGTCGGTGCTCGACGACGCGACTCAGGCCGGTGCGCACGAGGCGGTGTGGGCGGTGGTCGTTCCGTTGCTGCCGGGGTTGTTGCCCCAGGAGGGGGAGCGGCCCCGCGCCGGCCTGGCCGATCTGCTGGCTGCGGGGGCCAGGGCGGCGAGGATCGCAGGGGTGCGTGCGGATCTGCCGGAGGTGGCGGCGATCGCGGCCCGCAAGGGATCGAGCAGGCTCATCCAGGAGGCGCGGCGGCTGATCCAACTCGTCCAGTTATAAATCTACATTGTAAAGGCGGCGGGATTGAACAGTTTTCGTTCTCGCTTCACTCAAAACCCCAACGACGGCGGAGGGGGTTCGTTCCGTACGTCAGGATGACCGCCTATCTCCGACGTGGCGATGGTCGCGTTGGAGTGGCCGGTGACGACGAGGCGGATGACCGCTGCTGATGGGCGGCGTCAGGCGGCGATCGGGGTCACGTTGAATCCGGAACCCGGCTGGCGCCGCCTCTGTGGGGGATCGTGGTCAGGCTCGGGCCGGAGCGTGGACGGGTTCGAAGAGTTCGATGAGGTTGCCGGCGGGGTCGGTGAGGAGGATCTGGCGTCCGCCGGGGCCGGCGACCACGTCGCTGTGGAAGGACTGCCCGGCGCCGCGGAGTCGGTTGATCTCGGTGTCGAGGTCATCGACGATGAGGTGGATGCGGTTGCGGCCGGCGGGGGTGTCCGGAGGTGTGGCGCGGGCGCCTGAGCTGGCGGGGCCGGACAGCAGGAGGCGTAGCGGTCCGCGTACGACGTCGGCGAAGGCGGGCGCGGCGTTGGTGTGCAGGGTGAAGCCGAGGTGGGTGGTGTAGAAGTCGACGGCGGCGGTGACGTCGTCGACGAGGTAGCGGACGCCGGCGAGTTGGTTGGGCGTGGTCATGGCTGGGCCTCCTGTGGTGTGAGGACGGGCAGCAGATGGCGGATGCGGGTGTCGATGTCTGTCACGGTGTGGGCGAACGCGGGGGCGCCGGCTGTGGCTGGGTCGGGGATGCTCCAGTGGATCCGCCGGGGATGGTGGCCGAAGTCGGGGCAGACTTCTCGGACCTTGTCGCACAGGCTGATCACGTAGTCGAATCGGCGGCCGGTCATGGCGTCCAGGTGGCGCGGACGCTGGTTCGTGAGGTCGATGCCGTAGCGGTCGCGCAGGATCCGTATGGCGTTGGGGTGGAGCTCTTGTCGGGGGTGGCTGCCTGCGCTGGTCACCTTGACGTGGCCGCTGGTGTGGTGGCGTAGCAGGGCTTCGGCGATCGGTGAGCGGGCGCTGTTGCCGGTGCAGGTGAAGAGTACGGCGGTTGGGCGTGTGGATGCCGGTGGCGTCGGCGGGGTTGGGTCGAGGCGGAGTGCGGGGTGCAGCGCGGTGCCGGTGGCGGCCAGTGCGTGGGCGCAGCGTTCCAGGTCTAGGTGGTAGTAGCTGTCGCGGGCGTCGAAGGTGCTGCGTCGTGCGGTGACCAGGCCGCCGCCGCGCAGGAGGCGTAGGTGGTAGGAGATCAGGTTTTGTGGTTGGCCGAGGAGTTCTACCAGTTCGCGGACCCGGTAGTCGCTTGTGGCCAGTTCGGTCAGCAGCCGCCACCGCAGTGGATGGGCGGCCAGTCGTACGAAGGCCGGGGTGGCTTCGCTCGAGGGAGCCATATCTAGAGATTACATCAAATTGTTTTGATGTACTTCTGGGCGTTGGATGGTGAAGGGTATGCGAGCTCAAGATCGCTACTCATGACAGGCCTTGAGTCCCAGGTTCCTCATGGCTGCGGTTTCGGAGACATATCCGGTCCCGGCCGAATATGGTGGCCCGTTGACGATCGAAGCCCCGTAAGCCTTCCGGAGTCTCATGCGTATCGCAGCGGCAATCCTCTCCTTCGTGCTCGCCATCACCCTCCTGCCTGCCTGGCCGGCCGCGGCCGGGGTTGCCGTCTCGCCGTTGCCGGGCGGCAAGGCCACCTATGTGGTCTCGCAGGGTCATCTGAAGGCCGCCTCCCGGCAGAACTGGGTACGCCTGGGTAGCTACCGTTTCGCCGCGAACGGTACGGTGTCCGCCGCCATGTACTTGTGGTGGCAGCGTTATCCCAAGGCCAGGCAGCGCACCGGCACTGTTCCTGACTCGAGTTGCACCACCAAGGCGGGCGGTGCGGCATCGCGGCCCCGCGCTTGCGAGGTGCTCACCGCCGGGGGTTTCACCGGCGGCCCTGATGAGAGTCGCGCCGGGACGTACACCGTGTCAGGGGGTGTGCTGACCATCCGGTGGAAGATCGGCCAGACGTGGACGGAGCAGTGGTATGTGCGGCCTTCGTCTGACGGCAAGCTGGCCCGTCTGGACCTCAAGCAGAGCACGCTGGCTACGCATGGGTATGGCTATGGCAGCAACGCCGCGCTGGGCACGCGGCGTGCGATGAGTTCGGTGAAGGCGTTTCCCGGCTCGCTCCGGCAGGACCTGACGAGCTGGGCGAGCGGCAAGATCGTCACTTCGGGCAATCAGCCGTTCGGCCACTCCGCCTTCCGTGCCTGCACTGGCACCACCTCGTGTCTGACGTATCTGCAGCCGTCCTCGCGTGGCGCGTGTCAGAAGGCGGGCGGCTGCCCCAAGTACGGCGGTGGAACGCGTCCCAATGTCAGCTCCATTCAGTACTACCTCACGATGATCTCCAAGTCGGACCGCCGCGACACGTTGTGGCACTGGTGCACTTGCCTGGCGATGGAGCGCAAGCAGTTCTGTTACACGGGCAACTCCCACGTCAAGCCGCTCATGCAGATCATCGACGACGCGGGAGCCTTCCGCGGCTGGGTCGGTGTGGAGGCATCCTTTTCGACCGGCTCCCGGGCGACGGACATGCTGGCGGTGCTGCGTATCTCCAACTTCCGCTGACCGGCTCGAACCTGTGTCTGCAAGGTCGGCTCAGTGATGCAGGCCCCGCCGGGCGCAGGTGAGTGCTTTGGCGGGGTCCTGGGCGCGAACGGTAGTGACGTCGATGTCGATGTGGGCGGTCAGGTGGAACAGGCCTCGTAGTGGTGCGGCTGCCATGCCATGAGCGGGTCCATGTCCATCGGCATCGAGAGCGATGTCGGCAGGCTGTCGTCGCGGTGGGCGGCGGGCTGCGGTGAGGTTGCCGCCGCCCATGAGCGCGGCTGGGGGTGAGCGCGCAGTAGGCGCTGCTCTTGGGTGACGGCTTCGAGCTGACCTGCCGGGTTCAGGGTTTCCCCCGGGTCGCGATGCCTCGGTAGTGCGCGGCCGCCTCCGGTGACTCGGGCGGTTCCGCTGACTACGGTTGCGGCCGCCCCTCGTGCAGGCGTTCGAGGCGCTCGCGTACCGCGGGGTCCTGTTCCGCGCGCAGGGCCGTCGCCACCGCGGCGCGCGCTTCGGGCGGCAGCGTGGCGTGGTCCCAGGCGGCCAGCGCGCGAATGGCCAGGTTGCGGTTGCGGACGACGGGGCTGGCGAGGCCGGCGGCGATCAGCGGCCAGCCGCGTCCCGGCCAGGCGTCCAGGCTTTGCAGGAGCATGTCGAGGGCGCGGTGGGCGCGGAACTGCGGGCCGAATCCGTTCTCCTCTCCCGGTCCGGCGGCGATCCTGGCCAGGGGGAGGAGGTCTGCGGCCAGCGTGAGGACCTCGTCTACGCTCTGCGGTGTCGCTTGGCGCATCAGGGCGTGCCAGTGTGCCTCGCCGTACGGTTCGGCGCGCAGGCGTTCCCGCAGGGCGTCGGAAGTCGGGATGCCGAGTAGCTCGCACACCTGTACGGCTTGGCCGAACGTGGCGTCGTCGTCTGCGGCGGCCAGGGTGCGGGGCGCCAGCTCGGCCCAGATCGGGCGGGTCAGGATCTGCTCGCACTGCGGCAGCAGCTCGGGCCAGTGCTCGGCGGCGTACCCGCGCAGGGCGTGAACGTGCAGGAAGTGGCGAAGGCCCCCGGTGTCAGGCCGGTCGGCGGGGCTGAAGCTGCGGGTGCGGGCGTCGATGTGGCCGAGATACAGCTCGGCTGCGCGCCTGCCCTCCTGGTAGCTGGACATGCCGGCCAGTGGCCCGCCCTCTTCGGTGAGCGTCGCGAGGATCTCGCCCGCTGCTTCCAGCAGTTCGTCGTCCGGGGTGCCGGCGAGCCTGTCGGCGAGGTCGCCGGCTTCGGCGGCGGTTCCGGCGAGGTAGGCGGTCATCACGGCGTTGCGGAAGCCCTGGCGCACGATCCACTCGCGTACGGCCGGGTCGGGCGCCTGGGCCAGGCGCTCGACCAGGTGGATCCGCCCCCATCCGTGCACTTGCCTGGCCAGCGCCCACAGGTCGGCGGTCGCGTCGCCTTCGGTGTTGCAGAGGGCGATCAGCGCGAACAGGGTGAACTCGTCGTGCTGTCCGAGCGTCATGAGCTCGTCGTGGTGGTGGGCGGCGTCGAACAGGCCCAGCAGCGCGATCCCCAGCTTGACGGCTTCTCGCTCGCTGGACTCGGTGGCCAGCGCGTACCCGAGGCCGTAGATCCCGTCGGGGTCCAGGCCGGCGGACTGGACCTCGGGCAGCAGGGCGTCCACCAGGGCGACGATCCGTGCCTCTCCGATCGCCTCGCGAACGGCACCGGGCTTGAGCGTCGTGATCGCCGCGGACAGGCGCCGCACTTCCTCCTCGTCGGCCTGGCCGCCCCAGTGGTAGATCAGCACGCCGTCCTGCGCGCCTGGCGCCCACGCGAGCCCCGGCCTGCCGGCCTCGTCGGGCAGGTCCTCGCCGCCGCCGTCACGCAGGTGCTGGTAGATGGAGGGGTTGGTCTTCCACCACTTTCGTACCATTCGCGACACTGTAGTGGTGATCTTGCGAGGTGTCGTGCGAATTCATGATCGGCCTGTGACCCGGGAGGAGCGCGCCACAAGTCTCGGGCGTAGTGACGGGCCCCGCGTTGGTCTCGATTCCATGCTTTCGAGACGAGGCCCCGGCACACCCGCAGTAGAGACATCCCCGCAGGTCGGGGTGTCGGTAAGACTGCTGCCACCCGGTACTCGCGCTTGCGTTAGTGCACGTCAGCGAGGGTCTTTCCTGGACTGATAGCGAATCTTTCGCCGATGCTCGACCCGTACGATCAACCACGGTCAGTATTGACACCAGAATCGTGGATCTGCGGGTGCTGCCCGCTGGCGAGAGAGCCGGATCTCGTGGCGCGTGTGCTGGACGAGGACGATCTGATCGGGAATGGGACACTGGTCGGCGACGAGCTGGACCAGTTATCCGGGCGCCGGGGCGTGACCAAGCTCGGGTTCGCGCTGATGCTTCGGTTTTATGCTGTGCATGGCCGGTTCCCAACCGGCCCCAGTGAGATCCCCGACCAGGTGGCCGCCTACGTCGCGCGCCTGGTGGACGTGCCCGCGCCCGAGCTTGGGCTGTATGAGTGGGACGGTCGTACGATCAAGGCGCACCGGGCCGACACTCGCAAGTACTTCGGCTTCCGCGAATGCACGGCGGCGGCTCCTGCAGTCGGCGATGATCAGCAGTGCTGGGAGCAGCGCGGCGCGGGCAAAGGCATACGCCTGCGCGGTGCCCGGCTCCGGTGTCGACGAAGACCGCGGCGGGGGAGAGATCGCCGGTGGCGTGCAGGAGGGCCGGACTCTCCGCCGCCCCGTTCGCATCGGTGAGCGCAAGCCCGTGGGCGCTGTGGGCACACGCCGCCCGTGATGGGCTACCAGGCATACGCTATTCCCGTCACCGACGAGATGTGCGCATGGCTGTCGCCGACCCCATGCGCTCCCATCAACGTCGGGCCGCTACACCTCCTCCCGCGCCGACGCGGCGGGGGCTTGCGTCCCTTCCACGATGGCGGCCACGAGCCGAAGCGGCTCGGCCGCACCGGCCGTGCGCGGCCACGCCCGGGTGTCACTTCAGATTGGTGCGGAAGAACGTGGTCAGCTTGTCGAAGGGGATGAGGTTGACGCGATCGTAGAGGTCCACATGGCCGGCGCCGGGGACGATCATCAGTTCCTTGGCGTCACCGGCCAGCCGGTAGGCCTCTTCGCTGAACTCCTGCGAATGCGCGTTCTCGCCCGTGATGAACAGCATCGGGCGGGGCGAGATCGTCTCGATGTCGGCGAACGGGTAGAAGTTCATGAACTTGACGTTGCTGGTGAGCGTCGGGTGCGTCGTGGTGTTGGGGCTGTAGCCCCTGGCGGTGCGGTAGAAGTCGTAGAACTCCCGCTCGGTCGCGGTGGAGTTCTCAGTCAGCTGTTCCGGCGTCCCGCCGGTGTATGCGGTGGGGCCGCCCGCGAACTCCGCATCGCGCTGTCGGGCTGCCTGGTTGAGGATGTCCTTGCGCTGTTGGAGGGTGAGCGACTTGCGGAGCCCGTCGCGGTTGGCGGCGCCCATGTCGTACATGCTGACCGTCGCGACGGCCTTGATGCGCGGATCGATCTTGGCTGCGCTGATGACGAAGCTGCCGCTGCCGCAGATCCCGAGCGCGCCGATCCGTTCCTTGTCGACGAAGGTCTGGGTGCGCAGGAAGTCGACCGCGGCGCTGAAGTCCTCGGCGTAGATGTCCGGGGAGACGGCGTTGCGCGGCCGTCCCTCGCTCTTGCCCCAGAACGACAGGTCAAGGGACATGGTGACGAATCCCTGCTCGGCCAGCTTGGTGGCATGCAGGTTCGCGCTCTGCTCCTTGACCGCGCCCATGGGGTGCCCGACCACCATCGCCGGGTTCTTCGTGCGGCGGTTGACGTTCTTGGGGATGAACAGGTTCCCGGCGACGTTCATCCGGTACTGGTTCTTGAAGGACACCTTCTGCACCGTCACCTTGTCGCTGGTGTAGAAGTTGTCGGCTCCGTTGGAGGTGTCGCCGGGCGGCAGGTTCGGCGCAGCGTGAGCCGCCGGCGCTGAGGGCGTGCTGGCCTGGGCGGCCGAAGTGCCACCCGTCGCGAACAGCACCCCCACGAGGGCGGCGCCGACACCGGCCCGCTGGATCAGGCCACGGCGGGTGAGGTTGCGGCCCGCGGGCGTCGTCGTCATCGTCTGTCCGGCGGTCTCGGACGTGGTGGTCATGGGTGATGCTCCTTGAGGGCTGCGCCGAAGGGTTTCGGCGGCAGGGGAAGCCGACGCTTCCCTGATCGGATACGAATGGGTCCTCAACGGGTGAGGACTCGTTGATTTCTTGATCGAGCGGGGACCGGTGACGGTCTTCGTCGGCGACAGGCCGTCACGCCGTACAACAGCCAGGAAACCGGCTCCATCGCACGCGTGGGGGGCCCGTCGGGACCAGTCGGACGTTTCCGCGCCCTCGCCATGCTCGTGACCGGAGAGCTCGTCGGACATGAAGCCTCACTTCTCCCTCTCCTCAGCAGGAGGAACGGACGAAAAGCAACTCGAACCGCTCGGTCAGGGCTGCAGGAGGACCTTGATCGCGCGGCGTTCGTCCATGGCCTGGTATCCCTCGGCCGCCCGGTCCAGGGGGAGGGTGAGGTCGAAGACCTTGCCGGGGTCGATCTTCCGTTCCCAGATCAGCTCGATCAGCTGGGGCAGGAACCGGCGTACCGGGGCCGGGCCGCCGAGCAGGCTGACCTGGGCGAAGAAGAGCTCTTCGCCGCTGAGGGCGACGTCGTGGTTGACGCCCACGTAGCCGACGTGACCGCCGGGCCGGGCGGAGCCGATGGCCTGCCGCATCGACTCCTGGGTGCCGACCGCCTCGACGACGCTGTGCGCGCCGAGCCCGTTCGTCAGCTCCTTGACCTGGGCCACGCCGTCGTTGCCGCGCTCGGTGACGATGTCGGTGGCGCCGAACTCGCGCGCGAGCTTCTGACGCGTCTCGTGCCGGCTCATCGCGATGATCCGTTCGGCGCCGAGTTGCCTGGCGGCCAGCACCGCCATGAGGCCGACCGCGCCGTCGCCGACGACCGCGACCGTCTTGCCGGGACCGGCCTGCGCGGCCACCGCGCCGAACCAGCCGGTGCCCAGCACGTCGGAGGCGGCCAGCAGGCTGGGGATCAGCTCCGCGCCTGGCATGCCCGGGGTGGCCACGAGGGTGCCGTCGGCGTGCGGGATCCGGGCGCGCTCGGACTGGGTGCCGACCTCGTTCATGAACACCCGGTGGACGCAGGAGGAGGGGTAGCCGGAGCGGCAGATCTCGCAGATGCCGTCGGAGGCGACGAACGAGCCGACGACGAACTGGCCGGGCTTGACGGTGGTGGCCTCGCTGCCGACCTCTTCCACCACGCCGACGTATTCGTGCCCCATCACGGCCGGCCCGTCGAGCTTCTCCACGCCCCGATACGGCCACAGGTCCGAGCCGCAGATACACGTCGCCGACAGACGGATGATCGCGTCGGTCGGCTTGATGATCGCCGCATCCGGGCGGTCCTCGACGCGCACGTCGCCAGGGGCGTACAACACTGCTCCACGCATGATGGATCTCCTCAACCAAATCAGATGTGCCGTGATGTGGCCGGTCGGCAGGCAGCCGAGTTCAGCCGCGCAGGCTGGGAGCGGGCCGCCCCGTACTCGGCGTCGCCGACGTGCTCCAGCCAGGTGGTCTCATCGCCCTCCCACAGCGCCAGGTGGACCAATGAAAATGCTCAGGTGCGGCGCCGTGCCAGTGCTCCTCGCCCGGTGGGGTGTGCACGATGTCGCCCGGGTGTGCCTCGATGAGCCGCTCGCCGCGGGATTGGATCAGCGCGACGCCCGCCACGATGAACAGGGTCTGGCCGAGGGCGTGGGAATGCCAGGCGGTGCGGGCGCCGGGCGCGAATCGCACCATGTTCGCACGCGCCTGGGACGGCTCCTGGCCCTGGTAGATGACATCCCACCAGGCGTCCCCGGTGAACATCTCGGCCGGCGCCTCGCTGGTCGGTGGCTGCATGATCAGCTGCATCCCTGGTCAGCGCCCCTCTTCGACGATCTTCTTCAGCTCGGTCATGGCGGTCATCGCGTTCGGCCAGCCCGCGTAGAACGCCAGATGGTGATCGCTGCATCCCCTCCTTCAGTCGCCCTGTATCCGTGAACTGGTCGGATCACCTGCGCCGCAGGAGAAGATGACCTCCTTCACGGCGTTCCTTTGCCGGACGACGATCGCCTCCCGCCGCTGGGCAAGGTCCAGCCAACCGGTTCCGACTCACGGGCGGGAGGTCGCGTTTATCGGGGGGACAACCTCCACCCCCTTCCGCCCGCGGCCGCTCCCTACAGTGAAGAGGTGCATAGCAACCGAGACGAGATCCGCGACTTCCTGATCACCCGGCGCGCCAGGATCACCCCGCAGCAGGCCGGGCTGGCCCCCGGCAGCCGCCGTCGGGTGCCCGGCCTGCGCCGCGAGGAGGTCGCCGTGCTGGCCGGCGTGAGCACCGACTGGTACACCCGTCTCGAAAAGGGCCACATCAGCGGCGTCTCCACCGATGTCCTGGACGCCGTCGCCCGAGCCCTGCAGCTCGACGAGGCCGAACGCGCCCACCTATTCGACCTGGCCCGCGCCGCGGCCCCCGGCCCCCGCCGGACCGCCCGCCGCCCGGCGGTCAAGGTCCGTCCCGGGCTGCAACGCATGCTGGACGCCATGACCGACGCCCCGGCCATCATCCGCAACGGCCGCATGGACCTGCTGGCCGCCAACCGGCTCGGCCGCGCCATGTACTGGCCGGTCTACCAGAGCACACCTGCGTCTGCGGCGCAGGCCGTGACCGGCAACCGCCCGAACATCGCGCGCTTCCAGTTCCTCGACCCGGCCGGGCCGGACTTCTTCCCCGACTGGGACGTCGCCGCCGACACCACCGTCGCCCTGCTGCGCACCGAAGCCGGCCGCGACCCGTACAACAAGGACCTCACCGACCTGATCGGCGAGCTGTCCACCCGCAGCGACGACTTCCGCACCCGCTGGGCCGCCCACAACGTCCGCCTGCACCACGCCGGCACCAAGACCTTCCACCACCCGACCGTCGGCGACCTGACCCTCGACTACGAATCCATCGACCTGCACGCCGACCACGGCCTGAACCTCACCGTCTACAC
>NZ_VCKY01000170.1 GCF_005889735.1 Nonomuraea turkmeniaca
GATGCTCCCATCACCTTCGAGGAGGTCGAACTGAACGACGAGGTGCGGTTCGTCACGGAAGGCACCTACCGGACCGGCGTTGTCATCGACAAGACCAAGAGCGGCGTCCACCTGCGCATCACGTCCGGGAGCGTGAGGCGCGGAGGCAACACCTCCGCGCGCATCCTGGGCCGAACGTGGGACACGCGATCGGTGACCTTGGTTCGTCGCGCCGCCAGCGGTGAGGCCTGCTCGACCGGCGGGACATCGTGAGGACGCCGCGAGGCTGCCGGCCGGTTCTTGCCATGGACGCCGACGACGTTCTGCTGCCCGCATCTCCCAGCGTCGCCGCCCGAGCCGAAGCCGGCGGGATGCCGGTGTACGAGCAGCGCCGCTACATCGGGCCGGGCCCGGACAGGGAGCCTGTCAACGGCCTGGTCCTGGTCAATCCCGCGCATGGGGTGTGGCTGCGCGCGATCGCCGCCCTGGACGTTGAGATCGCGTGGGCTACATCGTGGCATCAGACGGCCAACGCCCTCCTCGCGCGAGCGTACGACCTGCCGGACCTGCCCGTGATGAACGTCGGCCCGTACGACAGCGACACCCGATTCGGCTGTTCCCTCAAAAGCGGGGCGATCCTCGAACATGTCGGCGATCGCCCGCTCGTCTGGGTGGACAACGTGTTCGGTGGCAAGGACTCCGGATGGGGCGAGGACCGTACCGCAGCGGGCTCGCCTACGCTGCTCATCCACGTCGACGCCTCCGTGGCCCTGGTGAAGTCGCAGATGGACGCCGTGACCAGGTGGCTCACCGACCTGCGAGAGACGGCGCCGTGGTGACGTCCGCACCTCCGGAGTTCGTGCCCTTCGATGCTGGCCACCAGCAGCTCATGGACCACCTGGACGACCTGGTCGCAAAGGTGCCCGGCTGGTATCACGTCGGCCGGGTCAGCGCCTATCTGCATCTGTACCGGTACCAGCTGGCGGGCAGCGAGCGCCGGTCCGTTTCGGTGGAGGTGCCCGCCGGAGGCACGGAGGACTTCGCCGATTACCGGCCGTTCTGCGCCGAGGCCGCCCACCGTATCAACGCCGTGGCGCTCGGCATCCCGCACGAGACCATGCACGAGGCCGTGCACCGCCTGGTGCGCATCGCCTGGCGGTGTGAGGATGATGCGGATCACGCTGATATCTACGCCATGGCCACGGGCCGCCAGGCCGGCTCGCCCCCGGATCGGGTCACCTGATCACGGTGAGGTCTCCCGGTGGCGGTCCGGCATCCTGCTGAACTCCTAGGGAGTCACCGTTGAGCGACGGCGTCTCGATCGACGGTGACGGCGCCGACGTCGGCATGGTCGCCAGTAGTTCGGATGGCGAAGCTGCTGGCGACGGGCTGCCGGTCGGCGGACCTGCTGGCGTCTGCGTCAGCGGATCGGGAACGGCTGTCGGTGTCGGGGACAACGTCGGCTCCGTGGTCGGTGTGTATGTGGACGAGGGCGAAGGGCTCGGTGTGGGAGTCGGTGTCGAAGGTAGGTCCGGGGTGCTGGTCGAACTCGAAGAGGGAGTCGACGGAGACGGGCTGGGAACAACACCCGGGTCCGTGTGCACCTGCGGCGTCGGCGTGTCGGCGCTCGTCGGCTTGGCGGTCATCGTCGGCGTTACCGTGTCCGCCGTTGTCGGCGTCGTCTGTGGCTTTGTTGCGGCCGGCGAAGAAGATGGGCTTTGGGACGTCACGGCTGGCGATGACGCAACTGCACCTGATGGTGAGGCGGCGGAGGCGGTTGGCGAAGGCGTGGGCGTCGCCTCGGCGTCCGGCTCGTCGATGTCCTCCACGAGAGTCGGGGATGGGGTTGGGCTGGTATACGTGAGCAGCGCGGGATCGCCCGGCTGTTCAGCGAACAGGTCCGGCCAGGAGTTCGTCACGTCCTCAGCGGCCTGGTGTGCAGCCGGCGCGGCGGCGATCGCAGGAGGCACCACGACGAGTGTGGTGGCCACCGGGGCCGACACTCCCGCGAACACTTCGACGCTGGTGACGACGCCGACGGTTACCTTCGTCATCGCCGTGGCGACAGGGCCGGACGAGGTGGCGCCCGCGCTGGCTACGCTGCCCGCCTGTGTCGTTCCGGACCACACGCTGCTAAGGGACGACAGCCCGCTTCCGGCGCCGTTGCCGAGATGCACGGTGGCCTGCTCCAGGCCGGGAACGGTGGGGGCGGCGGCAACCCGGCTCGCCACCGCGGCGGCCATGAAGCCGCCGGCGGCCAGCGTGATCGTGTCCAGTTCGACGCCGTACTTGGCGACTACCCAAGTCACGCTTGCCACCGCGGCGACACCGCTGAGCCGTACACCGATCCAGCGCATGAGTGCTCGCAGCTGATTGCCGGTGCGGCGGGCCTGCGCGCGCGTGGCGGAGAACGCCTCGGTGTCGTTGGCGAGGGCGTCGTAGGCTTGCTCGGCCCTGGCGAAGGCGTCCACGATGTCCGCCATCTGCCCGTCCGTGAGCATGTGCTTGTCCACCCATGCCCGGCTGACGGGCTTGCCACTCTGATCGCCGAGGCGGGTGCGGGAGACGATCTGCTTGACCTCGACGCCTTCGTCCCGCAGGCGCTTCATCCCCATGCCGATGATGTGCCTTAGTACGGCCTGCCGCAGTTTGGTGCGCTCCTGCTCGCGGCCCAGCGCCGCCACGGCGGTGTCAAGGAACGCCCGGGCTTCGTTGGGACGCCCCTGGACCTTCTCCCAGAAGCGAACGGCGTCGGAGATGAGCATCTCGTCGAACTGCTCGCGGCTTGCGGGGTCCAGCTCGTTCAACGCGCGTCTCTCCAGGTCTCGGGGGCTATGGAGATCGCACGTCCTGAGCGTCTACTCAGGACGCACATTCAGGACATGCCTGTTCGGCCGCGCTTCACGGCCGGAGGGACGATCTTCTGGCAGACCCTCCCATTTGTCAACTGAGCCGACACAATGGACACAAGCTGTGTACTGTAGGCGCACACAGAACACATAGGTTGGACGGCTGACCTAAGAGACATGCCGGGCGTGAGGAGCGGATGGAAGTGGCAACCTTTGCCGAGCGGCTGGCGGAAGCGATGGACCGCCAGGGCTTGTCCGCCCGTGCCGTGGCCCGCGCGTTGAAGGCCAAAGGGTACAAGGGCGTGGGCTTCTCCAATGCGTACATCAGCGCGCTGATAAAGGGAAAGAGCACCAATCCCGGCATTGAGACCGTGAATGCACTCGCGGACCTGCTTGGCGTACAGCGAGGCTGGCTTCTGGGCGACGACCCCGCCGAACCCCTCACCGAAGAAGAGCGGCGGCAGGAGGATCACATCCGCCAGCGCGTGGAAGCGGTGGGCATCGAGTACATCGCCGAACGCTGGAACGGCATGGACGCTCTCAAGCGTGTGGCCCTCGTCAAGATCGTTGACGCCGTCTTCGAAGCTGAAGGCCTCGGCGAAAGGCCACGCCAACCTGAACCGGGCACGAGCAACGTCACCCCTGCGGCCGACCATGGCGATACCCAGGCGAGCAAACGCGGCAGCGACGATCGCGATGTAGACGGAAGTTAGAAGGGGCTGTCGGAGACCCCGGGTAGTCTGTCCGGGCTCCAGCCGAAAGGTCACACATTGCCGTCCCCTGCGCTCCTGGCTGCCTTGCTCGAGGCGCCCATCCCCTATCCGTTCACGCTGGATGCGTTCCTTGATCGCATCCGCGATGTACGACAGCGCCCGCTGCACATGCATGACCTGCCCGACGAAGCGAGGGGCGCTGTGACGGGGCTATGGCTCGGCACCAAAAACGCGGACCACCTCTTCGTGGACCCAGGCGCCTCCGGGCTGCTGCGAGTCAATATCGCGCTCCACGAGGTCAGCCACATGCTCCTGAAGCATGGCCGCGTCGGAGGCGACGCTGAGGTGTTCATCCGGCGCATGCTCGGCCCCATCATGGCGGCGGGACGCGGCCGCTACGAAACCGAGTGGGAACGTGACGCCGAGAAACTCGCAGCCCTGATCTTGACGCGCGCCCACACCCCTCCGCCTCAAGACGGCGACGAGGGCCTGCACCGCTTATCCAGAACCTTCGGCTACGAATCATAGGGAGCCCGGCATGACCTGGGTGGACTGGTTACTCCTGATCATTCTGTGGGGGGCTTCGATCTCCCGCGTTCGGCCTGCCTTACACGCCCTGAAGCATCGGACATCGCTCGAGCAGGTGATGCTGTGGGGAGCGTTCACCGGCATGGCCTTGTCCCGGGTGGTCACGGCGCCGCCGGTCGTAGCGTGGATGGACGCCACCACCGGCACCGAACTGGCCACGCTGCTGCGACACCTGACCGGTCTGGCCTCGGCGACCAGCTTGCTCGCCTACGTGGAGGTGATCACGCGCAACGGCCGGCCGTCGCGGGCCCGCTGGATCTGGCCGATCGCCGCCGTGGTAATGGCCGTCCTGACGGCGATGTTCATCGCCAGGGGCGGCCGCATCTACTGGGTGGACGGCGCGCACGCACCCTTCCCGACCGCGTCTTCCGGGCGGGTCTACCTCGCGGTGTTCGATTCCTGGCTGATGACCTGCCTGGCGTCGGCCGGGTGGATGTTCGGCGGGTACGCGCGAGTGGCACCGCCGTTGCTGCGGCTCGGCCTGGTGCTGTCCACGATCGGCATGGTCGCCGGAGTGATCAACCGGCTGCACGTCATGACGATCAACCTCGTGACGTTGTTCGATCCGGACACCACCTTGCGGGAGATCCCCATCCTTGGGCGGGTGACGCTCGTCATCTGCCTGTTCGGGATTACGGCCGGCACGTCGATCCCGGCGTGGCGGGCGGGCGTCGCGCGGTGGCGGGAGTTCACCGCCCTGCGGGAGCTGCGGCCGCTGTGGAAGGCGCTCATCGACCAGTACCCCGACGTGAAGCTCAAGATGGACGTGCCGCTGCAGACCCGGGTCGTGAGGCGGGTGCTGGAGATTCAGGACGGCATGCTCAACCTCACGTCCGTGATCACGCCGCCGGAGAGCAACGACCCCCGAGTGGCGGCCGAATGGGTCGCCGACGCCTTGAAGGATGCCCGAGCGGGGGCGCCGTTCAACGCGCCCGCAGGGCAGATCCCTGGCCCCGGCCCGGACGAGAACGACTCGGACACGGGCGCCAGCCCGGGGACCGAGACTCTCGATGCCATGAAGCGACGATTTGAGAGGGAGACCACGTGGTTGCGCCAGGTCGCGACGCAGTACAAGCAGCAGAGGGCGCGGCGCGGCCGCAGCGTCGCGCGGCTCGGCTCCTGACGGACCTGTTCGCGCCGATGTGGATCGTGATCAGCTTGCCGCTGGTGGTGGGCGCGGTCACATCGGGGTGGGCCGGGTTCGGCTGGGGCGTCCTCGCCGCAGCCCTGTGCGGTGGCGTCCCGGCCGTGATCATCTTCGGCGGGGTGCGGAAGGGCTGGTTCGGCGACTGGCACATCGGGGAGCGCAGCCAGCGGCCGAAGCTGGTTGCCGTGATCGTGGCCTTGGTCACGGTCGCGCTCGGGCTGCTCGTGGTGCTCGGCGCCCCGCAGGTGATGGTGGCGTGCGTGGTCATCATGCTCGCCACGCTCGCCGTGGTGGGCCCGATCACCCTCCGCTGGAAGATTTCATTTCACACCGCTGTGGCCGGCGGGTCGGTGGTGATGCTGGCGTGGGTGCTGCCCGCGCCTGTCGTGGTGCTCGCGGGCGGCGCGGTGGTGGTGGCGTTGATCGGGTGGGCTCGCGCGGAGATCCGCGACCACACTCCCGCCCAGGCTCTCGCGGGTGCCATCGCTGGGGCCGCAGCCACCGCGGTCACCCTGACCGTGATGCTGTAGCGCTGGGGGAGCCTTCGGCGCGAAGGCTCCCCTTCTGTCGTCCGCAGGCGGTAGCCTGGCGTCGGGCGCCTCGGCCTCATTGCCGCCCCATTGGGCGTGGTTGTTCCCCGGCTCCGGCTGGGCTCCATTTCCGGGCGCCCATCGTTCAACGTGAACGAAGGAGCCCGTCATGCGCCGCCCGGCCAACGCCAACCCGCGCCTCACCCCCGACTGGTTGCGTCGCCGCTACCTGCGAGAGCGCGCCCCGGTCGAGACGATCGCGGATGACGCCGGATGCGACGTGTCCACGGTGTACCGGGCGCTGACGCGGTTCGGCATCCCGCACCGGGGCAGCCACAGCAGCTCCCGGCCGACCTGGGGCGACATCCTGACCAGTGAGTTCCTGCAGGCGCGGGTGGAGGCGGGCTGGAACATGTCGGAGATCGCCCGCGACGCGGCGGCCGCCGCCGGCGGCGGGGGCAGGTGCTCGTCCTCAACGGTGATGTGGTGGTTGGCCAAGCGCGGCCTGCTCTCGGTTGATGACCCTCGCGCTGACCGTGCTGTGGCCTGGTACCGGGATGAAGATTGGACGCTGCAGGAGATCGCGGATCAGCTGCACGTCACCAAGCGACGGGTGACGATCTGGCTCATGGCGCGGGGTGTCGAGCTGTACGGGCCTGGGGCGCCCCTCCACGAGGAGTGAGCGCCCGGCCTGGTCTGCTCATGCCGATCGGTCACACAACGGCCCAGTCGTCGGCGTCCAGGTCGGACTGGGACGCAACCCACGGGACGATCCGGCCGTCCGCGGTGAACATGTCGATGTGCGGCTGGTAGGTGACCGTCCGGCCGACGAGTTCGGGCGCAGCCTGGCCGAGCGGGCGCCGCGCGTCAACGGTGATGGTTGAGCCGGGCACGCGGACGATCCACATGCCTTTGCCGTCCCACCCGGCGCGAGTGGACCCTGCGGCCGGCCTTCAGGACGTTGAGGGCATCAGCGAAGGTCACTTCGCCGTCGCCTTCTGGGCGGCCTGCCAGGTGGTCTTGTCCACCGAGCCGGTCTTGAGCACGCCGGCCTTCCCCTGGAACGTGCGGGTGATCGCGGCCGACGCGGGCCCGTACAGACCGTCGACGTCGATGTCGTAGCCGAGCGCGTCCATCCGGGCCTGCCACTGCGTGACGTCGGCCCCCTGCATGAGGGCCTTGCCTTTCTTGTAGACGAGGGTGCGCGACCAGGAGACCGGCTTGGCCGGCTTGCCGTCGAGCTCGTCCTTCACCATGGCGATGAACACATCCCAGGGGAACTTGCTACCGGGGTCGGTGTGGGAGCCGGTGCCGGGGTAGGCGCGGGTGACGTCCACGTGGCCGCAGATGCCCTTCTTGCCGGCCGCGACCTGGGCCGGGGTGAGCTTCTTGACGGGAATGTCGTACTTCTTCGCCCAGCTGGCGACGACCTTGGCGGCGTTGGCGAGGGTGGCGCGGGAGAACGTGTCCAGCCAGTCGGCGCGTGTCTGGCGGGCGTAGCCGCTCAGTTCGACATGCAGGCCGTCGGCGTTCGCGTTCGGCGCGCACCAGGCGGTGTCGTTGTCGTCTACGCAGCGGACGGTCGAGTTGTTGTCGACGCACACGTGCGCGCTGGTGCGGGGCGCGCTGGTGGCGAACCACTTGGCTACGTTCTCCGCGGTCGTGGGCTTCTCCGGCGCTTCCATGCTGTGAATCACCAGGAGGCGGATTTTGCGGATGCGGCCTTGCGTGAAGTAGCGGGCTTGGATCTTCTGCACGGTACGACTCCCCCGAGCGTTGACAGGTCGTCGCGCAGGGTGCCGGGGCTGTCCGCTTACGTCGCATCGGGTGGTGCCGGCCGCCGCAGGAACGGGCGCGCCTCCGTGGCGCCCGCTCCCGCAGCGGTCCTTCGCTGGCTGGGCAGCGTTACTGGTGGCGTTGCTCGTGATCGTCGAGCGGCCAGTCGATCTCGTTGTAGCCGAGCGAGTAGGCCCAGCAGGTGCAGCAGCTGCGGCCGTGCTCGCGGCCGGTGCGGCGGGCGAGGTGCTCGTGCAGACCGCGGAGCCAGGCCGGCGGGCCCTTCTCCGCGGCCGCGAGAAGCTCGGCGACGTCGCCGGCGGTCATGCCTGCCGGGTCGGGATGTCGAGGCCGGCGGCGCGATGTGCCTCCTCCAGGGCCTCGGTGCGGTCGCCGATCAGGAAGCGTTCCATGGTGCCGCGCGGCGGGCACCAGCCGCGCCGCTGGGGGTTGCGGTCCCAGTAGTCGCCGCCGGGGCGTCCGCTGCGGATCACCCAGGCGGTCCCGTACGCGATCACGTGGACGGCCTGGGCGGGATCGTGGCCGGACTGTCCGGGCGGGATGGGATGGATGGTGTAGTGGGTAGCCAGGTCGGCGTACGGGTCGGCGACCGTGAGGCCGAAGTCAGCGAGGAACGCCTCGAGGAGGACCTCGGCGCGTTCCTGCGCCTGCTCCAGGCTCGGGTAGTCGAGGGGGCCGGGCATGCCGATGTAGTTGCTGAGGGCGAACGGCTTGTCCCGGTCGAGGAGGGTGCCGGTCACGTCGTGGGCGCGGGTGATGGTGAAGGCGCGGCTGCCGTTGAAGGTGCCGATGGCGACGAGGGAGTCGGCGTGCCAGTCGCTCCAGCTGAGCCGCTTGGGGCTGCGGTCAGTCATGAGGGCCTGCTTTCGTGAGAGGTCGGCGCGGGGGAGAGAAAGAATGTGAGGTGGGGCGGAAGTGCACAGGCTTCCGCCCCACCGAGGGCAGGTCAGCGGTCGAGGCCGACGACGGAGCGTGCGGCGGCGTAGGCTTCGTCGAAGGGGCGCTGCACCGTGGCGGGGTCGTCGAAGTCGTACTCGGCGATGTCGCCCTGCTCGTCCAGTTCCACCCAGGCGCTCTTGTCGTAGTTGAGGATCGGTCCCGCGGGGCTCTCGGATCGGATCGCCCAGCCGTACGGACCGCGTTCGACGTAGGCGCGGCGGCTGGTGTCGTAGCTGTCGTCGGTGATCGGGACGGTGTTGCCGTCCACGGTGAAACGGCTCACGTCGGCGATGCCCGGCAGCAGCATGAGGCGCACGTTCGCGAGCAGGTCCTGGGCGCGGGCCTTGCCGGAGGGGACACTGATCACGCCGACTTGGCTGGCCTTGCCGGCTGCGGTCGGCAGGGCGCAGGTGAGCAGCCAGGCTTTGACCGGCCGTCGGACGTCCGTGCCGTCGCCGGACGGCGGCGACTTTCGCGCAGGCGTGATCGCGAACAGCTCGACGCCGCCAGCGCGGCCGACGCTGCTGCCGTCGGGCTGGTCTTCCCAGAGGAGAGGTGGGAACACGAGAGAGGGACTCCTTCATCGGGACGGAAGAGACGAACGCCGGAAGGGGCGGAAGTGAGCCGGGGTGGACGCCGAGACCGGCACCCCCCCGAACGCTCCACCCCTTTAACGTCTTAAATAGTACAGGATAGTTATTACTTTGGCGAAGCTGAATGGGAGCTCAGGCCGAGGATGCGGTGGGCGGTGTCCAGCGCGGCTTCCTTGCTCATGACGAACCGCTCCAAGCCGCCGCCGTCGATGGTGTCCCAGTCGCCGAGCTTCCCGTCCCAGAACGTGTCGGCCCGCTTGCCGCTCACCACCACCCACTGGTCCTCGGGCACCCGTACCTCGAAGCTGTCCCTCCCCCGCAGGATCGACACCGGACGGTACCGCTCCACGTGCACGGTGTCTCGGCTGGCGACGTAGTCCTCAACGCTGGGCGAGCGCTGGTGAATGGTGTACCGGCTCACCAGCTCGGCGTACGGGTCGCCGTCGTCGTGGTCGCGGATGGTGGTGCGCTCGTAGTCGAGGCCTGCGAGATGGCGGGCCAGCGTCAGCGCCTCCGCTTCGGTTCGTACATAGGTGGGGCCATCCTCGGCGTAGCTCCAGCTGCCGTTCCACCAGCACGCGTCGTGGTTCCAGACAGGGCCGCTCTCGTCGCCCTTACGGATGATGTAACCGCCGCGGTGCGGGATCACGAGCGTCGTGATCGGCCAGCCGCCGGGATCGTCACCGTCGAAGCGGTAGCGGCGTGCACGCTGCGGCTCCGGCTTGGCAGCCCGTACGGCCGCCGCGACCACCTGGGCGATGTCGTCGATGTGACCGCTGTCGGCCAGCCGGAGCAGCGCCTGGCGCGTCGGCTCGTCCACGACGGCAGCGGCGCCGCCGTCGGCGCCGTCCAACGCGTCCAGGATCGGCAGCAGCCGGACGGCGGCCGCCGCGAGAGCCTGATCGGAGGTCAGGAACGCGGCGAACGTCAGCAGGGACGCGCCGTCACGCCGGGGCTCGGGGCTGGCCATCCCTGTGATCGTCTCCTCCGGTGGCCACGGGGGCTGCTGGGCGTCGTCCTGCTCGTCGTCGGGAAACGTGGGATCTCCGGTGAAGACAGCTCTGCCGTCTCTGGCCTCGATCGTGACGACGTCGCTCGGGTCGTCGCCGGTGTAGGTGATCACGCCGTCGAAGGTGTGGCCGGGGAAGTGATCGATGATGGTCTGCAGCTGGCCGGCCAGGTCGCCGAAACGATGCGGGTACTCCTCCGCGGCGACGACGGCGCCGATGCCACGGAGGCCGTCCTCGGAACACGTCTGGAAGAGAAGGTCGACGGGCGGCCCGTCGGCGCGCCGCCCGTGCACGAGGGGATTCGCCGCGGTGCCGGGGAGCGGCGGAGTGATGCGGATGCGGCCTTCGGTCTTGAACGTGGCGCCCATGCGGGTCCTTTCACGGGTGAGCGATGGTCATGTACTTGGATCGGGCGTGCAGACCCACGGGGGCTTCCGGGTCAACCGCCAGCTCGACCAGGGCGGGGGTGGCACGCCACCTGCTGCGTTCGACGTAGCGGGCGATGCGCAGCGCGCCGTTGTCCGGGTGGGGCTCGCCGAGCTCTACGAATTGCCACGTCACGACCTGGCCTGTGGTGAGGTAGCGAATCTGCACCATGGTGCCCGGCTCCAGTGCGCACCAGGGGGTGTCGTCGTCGGGCATGTCGTCCTTGCTGCGGTCATACGCGGCACCGCTGGGGCCGTAGAAGTCCTCCCACAATCCGGTGACTTCGTCCTCGGCCAGGTCGAACAGGCGGGGCGAGGCCTGCCGCGCCTCACCGGCGGCCTTGTCCTCGGCGTCGCGGGCGAGGTCGAGTGCCTGCTTGGCCTCGTCGTACCTCTTCTCGGCGCGCTGGCGGTCCTCGGCGGTGCCGTAACAGCCGTTGTGCTTGCGATCGAACTGCTGCGCTTCGGTCAGCACCTCCTCGGCGGCCTCCAGCGAGCGCTGCGGGCAGCGAACGAAGCGCGCCAGCGCCAGGTAGGCGTCCACCATGGCGTCTCCGGTGACGACGAGCTGATCACGCATGGCTGGTCTTCCATCCGTCCGGGGTGAACTGTCGAAGAAGGCCGTGGATGGCGTGGGCGCCCTCGGCCCTGCGGGTCTGGTGCGCCTGGCGGGGCGGATGCCAGGTGAGAGTGATCCGCAGCGCCCGTCCCTTCTGCTTGGACACGTACAGCACGCCGTCCCACGGACAGCCGGCGTTGTACAGGGTCAGCGCCCATGAGGCGCCGTGCGGGGCGGCCGGCACTCTGACTGCGAAGCCTGCCGCTTCGAGTTTGGCCATGATGCCCCGGCTGATCCGGTTCGGCTGGAACTGTGCAACGCGGGGACCGGCGTCGTCTTCCGTGGCCAGGGCGGCATGGTCGTCCAGGTCGTGGGGCCGGTCGTGGTCGATCACGTGGCGCTCCTCGGGGATGCGTGAGTGGCGTGAGGGGAATCGGCCCGGCGGAGCGCCGGGCCGATCAGGCGAAGAGGCGGCGGAGCTCGTCAACGGCATCCCGTGCGGAGTGACAGGTGAGGCCGCTGGCCTGACCACCGTCATCGGGAAGTACGTCGTAGGCGGCGCTGCCGTGCGGGCAGATGGACACCAAGACGATGCCGAACTCGTTCGCGTAGCCGCGCACGATCACCTCGGTCCAGTCGGTGGAGGGCGGCAGGCTGGTGGGGGGCGGGCACGGCAGAGGGCGCCGTTGCTGAGCGAGGGCGGTCGCTTCCGTGCGGGGGATGGCGAGGCTGTAGTAGTGCTCGCGGTCCAGGAGTTCGCGCAGGTGGGCCGCGCGCTCGGCGATGGCGGCGGTGGGAGTGATGGCGCTCATGCTCGCGCAGCCTCTCGGGGATTGTGCAGGGCGTTGGCGGGGTCGTAGGGCTGATAGGCGTCGGTGAGGATGCCGTCGGCGACGGTCACCAGCAGGACCTCGCCGACCTCCGCAGGAAAAGTGATCGTCCCAGCGAAGGTGTGGTCAGGGTGGAGCCGCATGATGCGCCTCACTTCAGCCGCCGGGTTGAACACGTCGCCCCCTTCGGGGCCCACCCATGTGAGCGCGGTGGCGACCGGCCTGTCGTCGGTTTCCAGGTGGAAGACGACGTCCACGGGGACGAGGCGGCCGTGCCTGTGGTTGCTGGACAGGTGTGGGCTGGCCGGGTCGATGTCGGTCAGCGGCAGCGGGGGCGTGATGGTGATCATGACCGTTTCGGGAGGGATGGCTGATGTCGGGGTGCGGGTGGCGGCGGCGCGAGTCGCCGCCGCGGGGTGCCCCTCCCCCGCTCTTGGCGGGAGAGGGGGCGCGAGTCAGGACCAGAGCGCTTCCGCCTGCCCGTCACGAACTGTCACGGTCAACGTGTCGCCGTGGGTGTCGTGAAGGTCGAGGCTTCCGGTGAGCGTGTGAGCGTCACCATGCGTAAGGAGCAGGATTTGAACGTCCTGGAGTGCGTAGGTGACGGGGTTGCCGTCGTCGAACGCCGCCGCTTGAAGCGCGACGGCGACGGTAACGCCGTCGCGCTCCTCCAGTTGGAAGACGACGGGCGACGGGGTCAGATGGCCGGGGGTGTGGTTCGCGGGCAGGTGCGGGCTCGCGGGGTCGATGCTTGCGAGAGGCAGTGGCGGCGTGATGGTGATCATGGGGGTTCCTTCCGTGGTGTCGAGTCGAGCAGGACCGGAAGAGGTCCCCCCTTCCACGTATTAAATAATACAGCAGAGTTATTTTGTGGGCAAGTTGGCGCCTTGTCCGGTCGGCGGCGGTCACCCGGCCGGGAGCCGGCGCGCGTACAGCATCCACGCCTCTTCGTCGCCGTTGCCGTCGCGTGAGTCCCACTTGATGACCTCGTAGAGGCGTCCGTTGATCGTGATCCGCTTGTTCGCCAGCTCTTCGAGGTAGTCCCCCACCTGCTGGTTGTGGCGGGCGTCGTGAAGAGCGTGATGCCGTCCGGTCGTCTGCTCGGGCAGGGGCGGGTTGCCGAGCCTGGCCACTTCCTGCTGCAGGTCGTTCGTACGGTCCGGCACGCCCGGCGGCAGCTCCATCATGGGGCGGCCGGCAAGCCAGGACAGTCCCACGTGGTCGAAGGCGGACCAGTCGCCCCACAGCTCGGGGTCGGGGAACGACGTGATGAACGCGTAGACCTCAGCGGCGATCTGCTGCCGCGGCTTCACGTCCGGATGCCACGGGTCGAGCCAGCGGTGCGGCCGGACCGGGCCCGGATATCGCGGCAGGTGCGGAATCACCTCGGGGCGCAAGAACTTGTCCCAGTAGATCGACGCCTGCGGCATGTCGCCGTTGATGGCGTAATACTCGCGCTCGCCGGCTACCAGGCCGATGGAGACTCCTTCGATGCTGTGACCGGTGTCGAGGAACTCGGTGTCGTAGTAGATGCGGGTCAACGTTGCTCCTTCAGGGGATGGCCGGGGGCCGTGAGCTTGAGGCAGGAGTTCGTGGCATGGGTCGTCAGTTGTCGTCCAGGGCGGTGAGCGCCTGCTGGAGGGCCTCGGCGGCGCGGTCGTTGCCGTCGAGGGTGAACATGTCGCGCAGGTCGGCGACGAGCTGGAGGGCGACCGCTCCCCTGTCGCCGGCCACACCCATGTCAGGGAAGGCACCCGGCTCGTTCGGCCGCCGGTGCTCCGGCAGCAACCAGACGTGCAGGCCGACGGTCTTGCGGGCGCGCTGGGCCGCCTGCTCGGCGCGGGTGCGCTCGGCGCGCTCGTGGGCGTCCCGCTCCCGGTAGGCGAGTTCGGCGAGCGCTTTGTCGAGGTTGAGCCGGATCAACGGGGGTCTTCTCCTTCAACGGGCGGGACGAGCCAGGTTTCATCCCAGGGCAGGTCAAGGTCGTCGGCGAGGCTTCGCGCGGCGCCGTCATACTCGGCGGCGAACGCCTCCAGCGTGGTGCCGTACTCGGCGCAGACGGCCCGCATCCTGTCCAGGATGTCGGCGTGGCTGAGCGGGGTGAGCAGCGTGGCGTCGTCGCGCCGCCAGCGTTCGCCGAACTCCTGGACGGGGCCGGCCGCGTAGAAGATCCCGGTGAGGAAGGCGCCCTCCCAGGTGATGCGGCCGATCAGCGGGCGCGGCGCGTTGACGACGCTCCAGCCGTCGGCGGCGATTTGCTCGGCGTGCTCGGCGGGCCAGGTGTCCTGGAGCACGAACCGCTCGCGGGCAAGGGGGCCGGGGTTGGTCATCGCGTTCCTCTCGGTCGGGACATTGGGCCGGATGGTTCTCTGTTGCAGGTCACGGACAGCCGCACGCGGCGGCGTCACGGGTGAGGACGGTGAGTTCTTCACCGGCGAGGTGGGCGATCGTGTAGGTGCCGTCGGCGTTGTTGATGTGGAGCCAGATCGGTGTGAGCGGGCCGGTGAACAGCAGCCCCGGCCTGAGGGTGGGCGTGTGGTGGCTGGTCTGGACGATGTGCAGCACTGCCGGGCGCGGGGGTTCGACTGCCGGCGCTGCCGGGTTCGGCGACGTGGTCATGGTTTCCGTCCTGGGCGGCTGTCGCCCCCGCCGTGGCGGCGGGGGCGACAGGGGCGGGTGTCAGTTGAGCCGGGATACGACGGCGCGGAGGGCGTGCAACGCGTACTTGCGCATGCTGTCCTCGCCGGACCAGCCGTTGACGGTGGTTTCGTACTGGAGCGGCCTGTACGGGTCGTCGAGGCGCGTGTACCGCGTGGTGACGTAGTACGAGGAGGGGTGGGTGGAGATGGTCACGCCGTCGCGGGTGACTGCGGCCGGCATGCGGAAAATGTGGGCGCCGCCGTGCGGGCTGTACGTCTCGGTGATGCCGTCACCGTGGTCGGTGATCGTGGGCTGGCAGCTGCTGTCGCACACGTGGTTCATGCATGTCCTCCTGGTCCGTTGCGCAGGAAGATCGCCCCTCCCTGCTCACACAAATATAGTACAGGGCAGTTATTTACGTGTCGATTCGGCTGCCGTCGGCGGGCGCGTGCGTGGCTGAGCATGCGCGCGACCCGCCGTACGGGCCCTGCGCGGCGGCCCACCCGACCGGCCTGTTCTGCGTCACGTGTCCCGGCGCTGTCCAGCCTGGTGCCGGTCGGCGACCAGGACGACCGCGGCCAGGAAGAGCCGCCCGGCGGACCAGTCCCCGCGGTAACTTCGCAAGCTGGCAGGCGCGGGAGCGGCGGGAACGTCGCGGGACGTGACGAGCGCCTCGGCGACGGCGTGGGCGGCCAGGAGGAGTTCCTGGTTGTGGGCCAGGCTCATGACGCGGGTTCTCCTGCCGGGGGTTTGCCCAGCCAGCGGGTTTCGCCTGCCGGGATGTCGTTGCGTCTGCGGATGGCGCGGATCTCGTGAGGCGCGAGTTCGAGCTGGGCCGCGATCGTCGGGTCGTCGCGGCCGGCGGCCGCGAGCTGAGCGACCAGGTCCACGAGCGCGTCCTGATTGATCACGTGAGCGCCTCGGTGCGGCCGATGCGGCCGGCGAGCGCATCCTTCAGCTTGGTCAGGCGGGCCGCGCCGAACCCGGCGACGTCCAGCAGCGCGACGTCGGTGTACCTGTCGAGGTCCTCAACGGTGATGATCGGCGGCTGTGCCTTGGCCAGCGGCGGCAGGACGTACCGGGCCAGCTCCGGCAGGAGCTCGCGCAGCTTGCCGCCCGCGGGAAGCCCGGCCTGGGCGGTCAGCTCCTTGACGGGGATGTGGCGCGGGCAGTGGTCGCCGGTCTCGTCACGGCGCCAGCCTGCGCGGCGCAGGGTGGCGCGGGCGGCCTGGCCCATGTCGTCGCCAGCGATGGCGCGTTCATCGGTGGTGCCGCAGTCGCCGCAGACGATGCTGATCGGTTTGAGGTCTTGCTGGGACACGATGTTGCCTCTCGTGGTCGTGGTCGCTGGTCGGAGGCGAAGGGACGGGAGGACCGCGCGCCGTGCCGAGGCGGTCTCGCATGGCGCGCGGTTCATCAGACGGGGCAGCAACCCCACGCGCGGCACGCCGCGATCCTCTCCCGTTCGATTCGCTCGGCCTCGAGGCGCGCGTACGTGTACTTGCGCAGAGTGATGCTGCGAGCGATCTGGAAAGCGGTGCGCGACGGCACGTTGTACAGCCGGGCGAAGTAGGCCACCTTCGCCGCTCGGGCTTCCGAAGCGGCTGGCTCGCGGAAAACGCCGGCGGCGCGGCAGACGATCTTGGCGAAGGGAGGATAGACGCCGGGCCGGTAGGTGACGCCGTTTAGGGTGACGTGGTGCTGACTCAAGGGCCGGCCTTTCGTCGGACGAACAGGGCGGGGTGCGCCCCCGGCGGCGGGGGCGCGGGTCATCCGACGGGGATGACGGTGGTGGTGTCGGCGTCACGGCCGTGGAAGTTCACCGGGATCGGAGACAGCCAACGGATCTTGCGCAGAGCGCGGCCCTTGCCGTGCCGGTAGGTGTGAAAGTGAGCTTTGCGCACGTGCGGGCGGCTGCTCTGCCCTGTGGACCCCGTGGACGAGCGGCGGATCGCCGCCCGCCAGGCGCGCAGCTGCGCGCCAATGCGGTAGCCAACGTTCAGCACGCGCGCGGGTTTCGGCTGCTGGCCTGGGCGGCTGCTCCGGCGGCGGTTCGCCGGCGCACGGGGGGCGGCGACGATGTCGGCGTTCTCCGCGCACAGGTAGATGATCAGCGAGACGGCTCGCCGCAGCATATGGGCGATGTCGCCGGTGACGCTGATCTCGGCTCCGGTGGAGGCGTTCTCGGGCACGCGGTCGCCGTACTCGGCTACGACGTGGTCGATGAGCGTCGCGATGGACTGGTCGTCCTCCATGGTGAACGCGATGTGCGTCCAGCGCAGGTCGACCGCGCCGTTGACCATGTGCGGCCGCCCGTCGGGACCGTACGCGATGCCGGCGAACATCAGGCTGATCGCCGCGCGATGGTCATCGTGTGTGGAGCATTGTCCGACGCTCAGGATGTCGCTCGCGACGGCCGCGACCATCCCAAGCCCGGTCGTGTTGGCTCCTGCGGCGTCTGACGTGGGCAGGTGACCCGTCACGAACACGCCGACGATGTGCTCGACGAGGTCGCCTTCGCGGTTGAGCACCAGCGGCTCGGGAAAGGCGATGAACGGGTCGTTGTGGGGTAACTGGTCGAACAGGTTCGCGGGCAGGATGTCGCCGGGGTCGGTGTCGCCCACTTCCTCCCACAGGGTGCGGTCGATGGCGTACGCGATGCGGTGCCGCCGCCACAGCCGGACGGCGGCCTGCTGATGCCCAGTGAGGACGAGGTGCGTGCCCCTGCGAGGGTTGCGGCGTAGCAGGCTGGCGACGTGGGCGGGGATCGGCGGGGTGTGGCCGTTACGGGCCGCGTGGCCGACGGCGTCGATGTAGGAGCGGTCGGGCTGGTCGAAGGAGCGGAGGGTGCGCTGGCTGCTCGTCTCGATCATGGCGACCAGGTCGGCGGCGGACGCGGTCATGCGGACGTGCGAGGACATGGGGAAACTCCGGGTGGGTGAGACGGGGCTTTCGGCGTGAACGGGGCGAGCAGCGCGGCGGGTGGTCAGCGAGCGGGTCCCCACGCGGAACGGTCGAGGATGACGCAGGCCATCTCGGCGGCCTGGGCGTGTCCGCAGGCGACGTGCCACAGCACCTTCTTGGTGAGGGCGTCATCCATGGCGGCGCCGTACACGCCCGCGCCCTCGTCGTAGAGCTCGCGCAGCCGCGTCAGGCAGTCGCGCACGTCGTCGAGTGTTTCCACCTCGTTCGCGCGCATCACGCCCATGAGGTTCGACGCGGAGACGGGGTGGGGCACCGGCTGAGGTTCAGTGGTGCGCCGCGTGTGCTCCCATCGGCACGGCCGCCCGGCCTTCGCGTGGCAGGTGGTGCAGGGAGGCTGATGTGCGAGAACGGTCACGTCAGGGACTCCTTGAAAGGAGGACGCCGCCCCGGCTGCAGCTGGGGCGGCGTAACGGATAGGGGGAACAGTCAGGCGGTCGCGGTCTGGCGTGCGCCGGTCGCGGTGACGCCCTGCGCCGCCTCGGCGCGGCGCCTCTCGGCCTCCTCCTCAACGTGCTTCTGCGAGGGCATCTGGCCGAAGGCGACGTTCAGCCACCAGCGCAGCGACTTCGCCGACACGTACGCCATGAGGTGGCCGGGGAAGTTCTCAGCTGACGCGATGGAGTAGATGACCCGGTCCTCTTGGGCGTCGAGCCACTCCTGGAGGGTTTTGCCGAGAACGGAGATCTCGGGAACCTGCTCGGTGGTGGGTTCGGTGTCGCCGTCGAGGGTGCCATTGGCGACGTACATCTGGATGTACGCCTGGCGGGCCTCGATGACCGCGAGGGCGAGCGGGTACCAGCCCTCGGCTCCGCTGGTCAGAACAGCCTTGTCGACTTCCGCGTGGCGGGCGCGGGCGATGGTGTTGTACAGGCGGATGGGGGTGACGTTGCGGCGCGGCATGCAGGCGTTCCTTTCGGCGAGCAGACAAGGGGAATCACTCCCCCTTTCTTGCACTTCTATAGTACAAGATAGTTAATTCTTTGGGAAGTTGGCGGTGCCCGGCCAGGCCTGCTTCACCCGCCCGTGCGGGGCGGCCCGGGGAGCCGGCCGCGGGGATCTTGCCGCGCGCACAGCCGGCCTGGCAGGCTCGCCATCATGACGAGATACGGGAACCACGGCAGCGGCTGGACCGCGAGCGACTCGGGCGGCTGGGCACCTGCGAGCGTGGGCGGCGGCGTCCGCCACACCGGCGGCATGCTGCGGCACCTGGGCGGCTGGTAGACCGGGAGGCGCAGCGGAGGGCCCGATCCTGCGGGGTTCGGGCCCTCCGCTGTGTCGGCCCATTTCGCTGGTCTCGGGCGTGGGACCGCCATCGTGGTTCAGCTTTGGGCCGCGAGGCGGACGGGGTCGCGATGTGACCTCAACGCCGAATCCGCCGGCAGCGGCGGCAGCCCGGCGATGACCTTGCGAGCGAAGCGCGGATCCGGTTCGTAGCGCAGATCCATCGTCGTCACCCGCAGGCGGGCCGCGGCCACATCTGGCATGTCCGGGCGAGCGACGGTGAGCCGCACGCGGCACAGGCGCGGATCAGAAGTCGGCAGGGGTTCCACGGCCACGATGGGGGCCTCCGTCACCCACTGGCTCGGCCGGTACAGGCCGGGCGAGCGCTCGTCGTCGGTCCAACCGGTGAAGACGCGGCGGGGCCGGTCGAGCCCGTACGGGTCGAGCAGGTCGAGCAGCGCGGCCTCGTCGTCGGCGGGGACGCGCAGCCGGGTGGCGTCCTCGCGGTGGGCGCGCGCCCGGGCGCGGCATGCTCGGCGGCTCGTGTCGTGCCAGTCCCATCCGCACAGGCAGGTGGCGAACGACTCGTCGCCGCGTACGACTGCGCCGCGCCGGTTGATCCTTTCCGAGCGCGCCCATGAGTGCGCCGTGCGGGTCTGGTGCCGGGCGGGGTCGCTGCTGGCGAGGGCGGCCCGCAGGCGTGCGAGCACGGCGGCGTGCGGATGACCGGGATCGTCGAGGCCTCGCCAGGCACCGTACCGGAGCATCGTCGCAAGGTCGGCGCGCTGGTCGCTCAGGTCGGCCAGGCGGTCCTGGCCAGACGGCTCGGGCGTGTGACGGCCGGCGATCGAGCGCGTGTTGGGCATGAGGTGTTGCCTTTCAGTACGGAGGCGCGGGCGAGCGCGGAGGCGCGGCGCCGCCGAAGGGCGGGTGCCGCGCCAGGAACGGTCAGGGGCGGGGCCGGGCTATGAGAGCTCGTAGAGGAACAGCTCGCCGGGGTCGTCCCAGCCGCCGGTGCCGTCCTTGTCGGACGTTCCGGTGGCGTCGGCGCGGGCGAGCAGCTCGGCCACCTCGGCGGGGTCGGTGCCGCCGTCGGCGTACAACTCCTTGAGGGCCGCGCGGTTTCCCTCCCAGGTCGTTCCCATGACGACGGTGGAGAAGATGACGTACACGTCGACGTTCGGGGCGGGCTTGAGGACGTATCGGGGCATGTGGGTCTCCTCAGGTGCTTGCATAGGCAAGGCGGAGACTGCGCGTATGCGCCGCCCCCGCCTTATGGGGTCAGCTTCGGGGTGTGCGGCGCTCGCGGCGGCGGGCGCGGAACGCGGGGCGCAGCCGTTTGACGTAGATCCGTTCGGCCATGTCGTAGACGCGCGGGACGACGACCTTGCCAAGCAGCACACCCAGCCAGAAGCACGCGAGGCCGCCGACGGCAGCCTTGATGAAGACGTCGATGCCTTCCATGCCGCCCCCCTTCCATCTCCCTTGAGCTACACAAAAAGCATACAGGAGAGTTATTTTTATGAGAAGTCAGCCATTGCGAGGGTGGAGCGAGTAGCGGCGGATGACCGCCTCGGCGAGCGACTGCGGCGAGTGGCACACGTCGCCGTCGTCGTCCGGCTGCATCTGGCGCGCGAGGAACAGCGCCAGTTCCTTGTAGGCGTCCAGGTCCGGAACGCGCGCCTGCTGTGCCTTCAGGGCGACCACCGCGGCGAACTGCTCGGCCTGGTCCGGACTCCACGCCCACTCCCCTACGTACACGCGGCCGGGCTCCTGGCTGACGAACGGGAACTCCGGCTTACCGGGGCCCACGGCCGGCCAGTTGGTGTCGTGGTCGACGTGCACGTACGGCAGCGTGATCGTGTCCGGGTGCCGGTCCTCGGTGGCGTTCTCCCACGTGACGGCGCTGATGCGGCGCACGGTCCAGACGGGCTCGGCGTGACGGTCGATCGGCACGCGCTTGCCGGCCCAGCCGTCCGGATCGCCCCACGTCCACGCGTCGGACGCCACGAACGCCTCGACCGAGCCCCACGCCTGCTCCAGGGTTTCCGGCTGCCATTCGGGTTCGTACAGGCCGGCAACCTCGTAGCCGGCGAAGCCGGGCCAGAACCACATCAGCGCGAGGCCTGCGGGCCGCCAGATGATTTCCCACTCGCGTGCTGGATAGCCGAAACCCTCGGGGGTCAGCCAGGTGAACGAGCCGCCGTTCTCGCCCGGCGTGAACGTGACGTCGACGACGGGGGCCGGCGCGTCGGTGCCGGCGGCGGTTCCAGTACGGCGGACGTCCCACCGGCGCGGGCTGCCTTCGATCACGGTGTAGCCGTGCGGGTGGTGCTCGTCGTCGAAGTGTGAGTCCCAGGCGTCGGAGGCGATGAACTCCTTGACGATCTTCCAAGCGGCGTCGAACGTGCGTGGCTGATCGCCGGTGTGCAGCGTGACCGGAGAGGAGTGGGGGCCGCTGGTGAAGAACACCTCCAGCCGTCTGGCCGGATGCCAGAGGATCGACCAGTCGGGGCGGCGGTCGGTGAGCTCCGCGGGGCTACTCCAGCGGAAGACGGCGCCGTTGCCGGCGTTGCCTGCGTCGTCGTCCAGGACGCAGGTGACGTCGATGACATTGCCGGGCCGCGCGGGTTCTGCCGCGGTGCCGATGACGCGGTTGACGGACCATACCGGGTCGGCGTCGGGTTCGATCCAGAGGCCCGTTCTCGTGGGGAAGACGGCGTCCCAGCTGTCCGCGGCGACGAATGCCTCGACGATCTGCCATGCGTCGGCGAGCGTGCGCGCCTTCTGGCGGGCGTGCAGGCCGACCGGCGGGCGGGAGTAGTCGTCGAGGTTCACGTACAGGTTGCGGCCGTCCGCAGGCCAGATGATCGTCCACACGGGAAGGCGGTCGTCGAGGATGGCGGAGTAGTCGTTGGGGACGCGCCAGACGAAGGCGCCGCCCTTGCCGGGGTGCATGGGGTCGTCCGCGGTGAAGGTCACGTCGATGGTGGCGGGGCGGCCGGTGCGAGGGGTCACGGGGATAGGCCTTTCGGGTGTGCGGGTGCTGGGTGTCGAACGGTGAGGCCGCCCGCCTTGGCGGGCGGCCTGCGCTAGAGGCGGTTGTGCTCCTCGGAGCCGACGATGACGTAGCCGCGGCCCTGGCAGGCGTTACATCCCTTCGCCGAGGCGGCGGTGACGATGCCGGTCCAGTGGGCGATCTGCTCGTCCCATGCCTTCCGTGCGGCGCTGTAGGAGCTGCCGGAGACGCCGTCAGGGACGGCCAGGGAGAGGCGGCGGGTGATGGTGATCTCCCGCTGGACCTTCTTGCCGCGGCGGCGCGGTGAGTAGATCGGGGTGACCCACTCATGTTCGGGCACCTGCAGTGGCACCTTGATGGTGACGTCGAGCTTCCGCTCCTGCTCGTGGCAGTACTCGACGTGCGGCATCTCCCGGATGCGCGCCTGAAGTGCGGCGCGTAAGCCGAACAGGTGGCCAGGGAACAGGAAGTGGTACTCGGGCCGCCGGGTGAGCTCGGTCGGCAGGCTGGGGTGCCACGTGCCAGCGGCGTCGTCGGGCGGGAAGGGTCCGTCGGTGAGTACCGTCCAGGGGCCCGGCACGGTGATGACGTCCGGGTCGACGCCCTCGTACGCGGGCGTGTACAGCTGGTACCAGATGTCGCTGGCGTCGGCGCGCTCGCGGTACTCGTCGGGGGTGAGCGTGCCGGGGAAGCGGGGAGACTCGGCCGTGGGGTCGCTCAGCGTGTAGCCGAGGATGCGGTCGGGGCGGGGAACGTGCACGGCGATTCTGTGGGGGCCGACGCTGTCGGCGGCGTACCAGCCTGGGCGGCGGAGCGGGGTCATCGGTTGGTCGTCGGCGTAGACGGTGATCGTGTCGCGGCCGTTGAAGCGGTGGCCGAGGGCGTCGCCGACGTAGTACATGGAGCGGCCCTTGTGGATGAGGACGAAGCGCTCGTTGAGGCCGAGGTCGGTCATCAGATGCCTTTCAGGTGTGTACGGTCATCAGCGGCGTCGATCGCGCGCTTGTCTTCGCTGCGGTCAGCGGCTCAGCTC